>JBDUBA010000492.1:0-23847 GCA_040004335.1 Gemmatimonas sp.
CAGATTCAGCGCATTCTGGAACGTCAGAAGGAATTGTACATCCAGCGCGCGTCGTCACAGAACAACGGCCAGACCGCGGCACTCGATTCTGAATACTCAACGCTGTCGGATGAAGCCGCGCGTATTTTGAATTCGACGAACTTCCAGGGCGCGGACGTTTTCGGCACGAGCCTCAGCTTCAAGGTTTCCGACACGACGGCATCGGGCGCCAGCACGATCGACATCTCCATTGCATTGACCGCGTCGGATGTTTCGGCCGGCACTAGTGCTGCGACGGATGTCACCACGCTCCTCGACACCGTCAACACCGCACTCGGCACGATCGGTGCGGCGCAGAACCGTCTGGGCTACGCGATTGCGAACATCAAGGCCGCAATCGTCAACCAGTCAGCGGCAGAATCCACCATTCGCGACGTCGACATGGCGTCTGAAATGGCGATGTTCACCAAGAACAACATTCTCGCGCAGGCTGGTACCGCGATGCTGGCGCAAGCCAACCAAAGCGGTCAAAGCGTTCTCTCGCTTCTTCGATAACGCTTAAGCTAGACCCACGAAGACCCGGCACCCCGTAGTCGCCAAGCGACTGCGGGGTAGTCGTCTAGGAAAAGGAGAGTAGTCCCATGCCTGTCGCAAGTTTCAGCGGTCTTTCGAGTAACATTGATTGGAGCAGCATCGTCGATCAGTTGATGAGCCTCGACGAAGCTCGCACCGTTACGCCGCTCACCGATCAGATCACAAAACGCACCGCGCAGAAAGCCGCGTGGACTACGTTTCAAGGACTGACTGACAAGATGAATGACTCCGCCCGTGCCCTGCGCGCCGGCGGTATTGGTGGTTATCTGGCAACCGCTTCTTTGAGCGCCGACACTGGTCGCTCACTCGTTGGCGTTTCGGCAACGAGCGCGGCGTCGCCTGGCAACTATAAAGTGGAAGTGTTGCAATTGGCACAGGCCGCAAAAGTCAGTGGCAGCGCCGTCGCATCAAGCACCACCGCGCTCGGTTTCGCGGGAGACTTCGCAATCAATGGCACGTCAGTCAGTGTGTCCGCCACCGACACGTTGTCGGATGTGCGAAACAAGATCAATGATGCAAATGCCGGTGCAACACCAACGGGCGTCACTGCAACCATTTTGTCCAACGGCAGCGGCGGCGGACGTCTCGTCCTGACACGCGACTCAGCCGGTGGCAGTGGCATCAATTTGACAGAAGGCAGCGGCGGTTTGACGCGCGAGTTGGGTTTTGTCGATTCGCGCAGCACAACCGTCTCGTCCACAACAGAAGCCATTGCGTCGGCGCTCGGCGTTTCCGTTTCGCCATCGCCCGCCACGATTCGGGTGGACGGCCGCATCATCAGCATTGATCTCGCGGTTGATTCCATCGCGAGCATTGTATCCAAGATCAATGCTGCAGGTGGGCAGGCATCAGCCGAAACCAGCTCAAATGGCGGGACGGATGGATTTCAGATTTCGGCCGACGGTAACATTACCGCCGATCCGAATGACGCGGGCAGTCAAGCGGTCATTGACATGCTTGGCTTTGCCGCGGGACAGTTCACGGCGGTTCGCCAGGCAGTCACAACGCAGCCGTTCGCAGACGGGAGCAACGCCCCGGCAACGGCAAGCACGCTGCTGACAAATTTGAAAGTGGGTGGTGTGTCAACCGGGCTGGTTGTTGGTGATGCCATCAACGTGCGCGGAACGCGCGGTGACGGTTCCTCAGTTTCGGTCGGTATTACGATCGGCGCCAGTGACACCATGCAAACGCTGGTCGACAAAATCAACAACTCGACCAACGGTTTCGGTTCGGGCGCACGTACTGCGGCGGCTGTGCTTGGCGCAGACGGTGCCATCCATTTGACCGACGCGAACGGCGGTGAATCACGGCTCACGATGTCTCTGTCGGCGGTGAAGGCGAATGGGGCGGCCGCCGCGTTTGCATCCTCTTCAGTGTCGTCGGTGGGGCGTCAACGCGAGGTCAGCAAGTCGCAGGATGCCGAACTCCGCGTGGACGGCGTGTTGTTGACGCGGCATTCGAATACGATCACGGATGCAATTAACGGCGTAACGTTGTCGCTGCAGAATGCCGAAGAGGGTTCGGTCATTGACGTGAATGTGAACAAGGATCAGGATAACGCCGTCAAGTCAATTCAGGGTTTTGCGGATGCGTACAATAACCTCGTGAAGTTTTTCGAGGAGCAGCGCTCCGATACCACGGCAGCGTTGTATGGCAACCCCACGCTTCGCAGTACGATGGGTGCGTTCACCACCGCCTTGCGCACCAACGTTGCGACGAATCCCACGTACAGCGCGCTTTCAATGATGGGCGTTTCGCTCAACAAGACCGGCACGTTGGATGTCAACGCAACGAAAGTGAAGACGGCGTTGGATGGCAAACCGGCCGAAATCGAAGCGTTGTTTGGTTTGGCTGGTGTGGGACAGGCGTTCGTGACCGCGACCGATAACGCCACACGTTTTGGTACGGGAACGATCAGCACGCAAACGACCAGTATCGATAACAACGTTCGCACGCTGCGCACGCGTGCCGATGAAGCCGCACGCCGCCTCGAACTGCGCCGCGCCGACCTGGTGGCACGGTACGCGCAGATGGAAACAACACTCAGCCGGTTGAACAGCACCAAGTCGTATTTGACGAGTGCGATCGCATCTTTGTCGTCAAGCTGATAGATACATCGGCCGATAATGACAACTGACGCTGCTCAACTTTCGAATTACGTTTCCACGCCTTTCCAGTAATAAATGTCCTACGCAACGCAGGTCGCGAGTTATCGCGAAATGGAGATCCTGTCTGCATCTCCTGAGCGGCTCGTTGTCCTTCTGTTTGATCATCTGGTTGTGCAGTTACAGCGCGCCCGGATTGCGATTGGCAACAACGACGTGAACTTGCGTACCGTGTCGCTCTCGAAGGCACGCGGCATTGTGAGCGAGTTGTTGTCCACGCTCGACTTTGCCAAGGGCGGTCGGATCGCAAAAGATCTCGGAAGCCTGTACACCTTTCTGTTGGCCGAAATGGCCGACGTCGGTCTCCACCGTGATGCCCGAAAGGTGGACCGCCTGATTCAAATTACCGAGACACTGCGCGTCGGATTTACCGGTGCTGCAGGCAGCCTGGCGGCTCCCGCCAAGCGTCCCGCGTAACTCATTGCCAATAGTGCTGTGACGACGAGCGCCGCTCATCGCATTGTCGCTTCGGTTCGCAAAGCGTCTTCGGCCCGTGCGGCCGCCGCACGCGAAGCGTTTCTGTTGTGCCAGACATTCGATCAGCTTGCGTACGACGCCGTGAGCAATATCGATGACCCCGAACGTTTTGCCGATTTGTTGGCACAACGCGACGAGGTCCTGGCTTCGTTAAACGATCACTTGATCACGCTGCGTGTGGCACGTCCGACGGCCGATGGTCCACTCTATGTAGGTGCTGAACGAGCGGCCGACACGGCGGACGATCTCATCATGCAGGTGCGCGAGTCGTTGGAGTCTTCACTGGCCGCGACTTCGGTGCTGACGGCGCGTGTCGCCGAACGCGCTGCCGAACTGCGCCAGGAAATCGCGGCCGTGAATCGCGGCGGTACCGCAAGAAATGCCTATCAGTCGCAACAGAACGTTGCGTTTGACGGAAGGCGCTAATGGACATGACCTCCGAAATTGCGACCCGCGAGGACGCCTCGGCTTCCCAATTTGGCGCGATTCTCCGCGACACCATTACCGAGATGGAGTCCGTGGAATTTGCGGAACTCGCGTTTGAGGATGTGGTGCAGCGCCTTTCACTGGCGGCCCAACAGGCAATCACAGCGCAGTCAGGCGGCCCGCTTCCCCGAGTGGGCGGGTATGCCTACCAAAAGAGTACCGTCACACCACCGGCTACAACCCAGTCTCAGCTGGACGTCCGATACTGAGGCGTCCACGCGTCTGGAATGGCGTAAACGGCCCGCTACGGCCCGAACGCTAAAGTTTCGTCAACAGGTGCCGATAGTCCTCTGAGGAGGAGGAAACCCGATGAAAATCAACAACAGCATTTTTGATCCGCTTCGTCCGGATCGCAACTCGCCTGCCGATTCCACCAACGCCTCGCGCGCCGGTGGTTCGCCCAAGCCTGTCTCGCCAGTTCCGCCCGTGTCCCCGCGACGCGATTCGGTCCAGATCTCGGATTCCGCACGCACGCTTGCGTCGCGCGCCGAGTCGGATGAACGCGCCAGGATGGACCCGGAACGCGTCGCCCAGCTCCGCCAGAAAGTTTATGAAGGTGCCTACAATGCGCTCGACGTTGTCGACCAGGTCGCACGACGCATTCTCACCCGCGGCGACATTTAATCGACCATGAAGTTCCTCGTTGTCGATGATTCCGCGACCATGCGTCGCATCGTCGTGAATTCGCTGCAGCGCATCGGATTCAGCGACACGGTGGAAGCGGCGGACGGTGCCGAAGCGCTTGCGAAGTTTGATGATTCCATCAACTTCGTGATTACCGACTGGAACATGCCGAATATGAGCGGCACGGAATTTACCAAAGCGCTGCGCTTGCGCGGCGATGGCAAACACGTTCCGGTGCTGATGGTGACGGCGCGCTCCGTGCGCGACGACATCCTGGTGGCCATGGAAGCCGGTGTCAACAACTACATTGTCAAACCGTTCACGCCGCAGGTGCTGAGGGAAAAGATTGACGCCATCCTTCCAGCCGCGGCCTGAGCCAAATTCAACCATGAATACCAATCGCACGCAGGAAGTACTGTACGAGTCCGAAGCCGCTTTACGGCTGGTGGATCATGAGCTGAGCGCACTGCACGACGTCCAGGACGCTCGGCCAACGTGGTCATCGCCGGCCTCCGAGGACGGACTCGGAAATATTTCGGTGCTGCTCGAACGAGCGAACACGCAAATCCTTTCGGTGCTCACGCGCTTGCGCGAACGGCGCGCCGCCATTGAAACCACTGCGGTTGGCAAGGTGCGCATCACGCAGGATAAACTGCGCGAAGTCACGTCCGCGACTGAAGATGCGGCCACCAACATCATGGACGCTTGCGATCGCGCCACGACACTGGTGGATGAACTCGACGGCATCGACGCGTGCGAAACGCCAGATCGTAGCAAGGCTGCGGCCGCGCGTGTCTCGCTTCGCGACGAATTGTTCCTGATGATGGGCGCATTGCAGTTTCAGGACATCACCGCACAGCAGCTCGCGCATGCATCGGCCGTGCTTGATGAAATGGAGCAGCGCATGATCGAAGTTGCGAAACTCTTCGATCCATCGGTGTCGATTGAGCAGCTGATTTCGATGTCGCCGACCGATCCACGCGCGCTGGCGTACGATGCGCACGCCACCACTCGCCATGCCGACTGTCGCCAGGCGCTCGCTGACGAAATCTTTACCGTAGTCAAGGGCCATGCAGCTTGACGCCGCGTGAACACTGAAGTCGCGACTTTTGCAATAGAGACACTCGCGAGAGTGGATTGCGCGTGATTCCAACTTCGCTAAACGATGCAGTCGCACTATTGATGCAACTCGAGGTCACCGATATCGGTGACCTCACTGTGCTGCGAGATGCGTTGACAGCGATGGCCTTCGAAAACCGTGTGTCGGCCGCGTGCCAACCGCACGTCGCTCGTGCGGCACGCCTGCTCGGCGCAATCATTGGCGGTGGGTCACCGAACGCATTGGCCGATCTCGATGCGGTCAGTGCGGCACTCGATCAGGCGCTGAACTCGGCGTCGGGAAGTGCACCGGCCCCGGTTCCGGAAACCAAAGCGGCGACGCCTAAATCGCGCGCAAAATCGACGGTCAAACCACGATCAAAAACGCCGCCAAAATCGCGTGCAGCGGTATCGGAAGCGGTGGCGTTGCCACCGGTTCAGCACGCTGTGGTCGCAGCGGTGCCGGAGCTACGCGTAATTGCCGGCGAAGTCCTGCCGTCCGACACCGACGTTTCGCTGCTACGGGATTTTCTCACCGAGGCTGGCGAATACATTTCCGCCTCCGAAGCGGCGCTGCTGACGCTCGAAGCCAATCCGCAGGACTCCGAAGCGGTTAACACCGTTTTTCGCGCGTTTCACACCGTAAAGGGAACCGCCGCGTTTCTCGGGCTCGCACACATCGCCGAATTCGCGCACGAAGCGGAATCGCTGTTGATGCGCGTGCGTGACCGATCGATCAACTACGGTCTGGCGTGCGCGGATTTATCATTGCGGTCCGTCGACATGTTGAAGGCGCTTCTCGGTGCCGTCGAGGACGCCCTGGCGGGCGATGGCGCGTTGTTGCAACCGCCGGGTTATCACTCGCTCATGATTGCGCTCGACGGCTACAATCCAGCGGCCGATGTGGCGGGAATTGTGCTTGCACCCACCGTCGAGACAGTGCCGCGCGCCAGTCGGGTCGAATCAACGGCCGAAGCAACAATTCGTGTGCGTACCGACCGTCTCGATCGCCTGATCAACATGGTTGGCGAGTTGGTGATTGCGCAGACAATGATTGCGGGAGACCCGCATCTGGCCAACAGCCAGGCGCCCGATCTCACGCGCAAGGTCACACACGCCGGTAAGATTGTTCGGGAATTGCAGGAGCTCAGCATGAGCATGCGCATGGTGCCGCTGCGTTCCACGTTTCAGAAACTTGCGCGCGTGGTTCGCGACACGGCGAGCAAAGTTGGAAAGTCGGTGCAGTTCACGACGGACGGTGAGGATGTCGAAATTGACCGTAACCTCGTGGATATTCTCGCCGATCCGCTGGTGCACATGGTGCGGAACGCGGTGGATCACGGAATTGAGCAGCCGGACGATCGTGATCGCGCCGGGAAGTCTCGCACCGGTTCCGTGCGTCTGGCGGCCTACCACTCGTCCGGAAATGTGGTCGTCGATTTGATCGACGATGGTGGCGGATTGCATCGCGACCGCATTGTGAACAAGGCCATCGAGCAGGGACTGATCGAATCCGATCGCGGCATGACCGACAACGACGTGTTCAACCTGATTTTCGCGCCGGGATTTTCAACCGCCGACAAGGTGACGGATATCTCAGGGCGTGGTGTGGGGCTCGACGTGGTGCGTCGCAATCTGGAACTCATTCGCGGGCGCCTCGAAATCAGCTCGACCCCGGGATATGGTACGACGTTCTCGCTTCGGCTACCGCTCACACTGGCCGTCACCGACGGCATGTTGGTACGCGTGGGCGCCGAGCGGTTTGTTATTCCGCTGACGCAGATTCATATGAGTTTTCGACCAGAACCGTCCATGTTGTCGACGGTTGTGGGACAGGGCGAGATGGTGCTGCTGCGCGGTGCACTCATGCCGATCGTTCGGCTGCATCGGACGTTCAGCGTTCGCGGTGCCATTGAGAATCCATTGGCCGCCTTGCTCGTCATTGTTGGGGATGGCGCTCAGCGCACCGCCTTGATGGTGGACGAACTCCTCGGACAACAACAAGTCGTGGCGAAACCGCTGGGTGATGCACTCGGTCGCGTGCCGGGTTTTAGCGGCGGGGCAATTCTGGGTGATGGTCGCGTAGGACTCATTCTGGACGTACGTGAGACGATGTCGCTCACGACTCCGCAGTTGAAACTCGCCTCATGAGCAATTCCAAAGGCAGTGTTATGAACAACGCAGCGGGGCCGGCCTCGAGTGGTGCGGCCGTACTTATTGCATCGGCGCGTGCCGGAAAGTATCTCACGTTCTTCCTCGCGGGTGAGGAGTACGGTCTTGAAATTCTCAAGGTGAGCGAGATCATTGGCATGCAGGCAATTACGCGCGTGCCGCGCACGCCTGAATTTGTTCGCGGCGTGATCAATTTGCGTGGTCGGGTTATTCCGATTACCGATTTGCGCGTCAAGTTCGGAATGGAAGCCGGTACCGAACAGGAAAGCTGCATCATTGTCGTGCAACTGCGTGATGTGCAGACCGGAATTGTCGTCGACCGAGTCAGTGAAGTGGTCGCGTTGCTCGAGGACGACATCGCCGATTCACCGGATTTCGCCAATGGCGTGCAAACCGATCTGCTGCTTGGCATCGCCAAGGCTGGCGGTCGCGTGAAACTCCTGCTGGATATTGATAAAGTGCTCGCCGCGCACGAAGTCGTGCAGATGGCGGAGTCGACAAGCGCGCACGCTGCCTGAGCGGCGCGTTGCTTCATTGATCCGTGCAATCGCAATTCAACTCCACAATGTCAACGCTCGCCACTGCTGCATCAACCTCCGCATTCACTGATCACGAACTGACGCTGGAACAGTTCGGTCGGGTCGCGGCGTTGTTGTATGATCACTGCGGGATCGCCATGCGTCCGGGCAAGGAAGGGTTGGTTCGGGCCCGACTCGCGAAGCGCATGCGCAAATTGGCCATTGCCGATTTTGCGATGTATCTCGAATTGGTGGGTGACGGTCCTGCGCACCCGGAGTTCGGGGAGATGGTGGACGCGCTCACTACCAACAAGACGAGTTTCCTTCGAGAGCACGCGCATTTCGACTATTTGCGCGAGACAGTGTTACCGTCGCTTGGTCCAAACGTGCGGATCTGGAGTGCGGGTTGTTCGAGCGGCGAGGAGCCGTACACGTTGGCCATGTTGCTGCTGGATCAGAGCACCATGGGACCGGTGCGCGATGCACGCGTGCTGGCCACCGATATCAGCCAGCGCATGTTGACGGCGGCCCAAGCCGGCGTGTATCCCGCGGAAATCATGAACGATGTGCCGCCCGAATGGCGGCGGCGGTTCTGGTCGCGTGTTGATCGCAACGATGAGGCGGGATGGCTGTCCGCGACACCGCCGTTGCGGAAAATCGTGAACTTTGCCCGTCTCAATCTGATGGATCATTGGCCGATGCACGGTCCGTTCGACGCGATCTTCTGCCGCAACGTGATGATCTATTTCGACAAGCAGACGCAACAGCGACTTGTTGAACGTTTCTGGTCACTGTTGCGCCCCGGCGGACATCTCTTTGTTGGACACAGTGAAAGTCTGACTGGAACGGCGCATCAGTTTCGGTATATCCAACCTGCGGTCTACGTGCGCTGATGCCAAATCTCGCCGTGATGACCAGCCACGATCGCGTGGTGGGGGTGGCCGACTTCAAGCTGTCGCGCAATCCCGATGAACGACTCGTGACGTATGCCCTGGGCAGCTGCCTGGGACTCTCGGTCTACGATCCCGTCGCGCAGGTGGGCGGGTTGCTGCACGTCATGTTGCCCACCGGTGCGATTGATCCCGAGAAGATGGTGCAGAACCCTTCGATGTTCGTGGATAGCGGCGTGCCCGTCTTGTTCAAGGAGTGCTACAAGCTGGGCGCGCGCAAGGAACGCATGATCGTGAAAGTTGCGGGTGGTTCGCATAATGGTTTGTCGGACGAAGACGACAAGTATCAGATTGGCAAACGCAACCTCCTGGCGCTTCGCCGGTTGTTGTGGAAGAACGGTGTGATGCTGCATGCGCAGGAAACGGGTGGCGTGCAGGTGTCGCGCACGATGTGGTTGGACGTCGGTACGGGCGAAGTCACGCTCAAGGTGAACGGTGCCGAATGCAAACTCTAGACGCGGTTTAGAACCATGGCCTTCAATGTTCTCGTGGTGGATGACAGCGCCGTCATGCGCAAGATGGTGGTGCGTACGCTCAAGATGAGCGGCATTCCACTGGCATCGGTGCACGAAGCGGCCAACGGCGAAGACGGCCTTCGTTTGTTGGGTGAAGAGTGGATCGACTTATTGCTGCTCGACATCAACATGCCCGTGATGAACGGCGAAGAGATGTTGCAGCGTGTGCGCGCGAATCCGGAGACCCGGGAAATTCGCGTCATCGTCGTATCCACCGAAGGAAGCGAAACGCGACTCGCCAATTTGCAGAGCATGGGCGCGTCCATTGTTCACAAACCATTTGCGCCGACCACGCTGCGCAATACCATCCTGAGCGTTACCGGGGTATCCGATGCTGAGTACTATGGAGCGGTGCCTGTCGCGAGCACTGACAGCGACTTTTGAAGAACTCGCGCTCATTTGTCCGGACACCAGACTGTCCGACAAACAGAGCGAGGCGATGGTCGATGTTGCGGTGAGTGTTTCGTTCAACGGCCCGCTGTCCGGTCGTCTCGTGTTGCGCGCATCCTCCGAAATCTTGCCCGGTGTGGCGGAAAACATGCTCGGTGCCGACGGTGAATATCCGCTGGCTGTGCAACGAGACGCCCTTGGCGAACTCGCGAACGTGATCTGCGGCAATCTGTTGCCGATGATTGGTGGCGCGGAATCTGTCTTCGTGCTTTCGGCGCCCCATGAGTACGTCACCGGCGGAGAACCGCACCGCTGCACACCGGTAGCGCGTTCCAGCATTGGGATTGAGGACGGACGCGCGGTGGCCCAGCTGCTTCTCTGCGACGAGAGCCTGCTTGCCCTCGACCTTTCGCTGGAAGCCGCGTGACTCGGTCAACCCACCCCGGACTGTTGGCGATTTCAGGCAGCACGCCAATCACGCGTGCTGGCAAGACGCGCGTCCTGATCGTCGATGACTCGGCGCTCGTTCGTCGTGTTCTCACCGAAGGACTCGCGAAATATCCGGACATCGAAGTGGTTGGTACCGCGTCCGATCCGTACATCGCGCGTGAACGCATTGTGCAACTCAGCCCCGATGTCGTGACGCTCGACATCGAAATGCCACGCATGGATGGTTTGTCGTTCCTCAGCAAATTGATGCGGCACTATCCGATTCCGGTAATCGTGGTGAGTTCACTCACAACGGAACACAGCGACACGGCACTTCGCGCACTGGCGCTTGGCGCGATTGACGTTATTGCGAAGCCGGGATCGCTGTCGGCAACGGTGGATGTGGCGGATGAACTCGCGAAATCCATTCGTGTGGCGGCCGGGGCGCGCGTTCAACGCCCGCTCGATCTCGCCGAAGGACTGCTCAAGCCACGCCGTCCCATCGCACAGCTTGATGTTTCGCAGCAAGTCATCGCGATTGGTGCGTCGACGGGTGGTACGCAGGCCATCGAGGCGCTCTTGCGTCAATTCCCATCGGACGCGCCCGGAACCGTGATTGTGCAACACATGCCGGAACTGTTCACGGCGTCGTTCGCCAAACGCTTAAATGAATTGTGCAGCATTCACGTACGCGAAGCGAAGGACGGCGATGTTATTGCCGCCGGTCTGGCGCTCGTCGCGCCTGGCGACAAACACCTGATGATTCAGAACAGCGGTTCACATTGGGTCGCACGAGTGAAGGACGGACCACGCATTCATCACCAGCGTCCGGCGGTTGATGTGTTATTCCAAAGCGTTGCGCGTTCGGCCGGGCCGCGTGCGGTCGGTGCATTGCTCACCGGTATGGGTGCCGACGGCGCACGTGGATTGCTTGCCATGCGCGAGGCCGGCGCACACACAATCGCACAGGACCAGGACAGTTGCGTGGTGTTCGGTATGCCGCGTGAGGCCGTTCGCATGGACGCCGCCAGCGAAGTATTGCCCCTCGATCGCATTGCGTCGCGCCTGCTGCACGCCGCCAGTGCGGCGCGCGCGGCGGCGTGATGGCGTGATGGCGACCGCCGGGATGCGCACGCCATTTACTGCGGAACGCTGAGAAAACTGAAAACGGCTGAAAACGGCTGAGAACGTGTTGTTAAGCAGGCGTCCGTGACGAACCCTGTTTCAGAGTCAGGTTGTCTGTCTCCGCGCCTGGTAGTTGTTCCTCAGCGCCCTGGTAGTTTTTCTCCGCACCTTGTCGTTGTTCCTCCGCAACTCCGCGTGACCCCCCCCACATTCAGCGCGGCGCCGAGAATTCACCGGCGTGCTCTTTCTTGAATCTTATTGCAACTTCTCCGGAGCATTAGGAACAGCTCGTGCTTCCCAATTTCAAAACAGATTCGTAAAACAGTCGAATGGTTGCAATCTCAAGTGCAATCCTATCCCATTTCTGAGTTTTTCTACGCAGTTCTTAGCACCTCTCAGCAGTTCTCCGTTGTTCTTGGCGTTGCTCAGAGTTCTTGTATGCCGTTGCCGTTGCAGTTGTAGTTGTAATTGCTGTTGCCGTTGCAGTTGTAGGTGCCGTTGCAGTTGTAGTTGTAGTTGCTGCTGCTCGCCGTCACAAAGCTGCAACGAGTATAGTCAGCCTGCGCTGATCGGCAGCCACAACCGCACACGCGTGCCCGGTGCAGCAGCATTCGGCGGCTCAACAATCATTTGTCCTCCGCCATTCCACGCGGCACTCCGGGCGAGCGACAATCCAAATCCCGCGCCGCGCACCGCATTTTTGGTCGTCACGAACGGGTCAAGCGCATCAGCGCGCACATCGTCGGAAAATCCAGGCCCCTCGTCGGCAATCTCCAGGATTGCCCAACGACCAGCGTCAATTGGCAGACCGCCGTCAACGATCGATTCACGAAGGTATTCGTTCCACGAGCGAACCTGCACCAACGAACCCCCCGGTGCCGCCTCTCCTGCGTTTGCAATCAATTCGCGCACTGAATCAATCAGCAACGTTGCGTCAATGTTCACCGTTGCATCAGACGCCAGCTGCACGCGAACACGATGGCTGAATGAACTGCTCTTCACGGCATCCGCAATGGATTCATCGAACGAGAGCGCGCCAGGAACCGCCGACGTACTCCGCGCAAAGCGCACAATGCGATGCATGTAGTCAATCATCCCATCAGCCGCACGATGAATTTCCTGAACATCGCCATGAACCGCGCCGTCGGCTGGCAAATCGGCGAGCAACAGTTCCGAATACGTGCGCACGACGGTGACAAAATTGCTCATGTCGTGCGACATGCGACGGGCAAACAGCGCCAGCGCGGCCACTCGGCGGCGTTCCGCTGCAAGCGTTGCACGCGCTTCGGCCAGCTCTTCAGGAGTGGCGGCGCGAGACTCAGTGGTGGTTGCCATAAAAATCATAACCTCGAAGATCACCAATTGTTGCACGCCAGATCAGTGCGGTACAGCACTGGTTCGCCAGAAGTAACTGCCGAGTAATCGTCATGGACAGCGCCCTTTTCGGCGCTATCGTTCCTGTAACTCCTACCCCACCTCCAATGCGCATCAACATCCTGTCTCGTGCTGCCCTCGGCGTCGTCATCCTCCTTCCATCGCTCAAGGCCAGTGCACAGAAGGTGGACATACGGCCCATCCCTGAGCAAATCGCCGCGGCCATCCTTCCCCTTCCCGAGGACATGCGGGCCGAAGCGGGTGTCATCGGATTCAAGACGGCTGGAAAATCCGAACTATTGCGCCCCTCCAAGAATGGCATGACCTGCCTCGGCAACGACCCCGCAGGTCCGAATTTTCATGTGGCCTGTTACGCGAACTCGATGGAACCCTTCATGCTGCGTGGCCGCGAGTTGCGCGAGGGCGGCACCGGTGGCCCCGAAGTGGACTCGGTTCGCTTCCGCGAAGTGAAGTCTGGCAAGCTCAAGATGCCCGCTTTCCCCGCCTCGCTTTATCAGTTGAACGGCCCAAAGGGTGATTTTAATCCCGCCACCGGCCTCGCTCCGAATGCCAAGCCGACGTACGTGGTTTACATCCCGTTTGCAACGTCACAATCGACGGGACTGTCAACGAAGGGGAGTGCGGGCCGTCCATGGATCATGTATCCGGGGACGCCCAAGGCGCACATCATGATTACCGGGACCATGTGACCATTCGTTTAGACGAACAAACGCTCAAACGCGCCGCCGAAGAACTCTCGGCCGCCGATCCAAAACTTGCACGGGTCATCACCGCCGTTGGCCCGTGCAGCATGATTCCGCGTGTTGAAGGTTCGCACTTCGATCATCTCACGCGGAACATCGTGTTTCAGCAGCTGTCGACCAGTGCCGCCGGAACTATCCACGGTCGATTCAAGGATCGGATTGGTAATGGGAACACGCCGACACCAGATCAACTGCTCACACACGAAGTCGAGACATTACGCGCGTGCGGACTTTCCACTGCGAAAGTTGCGGCCATTCGCGACCTCGCACTGCATGTAATCGACAATCGCCTGCCCATGGACAAGCTCGACTCCATGGACGATCAGGACGTTATTGATTCGCTGGTGCAGGTGCGCGGCATTGGCGTTTGGACGGCGCAGATGTTTCTGATGTTCCGTCTGGGCCGCCCCGACGTTCTGCCCGTGCTCGATCTCGGCGTTCGCAAGGGCGCGCAGAAGATCTACCGCATGCGGAAATTGCCCGAAGCCATACGCCTTGAGAAAACCGCGAAGACCTGGCGACCGTGGCGATCGGTCGCAAGTTGGTATTGCTGGCGTGTGCTCGATCTGAGCGATACGAGCGGGTGGTAACGTGAGCGCCGTCGAGTTTCGCCGTTCACTGCGACTCCCGGTTTCTGTGGAGACGCTGTTTGCGTGGCACGAACGTATTGGTGCATTTGAACGACTGTCGCCGCCGTGGGATCAGGCGAAGGTTGTTGAACACACTGGTGGAATTCGCGACGGCGCACGCGTGGTGCTGGACGTGCCGACAGGTCCCGTGCACACTCGCTGGGTCATTGAACATCGTGATTATCAGCAGAACCGGCAGTTCCGTGACATCATGCTACAAGGGCCGTTCGCGCAGTTCGATCACACGCACAAATTTGTACCCGATGGTGCGAACGCCAGCACGCTGGAGGATGTCATCGAATACGAATTACCGTTGGGCGCGCTCGGAGCGCTGGGCGGTGGTTGGTACGCCGGCAACACGCTGGATCACGTCTTTCGGTATCGTCACGCACTGCTGCTCGGGGATCTTCAACGACATGCCCAGTTTGCCGATCGTGCACCAATGCGTATCGCGGTAACGGGCGCGAACGGATTTATTGGATCACAGTTGTGCGCGTTCCTGACCACGGGCGGGCACTCGGTTGTTCGCATTGGTCGCGGTGCGTTCAATCCCGGTGTGGTTGATGTGCAGTGGAATCCAGAAAAAGGCGATCTCGATGCGCGCGCGTTGGAGGGCGTCGACGCGGTGTTTCATTTGGCGGGCGCAAACATCGCCGAACGTTGGACCGACGCGCACAAACGTGCCATTCACGAGAGTCGAGTGCAGGGCACGACGTTAATTGCGAAAACGATTGCGAGTCTCGAGCGGAAACCGCGGGTGTTGGTTAGTGCGTCTGCGATTGGTATCTATGGAGATCGCGGCGACGAAGTGCTCGACGAATCAAGTGCGTTGGGTACCGGATTTCTGTCAGACGTGGTACGTGAGTGGGAAGCGTGCACCGAAGCGGCCCAGAAGGCCGGCATTCGTGTTGTCCATACGCGAAGTGGCATTGTGCAGGGCGCTGCCGGCGGCGCGCTTGCCAAACAACTGCCGTTCTTTCGCTGGGGTGTTGGAGGACCGCTGGCCGGCGGTCACGATTGGGTCAGTCCAATTGCACTCGATGACGAAATTGGCGCCATGCACTTCTGTCTGATGACGGAGAGTGTTCGCGGACCCGTGAATCTGGTGTGTCCAACACCAATCACCAACGGGCGATATACGCAGGTGCTCGGTGACGTGTTACATCGCCCCGCGTTCCTGCCCGTGCCTGCGTTCGGTTTGCATCTATTGTTTGGCAAAGAGATGGTGGACAACACAGTGCTGACCAGTCTTCGCGTGATACCCAACGCGCTGCAAGACGCGGGATTCCATTTCCGGCACCCAACCATTCTCGACATTCTTCGCTTCGAACTTGGGCTGAGTAACGCATGAACCTGTCCGCAATTTCGCCTGCGTTGTTTCTGGCGACATTCGGCGCGTTGTTGGTGTTGAGCGTCATGTTCAGCCGCGCGAGCGTACGGACGGGAATTCCGTTGACACTGGTGTTCCTGGGCATCGGTGTGCTCGCGGGTTCGGAAGGCATTGGTGGTATTGCGTTCGACGACTACGGTCTCGCGTTTCGACTGGGGTCAGTTGCGCTCGCGTTCATTCTGTTCGACGGCGGACTCAATACGCGCTGGAAGGACGTACGACAAGTATTGGCTCCGTCCGGCGCGCTCGCAACGGTTGGCGTGATCGTCACTGGGGCGCTTGTGGCGGTGGGCGGGCATGTGCTCGGACTCGACTGGACTGAAGCCGCGTTGATCGGCGCGATCGTTTCATCAACCGACGCGGCCGCCGTCTTTTCGGTGCTGCGCGCGTCCGGTGTACATCTCAAAAAGAAAGTGGGATTGACGCTGGAAGTGGAATCGGGAATCAACGATCCGCTGGCCGTCATTCTGACAACCTTGGTAATTCAGTTCATTGTGGACCGTGATAGCGCCACGGCCACTCGCGTTCTCCTTGACATTCTGCAAGAGGGCATTGTTGGCGGTGCGTTGGGCGTCGCGATCGGCATCGGTGCCCGCCGCATGCTGGTGCGGTATCCATTGCGTCCAAGTGGGTTGTATCCGGCACTAACCGTTGGTGTTGCGTGTTTGGCGTATGCACTGCCGACGGCGTTGCACGGGAGCGGGTTTCTGGGGGTATACGTCGCGGGACTTGCATTGGGCGAAGGCGCACTGCCATACCGCAACAGCATGGTGCGAGTGCACGACGCGCTCGCGTGGGTGTGTCAGATCGGAATGTTTTTGGTGCTGGGCCTGTTGGCATTTCCCTCGCGACTGATGTCGGCGGCTCCTATCGGCCTCGCGGTGGCGCTACTGCTCGCATTTGTCGCGCGACCAGTGGCGGTTGCGCTTTGCCTGATTCCGTTTCGCTATCGCGCGCGCGAAGTGGCTTTTGTGGGTTGGGTCGGCTTGCGTGGTGCGGTGCCAATTGTGCTCGCAACATTGCCGGTGGTGTACAAGGTGCCGGGCGCCGAGCGAGTGTTTGATGTGGTGTTCTTCATTGTGCTGATCAATGCGGCGTTGCAAGGCACCAGCGTTCCCTGGGTAACGCGCAAGCTGAAGGCCGAGTCGGCCGAACCGGCGCCACCGTCAGCGGTTTTGGAGATCGAGGGCCAACAGGCATTCACCACACTCATCCACTCATATGCGGTCGACGAAGCGCTCTCTGTCGCCGGCTTGCCACTGTCGGAAATTCCCGTACCCGCCGACTCGGCCGTGATGATGCTGGTACGCGGCGGCGAGCTCATCGCCCCTCGCGGCGACACGGTACTTAATCCAGGTGACCACGTGTATCTGCTCGTGGCGCCTGAGGATACGGCGTTTGTTCAGCTGCTGTTTGGTCAACCCGAGGGCGAATAGACTTTGACGAGTTGACACAAAGGGGGGACGAATGTCGTATAATTACCCCACATATGAACGCCATTATTCTGGAAAGCGTCCTCTTCTTCGCCCTCGTGGCGGTGGTGGGCGTTTTGCTTTTCTCGGGGCTCAAGCGCACACCGCTTGGGGCAAGATTACGGCAAAATGCAAATCGCAAAGCCATCGACGAACAGGCCGAACACACTTGTCCGATACACGGGTTGCAAAAAACATCCGAGTTGGTGCGACTGTCAACGGGTGAAGTGATGTGCCCCCACTGCTACAAGGAAGCGGTGCAAGGGGTCGTCGATTGATGATGCGGTTGCAGGCACGCGCAATTCCATGATGTCTTCCACGAGCGGCGGAACCGGAGGTGGTTCAGGTATGAAAAAAAATCTGATACTGGGCGCGTTGGTACTTTTCGTCCTGCTGTTTCTGGTCAGGCCAATGGTCGTGTACATCGAACCTGGTCATGTTGGCATCGTAATTCATCGTGGTGGCGGCGGCGTTGACGACACGCCGCTGGGCCCGGGCATGCACATGCGAAATCCACTCTTCACTTCAATCGAAGAGTATCCAACGTTCATGCAAACCATCGTGCTCAGCAAAAGCACGAACGAAGAGAACGGTACCAACGACGAAATCAACGTGAACTCGGTCGAAGGACAACCAGTGTCCGTTGATGTGTCGATGTCTTTCCAGATTGATCCGGCCAAGGTTCCGTTTCTGTACAAGGAATTCCGAACGGACATCACGACCATTCAGCATGGCTATGTGAAGCAAGCCATTCGTCAGTCGCTGCAGGAGAGTATGGGCTCGGAAGAAATCGCGGCGATGATGGGTCCAAAGAAGGCAGAAGTCGTGAAAATTGCTCAAGACAAACTCCAGAAACGCCTGGAACCATACGGTCTGCAGGTAATGCAGTTCACCATCAACGAACTGCGCGCACCAGTGGCCGTCATGGAAGCAATCTCGCTCAAAAACGTCATGCAACAGCAAGCATTGACGGCGCAGAACGAGTTGCAGAAAAACACGTTCCAGGCCCAGGGTGATTCGATCAAGGCGGCTGGTAGCGCCAAAGCCATTCTTGTGCAGGCCGAAGCACAGGCCAAGGCGAACGATTTGTTGTCACGCAGCATTACGTCCACCCTCGTGAGTTACGAGATGGCCAAACGCTGGGATGGCAAGATGCCAACCGTGACTGGTGGCGCGATGCCGATGATTCAGATGCCCGGGCTCTCGGGCAAACCGGAATAAATAGGCGACATGCCACACGTTGCATTTGAATCGCTACCGCCGAACGCTCGCGTCTGGGTGTTCGGCGCCAGCGATCCGCTCGATGATGAAGCGCGACGACAGCTGTTCCTCGTGGTGGACGAATATCTCAGTCAGTGGCGTGCGCACGGTGTGCCGTTGGTCTCTGCGCGAGACTGGCGCGACAATCGTTTCCTCGCGATTGGCGTTGATGAAGCGGCAACGGGCGCGTCGGGATGTTCCATTGACGGATTGTTTCGCACGCTGCAATCGATGCAGGAGTTGCTCGGTGCGTCGCTGATGGGTGGTGGCGTCATGTTCTATCGCGACGCAGGCGGCATTGTCCAGGCCGTTGATCGCAGCCGGTTTATCGATCTGGTGCGGGCTCACGAGGTTACCGCTGACACACACGTGTTCGATTTGACGATCGATACCGTGGGCCGGTGGCAGGAGAGTTTCGAGAAACGCGCGGCCGATTCCTGGCATGCACGTGTGCTGAAAAGCGCTGCGCTCACGAACTGACTACTGGGCGATTGTGAAATAGAAACGCGCACACCTTCAACGAAGGTGTGCGCGTTTTTTACTCGGATGGTTCGTTACTTGACCGTGAACTGTTTCATCATGCCGTGTTCGACATGCATCTTGCCGTCTTTCGCATCGTTCAGGAAGCAGAGCAATCCATACTCGCCGGGTTCGAGGTCGACCGGCAAATACACAACCGCACCTTTCGGCATTCCCGAAATGCCGCCCATGGGTTTCGCGGGCGGTGGCCCAACCTGCTTGCCAACCCACGCCGCAAGATCCGCGACTGTTTTGCCCGGCGGAAGTTGGACCAGCAACATTTCGTGCGATTGTTCAGCAGAGTTTTCGATTTTGATCGTATGTTTGCCCGTAGTGATCTCGGGAGTTACGGCCCAGGAATAATCCGACATCACTACCGAAATGTCGGAGGTCGGCGCCGGCGCTGCGGCAGCCGTCGCTGGCACCACTGTTAGCGCGCGAATCATTCCCTTCATCACGTGGGGGATGTTGTCCGCGCCTGGAATGAAGCAGACAATGGCGTACGTGCCGGGCTCCAACTGCTCGGTGATGGAAACTTCGCCACCCGGGATTGGAGCGTTCGGACCGGCCACATCATGCGCCCAGGGCGGTGGCGGCGAGTCGGGTTTTGCTGCTTTCAATCCCTGTTCGAGATCGGCCACAGTTTTCCCGTCGGTGAGACGCAAGAGCTGGATATGGTGCAACTCCGGTCCCTGGTTCACCAGCTTGATGGTGACCATGCCGCCTTGCACCGTGTCGGGTGCGTTAAACGAAAAATCCTTCGCGGTTATCGTGATGACTTGCGGTACGGCTGCAACGGTTGTTGCCGCGGGTGTTGAATCGGCTTTGCCGTTTCCGGACTTTTCACTAGCGCATCCGCCAATCAATACAGCGGCGCCGGCCAGTGCTAAATACGATCGCATGCGAAATTCCGTTTGGAAGATGGATGAACAACAACCGACGCCGGTCCCGGATAAAATTCAATGCGTGCATTTTGCGTGCTTCCGTTCAAATGCACAAGATTAGCTACGACAACCAACGGTCGAGATGTTCCGCGACAAACACATCATCGGACAGGTGCGGAAAACGCGTCCGCACGAGCGCAATCCGTTCCGACTGCCCCGGCGATAGGCGCTCGTGCTCTTCCAGCGTCAACGTGTTGCAGACGAGCCCTTGCATACGTAACACTTCAAGAATCCCGGGCAGACATCCGGCGAAATTGTTGGCAACATCAAAAATTGCAGCGTTCGCTTCGGTCAGGTTTGCACCGAGGCTCAACCAACGGCTTGGGAGCTCGCTCGAGCCCGACGTTCGCCACGCGCGAATCTCGTTCAGCATGTCAACGGCATTCCGCGTCCAGACAGCCCATTGTCCAAGCAATCCCCCAACAAATGGCGGTGTTGATCGCGGCCCGGCAACGACCGACGCATCAGTGACGAGATCGCTCACGATCGCATCGTCGTTGCCCGTGTATAACGCAATATCAGAGCGTCCCGAATCGGCCACGGCCCGCACAACATCCAGTGTGGCGTACCGATTGAACGGCGCCACCTTGATTGCAACCACGTTCGGAATTTCGCAGAAGCCGCGCCAGAAGTTGTACTCCAGCACCCGTCCGCCAACGGCAGGCTGCAAATAGAATCCAAACAACGGAATCGTTTCGGCGACGTGGCGGCAGTGCGTCAGAATGTCCGCCGATGTTGCATCGCGCCATGCGCCCAAGGACAACAAGCCGCAATCGTATCCCAGGTTACGCGCAATTGCGGCTTCGCGCAGCGCTTGTTCTGTGCGGCCAACTAATCCGGCCACGCGCACAAATTCGCGTTTGTGCGTGTGCTCGACGGTGACAGATGCACAGGCTGTCCCAACCGCGGTGGCAGATGCGGGCGCACCCGCGTTCGCGATCACGGCCGACGGAACCGCAGGCGCCGCGTTCTGTCGCAATGCATCTGTTGCCGTCTCCTGCGCCAGCGCCAACACCGGCTCGTACAAACCAATTTTAGGATCGTGAATTGGGAATCCCGTAGTATGTACGCCAACCGCAATGCCTCCAGCACCGGACGCGACGTAGTAACGAGTGAGTGCCCGCTGGTGTTGTTCGTCGATGGTGCGAGAATCAGTCAGCGCCAGTGGATGCGCGGGAATGACGTGCCCCGTCAGCAGGTGCACGCGCAGTTGTTCAATCAGCATAGACCGCGTTCGCCACTATTGTGCGCATCAGCGCAGGTCGGCTCGCATCGTGCAACATCGAACAGTTCTTCGTTGTCGAGTTGGGCACTGTCAGTATTGGCCGTCACGTACATCAAACTTTGTAGGCTTACTCAGAACGTGATTGCCCGCCGTGACCCAGTCGGCCGCCCAATCGCACAGTGTCTCGATTGGCAACGCGTCATACGGCAGCGTCGCGCGCAACGCATTTGTGTTGGCCAGCAACGCGTCGGGAGCCACGCTATCCGGAGCCGCTCCAACAAATTGCACGTCGCGCTTGAGCCGCTCAGCAACTCGCGTCGCGATTTCGTGCACGTTGACAATCGCACCCGTCACGTTGAGCGCGAGCGCTGGTGATTGGGCGACCGTCAGCGCTCGCAACGCAAGCCTGTTCGCGTCACCTTGCCAAATGACATTGACCGCGGGAGTCTCAAGCGATATGGTGTCGCCGCGCAGCACCTTCAACGCGACATCGGTCACTACGCCGTAGCGCAAATCGCACGCATAAAACAGGCGATACAGCATCAACGGAAAGTTCGAGCGTCTCGCGGCCGATTCGAACACGCGCTCACGCCCAATACACGAGGCCGCGTATTCGCCGTCAGGCGCGAGCGTATCACTCTCAATCGATCCGCCACGCGCGAGTGGTCCGCGTGCGTACACATTGCCCGAGGAGAAACACACCACCCGCGAACCGGCGCAGTGCTCCGCACCGAATGTTGCCGCCGCGACATTGTGCGTCCACGTGCCAACCGGATCGCCGGTGGTGCCAAACTTCTGCCCCACCATCCACAGCACGTTCTGGGCACGCGGTAGTCGTGGATACGATGCGGGATCGGACAAATCAGCGCGTACGGTTGCAACACCGTGCGATTCCAACTGTGCCGCGGCCGTGGCGCTACTAAATCGCGACACCGCAATCACGCGCCTGGCGTTCGGTCCGATGCGCCGTGCACCAATGTCATCGAGAGCGCGTCGCGTCATGCGGGCGAGCGTCGGTCCCATCTTTCCTCCGGCGCCCAGAATCAACACATCGCCATCAAGCGCGCCAAGTGCGCTGCGCGTGGCGTCGTCGGGGCGAGAAAGGTGTTCCTCGAGTTGCATCTCGTTGGACGGAGCGTCGACGCGCATACGTGCTAATCGTCCAATTCGTCAATGTCGACATCGGTGCGCGCACCGACGGTGGCAACACTTCCTTCGCCGAGTGCGATGCCTAACTCCCCGGCAAGTCTCTGGCGCCCTGCCTCAATCGATTCGCGCACGCGTACCTTGAGTGCGGGAATATCCGCGAGCGTCATGCCGGTTGTTTCAATGGGCGCCAGATGCTCGGCCAACGCGCGTGCCGGCTGGAACCGAAAGGATCCCTTTGCCATCGCGTAACGCGTGCCCGCAACTGCGATCGGAAGAATGGGCGATCCCGATTCGATCGCCAACCGAAACGCTCCGTCCTTGAACGGCAACATCTCATGCGATTTCGAACGCGTCCCTTCCGGAAAAATCATCACTGACACACGTTTTTTGAGACGGTCGCGACATTGCACGATTGCATCCGCCGCCGAATCGCGATTGCCTCGCACCAGTTTGATGTCACCGGCCATCTGCATCATCCAACCCATCAACGGAATCTTGAACATCGTGTCCTTACTCAACCACTTCATTTCCCACGGAAAGCGGCTGATTAAAAACACGTCGGCGTAGGATTCATGATTGGCAACCACCACGTACGGGCGACGCGGATCGGCCAACGTTCCACGCGTCTTGAAGCGCCACAGCGGGTTGACCTTGAGCGACGTGACGGCAACGAGTCGAAACGCGCGACCGGCCGCGTATCGTCCCTTATCGAAGGGTGCCGTAAACAGAAAAATGATCGCCACAATTGGCGTGCCGATCACGACACACATTGTGGTCGCGAACCACGCCCAATAATTCATCAGCGTTCGCAACATCAGGCGGTTCCCGCCACGACTTGCGCCGCGTATCGTTGCAAGCGTGCGATCATGGCGTGCAAACCGACTTCGCGTGACCCCAGTCCAATGTCCTGCATCAGCAAGCGCACATAGTCGGTAGGAAGTGCCAGAGTGACTGAGGGTGGTTGATCGTTGATCGCTGCAAAAGTAATGGCGAGAACAGCCGATATCGTGGGCGACTGACGCGCGTTGATATCCGCGTAAAAGTGCAGCGTACCATCGGCATTCGTTTGCGGAAGCAAGTCTACCCGCGTTTGGCATTCCGGTACAGTGAACGCCGCCCGATCGAGACCGGCCAGACGTTCGGGCAGCGGCTCAAGTTTTTTTGACCAGGCGAGAAGCGCCTGCATTTTTTCTTCGCGCCCCAATGATCGGAATCGCTCGAGCGTGCGAGCAATGGTCGGCGGAAGTGCTTCGTTTGGCGGCTGCATATTGCTGTGTAGGAAACGTCGGCGTCACAGGGCGGTCAAGCCGCCATCTCTTCGTGGACTTTAACGTTGTCTCGTGACGCGTCGCACATACGCTGCAACCCATACTTTCTAAATACCGCTTCGGGCGCGGGTTGGGAATCGGCGGTTGGATGTTGACCAGCCACGATGATGGTACCCTGTCCGTTGTCTGCCGCGCGTAAAACGCGGGGGCCGTGCCGGCACACCGTGCGAATGGGCGAGATTCCGCGG
The DNA here is from genome assembly GCA_040004335.1 of Gemmatimonas sp. GTDB lineage: Bacteria > Gemmatimonadota > Gemmatimonadetes > Gemmatimonadales > Gemmatimonadaceae > Gemmatimonas. The sequence goes on from JBDUBA010000492.1 coordinate 23,765, forward strand.
TGTTGCCGAAGCGCTCAGCCAGGTTGAACGGTGTCGAGTTTTTCCCGCACACACCCCTGGGAGCGAACAGCCAGGTTGATCAG
>JBDUBA010000454.1:0-7128 GCA_040004335.1 Gemmatimonas sp.
CGCGTCCCGCCGAAAAACGGCGCGCAACCAACGTTTGGCCGGACCAAAGATGCTCATGCGAACCTGGGGAGCGTGGGCGATAGCTAGACAATCGAGTGCTTCACCCAACTTGTCACCGGAGCACTAGACCGTCAAGTGCTCCGCAAGTTTCCGCCGACGCCGGATGGGCCCGTCAAACCCAGCGCTCTGGTTGACAACCCCGTTAAAGTGCAGTCTGCCGACATCGCGCGTTATTCGGCTCGCATTCGTGTATTGCCCCCAACCGCTTCACTCCGGGTCATGAACCAGCCAGAAAACGAAGTCCCCGAAAGCGCCAATCGGCGCACCTTTCTGCAAAATGCGGTCACCGCGGGTGCTGCGATTGCCGGCGCTGGATTGCTGAACGGTTGTGCTACGGGCAAATCCACACTGGGCGCACAATCCGTGGCCGGCGGTGCATCACCACGCGCCACAGCAACGGTTGCCAACGAATCGCCGCTGTGGGATATGAGTTGGCAACAAAAACTCGGTCGGTACAAGATGGTGTACGACGTACCCGATCCGCAGAAGGGTGATGCCTATTCCGTGATCGCTTCAACAATTGCCGGATACAAGGCCGCATTCCCGGTAAGCGCGAAGGAGTTCACGCCGGTGCTCGTGCTGCGTCACATTGCGGCCATTGCAGCCGTGAACGATGCGATGTGGAAGCGACTCAAAGGCAACGAGCGGCTCACCGAAAAAGCAACGAGCGCGAAGTTCGCCGAGCGTAATCCGTTTCTGGTGTTTGTTGATCGTGAAAGCAGCTTTGTCACGGCCGATTCATCGATTGATGCGTTGATGAAGAACGGCACGACCGTACTGGTGTGCAATCGCGCGCTCACGGCAGTGGCCGGCAGTTTCCGACGTGCGGAACCGAACAATTTCAAGACGAATGACGAGGCGCTGGCCGAAATCAAACGTAATTTGCATCCCGGAATTATTCCGATGCCAAACGGACTGTTCGCGGTTGCAGCCGCGCAGGACGCGGGCTGTGGCTACATGCGGATTCTGGAGTAGCAGGTTCGCGTTCCTGGTTCGCTCGCCCTGAACGCAATCGCAGAGCGATGTTGAGTTGTCCGCAGCGCGGCCGCAAGCTGAACTGCAATTACACGGATCAATAAGACAATTGGACTTCTGATTCATCGGATACTTCGCATCCCAATTCGAACGTCAACGGCAACAGCGTTGAAGCGGAGTTGGCGGATCTACGCTACTACGACCCTGTCAATCACGCACCCGGTAAATCGAGCTGGTCTCCAACTGGCAGCGTCAACGTAAACACACTTCCTTCGCCAACGGTGCTGGCGACCGTAAGATCACCACCCATTCCACGCGCGAGCGTCTGACTGATGGCCAATCCCAGTCCTGTTCCACCCTTTCCACGCGTGCCGATTGTATTGAGTTGAACGAAGGGTTCAAAAATGCGCTTGAGATCTTCCCCCGCAATTCCGTGACCGGTATCCGCCACGGCAATGGTCACCAGCTGTTCGTTCGAGTTGCAGTGCACGGTAATGCTACCGCCGGGTTCCGTAAACTTGATCGCGTTACTCAACAGATTGATAATGATCTGTTTCGTTTTTTCACGATCGGCAGAAACCGTCAGTGTTGCATCGCAAGTTTCATTTCGCAACGAAAGTTGTCGAGCTTCCGCCTGAGGCGCGGTAATCGTTTCGCATGAGGAAATGAGTTCATCCAGTACAATGCGTTCAGGACGGTATTGCGTTTTGCCAGCTTCAGCCTGCGAATAGATCAACAAGCCATCAATGAGGCCCAGCAGATGCCGCTGGCTGTGTTGAATACGTACGAGGTACTCTGATTGTCCGTCCGTGAGTTCGCCTTTTACACCCATTGCCAGCAGTTCGGCATATCCGCTGATCGCGGCCAGTGGCGTGCGCAATTCGTGACTCAACATGGCGAGAAAATCGCCTTTCGCTTTATTCGCGGCATCCGCTTCAGTACGCGACCGGTCGGCTTCCTGACGTTCGACTTCACTGGCCAACAGTAGGCGTTCGACGTCGCGACGTGCATGCACTTGCTCAGTGATGTCAACGCCGTGTGCGATGACGCCCGAGCAGCTGCCGTCCGCCTCGATCAGCGGAAAGTAGACGAAATCGACAAACCGTTCTTCCGGTGGTGCATTGTGCGTGCGCGTTACAACAAACAGCAGTTCCTTACCAACAAACGGAGCCCGTGATTCGACCACATTGTCCAGCAATTTGTCGAAACCTTGCTCGATGGCTTCCGGAACTATCTCGGAAAGCAGTGATCCAACAAGCTCACCGCGCGTACCGACCAGATTGAGATAGGCGTCGTTAACGAACTCGAAGACATACGGCGGGCCACGCAGCACAGCGACAAATGATGGTGCCTGCTGAAAGGCGTACGCCAATCGGGACCGTTCAATTTCGAGCTGTTTGCGTACCTGCACCTGCGCGGTTGTTTCCTGGCAGACCACCAGCACACCGGCGATTTCGCCGTCATCACCGAACGCCGCGCTGTAGCTGTACGTCCAGTAGACATCTTCCAGCCGACCGTTTCGCAGAATCGGCAGATACTGATCCTCATGCCACGTTGCGTACCCGCCACTCATGACCTGCGCAATTTGACCGCCAATTGCTTCCCAGATTTCCGTCCAGAATTTCTTCCCCTCGGCGCCAATTGCTCTGAGGTGTCGTCCATCGCCACCGAAACTCGGGCGATATGCATCGTTGTAAATCTGAACGAGATCTGCTCCCCACCAAAGGAACATCGGATGGCGCGACGCCATCATCGTTCGCACCGTGGTGCACAAACTGCTGGGCCAACTGGCCACGGGGCCGAGGGGAGTTTGTGACCAGTCGAACGCGCGGAACAACGCGCGCATCTCGCCCGGGCCTTCAAAAAACGTTTCTGCGGTCAGTTTTTTCTCAGGCGCCATGCCGACAGAGTAGCGTGAACGGCAGGCGTTTGGAATAGACACCAAAGGATTAACACCCCGACGAGTACGCCTCTTTCAGCAGCCGCTGCCGCACTGCGTCTTTTTTCCCATCCAGATTTCTGGGCGAACATGCGAAAACGCGAATGGGCGGCATATCAAAAATTTCCGCCATGCTTCCATCGGCCATACGCGCGGGTTTCGCGATTGCCGCGCCGGTTATCCGAAACACCAACCAACTCGACGACAAATCCACGCCCACGGGCAACGGTATCGCGAAGTGCAAAGGTCCTGTGGTTTGCTGTACGCCCATCAACAACGAGTCGGCCAATCGCACGTTGTTACTGCTCGCCTGTTCAATCCATGGTTTGCGTGTGCCGTTGCGATCGATACTGTTTGCCGCTTTGCTGAGGTCCGCGGCCGGATTTGCATGCACGAGGAGCGCCTGCATTTCAATGCGACCCGCAACAGCGCCCATTCCCGGAAATACGGCGCCGGGTGAGAGGACGCGAAGGCGGTTTACCGCAACGCGTACCGAATCGCTGATTTGTACGGTGGTCGCGAACGACACCACCGGCGAATAACTGCTGCTGACGGAGCTGATCAGCACTCCGCCGCTGCTCCCGCGCATGAAACAGCCCGACAACACCGCAGCGCAGCAGAACGCCGTTAAAAACGGCGCTGGGTGCAACCGGCGCAACGGTGGATTACTCGCCGACTGATCGAGAGGCGCGGCCACGTAACAACGCGTGTTCGCGCACCGAGCCCATGATGCGGGCCATCTCAGCTTCGCAGGACGCACGCTCCTGCGGCGTCCAGAGTTCTACATGATGAGCCGCGCGAATGGTGGCGAGCATTTCGTCCACCAATTCACGCAGGCGCGGATTGGCGCGGCGTTCGCCGCCACTGTAAGTCGAAGAGTCTTGAGGCATAACACAGAATGTGCCCGCAGTTACACAGCTCCGACAAGACCCCGGAGCCACAAACCGCTAAGCGGTAACGTTAAGGTCATCGTCGCGCACCGGTCGCAACCACGGAGATGCGCCGCCTCAAGCGTGACCAGCGAAGGACCGATACTCCCAGAGCCCAGCTGGGCGTGAGCTGGGATGTTGAAGGGGTCGTTGCCGGAACAACGGTAACGGCCCCTTAGTGCAGCTGCTATCTTCTTCTATTCCCTGCTTCGTACCCCTGTTTTCATAGGCCTCACCCACCCATGAACCACGCTTCGACCGGGTCCCTCGCGGCCCGTGACCGCTCCGGATTGAGTGCCGACCTATCCGTAGCTTCCGCCTCGCGGCGCGATTTCTTGTCGCTGATTGCAAAAGCCGCCGGAGTGCTGGTCACCGCACCGCTGCTGGCCACGCAATTGCGCGCCGAGACATCGCATGCCATGTCTGCCGTTGGTGGGATGGCCATGAAGGTGTACAAAGATCCCAATTGCGGCTGTTGCAAAGCCTGGATCAAACACATGCAGGCCGCCGGCTTTTTAGTCACGTCCGAAGACACGCTCAAAATGGACGCGATAAAAATCAAACTGGGAGTGCCGTCGACGCTCGGATCTTGCCATACGGCGGTTGTTGGGGACTATCTCGTGGAAGGGCACGTACCCGCCGACCTGGTGCAGAAGATGCTCAAGGATAAACCAAACGCGCGCGGATTGGCCGTACCCGGCATGCCGCAGGGCTCGCCCGGCATGGAAGGTCCCACCAAAGACAAATACAACGTCATGCTGTTTGATCGTTTGGGCAGAGCCACGGTGTACGCGTCCCGTTGAGCACCGTGACGGACCAACCCATCGTTGTGCCCGCCGCGCCGCGCTACGATCCGCGCATTCATCGCGCACGTGAGTTTGACATTCCCGACATTGCGGCGCTCAACAATATCTTCGCACCCGATGGCCTCACGCTCATTCGCACCGAGGCGTTTGTTGCCGCACATCTGGACGGATACCTCCTGATGCGCGATCAGGATGAAAACCTCATCGGATGTGTGGCACTGGATGAATATTCGCCGTCGCTGGTTGAATTAGTTTCGCTCGCCGTCGCTCCGGCGGCGCAGGGACAGGGGTTGGGCAAGCTGCTCATCGAAGCGGCCTGCACGCTGGCGTCGCGCCGCGGGTACACGCAAATCTTCGCGATCTCGTTGGCCGATCAGCTCTTTCTCAACATGGGATTTATTGATAGCAGTATTGAACACTTCCCGGAAAAAATTGCGCGCTACAAAAAAATTTCGCGCTCAGAACTCTCCATCGGTAAAAAGTTCTGTTTCGTTCGCACACTTTCGGCAGGATAAATCGAAACATGGCCTCGTTTGTTGATCCACGCCTGCCCAAACGTATCGATCGGTGGCGCAGTCCTTCGCTGGGACTGGAGATGCCGATCGTGCAGTACGGATGGAGTGGGCCGCCCGTCTTGTTGTTTCCAACCGCGGCCGCAGATTTTCTCGAGAATGAACGATTCTGGTTGGTGAAAGCCATCGAACCGCTGCTTATGGAAGGGCGAGTGCGCGTGTTCTCGATTGACAGCATCAACAGTCACGCGTGGATGGATCGCAAGCTGCCCATACACGAATCGGCTCGGCGTCAGGCTATGTATTCACGGTATGTCGAAGACGAAGTGGTCCCGTATATCCGGCACGCCGTCGGTGATGGCGGAGCACGTGCGATTACAACGGGGGCGAGTTTCGGATGTTTTCATGCGGCCAACGCATTTTTTCGACGTCCGGATTTGTTTGGCGGCGTAATCGGCATGAGTGGTTTTTATGATTTGAACCGGAGTTATCTCAAGGGATATTCCGACGACAACGTGTACTTCAACAATCCAATGTGGTACGTCCCGAACACCGAAGGCGGCCAATTGGAAACGTTGCGCCATCATTCGCGCATTGCACTGGTGGCCGGTCAGGGCGCATACGAAGCTCCCGACGCCACGCGCGACTTTCACAACGTGCTCGACCACAAGGGCATCGGACACATCTTCGATTTGTGGGGATACGATGTCAATCACGATTGGCCGTGGTGGCGCAAGATGTTGCCGCATTACCTCGAACGCCTGGGATTTTAGTATGCATAACGTGGCGCATGAAAACCGCAAATCGTTGTGTGTCTCCGCATTGCGCGTTTCGGTGCTGCGCGCCGTGACACTATGCGTTTCCACTGGTGTGTTAATAACCGGAGTCGGGTCGGCGGCGGCGCATGCACAGGCAGCACCGAAAGCAACTGCGGCCAGCGCAAAGTCGGTTGGACAGCCGTTGCAGAACGCGTCGTTGTCGCTGCGTGTTGCGCACGTGAATGAATTGCTCAAGACCACACCATTGGTTGACGGGCACAACGACCTGCCGTGGTATATTCGCGAGCACGCGACGTTGCCGCTGGATGTGGTGGCATACGATCTCAACAAGCCCTCATCAGGCATGACTGATCTGGCCCGACTGCGGAAGGGCCACGTGGGTGGGCAATTCTGGTCAGTATATGTTCCCGGCGAAGTGAAAGACTCGGGATACGCGCGCATTCAGCTCGAGCAGATTGATGTCGCCAGGCGAGTAATTGCGCGGTATCCGAAAGATCTCCAACCGGCACTGACCGCCGCTCAAGTTCGAGCGGCGCATAAGGATGGAAAGATCGGGTCGTTGATGGGAATGGAAGGCGGGCACGCCATCGAGAATTCTCTGGGCGCGCTCCGCGCGTATTACGATCTGGGCGTGCGCTACATGACACTCACGCACAACGTGACGCTGGATTGGGCCGACGCCGCGCTCGACTCGGCGAAACACGGCGGCCTCACGCCGTTCGGAAAGGAAGTGGTGCGTGAGATGAATCGGCTCGGGATGCTGGTCGATCTTGCACACGTTTCACCGGGCACGATGAGCGCCGCGCTTGATGTTACTGAAGCTCCGGTCATCTTCTCGCATTCGTCTGCGCGCTCGCTGGTGGATGTGGCGCGCAACGTACCCGACTCGATTCTCAAGCGCATGCCGAAAAACGGCGGCGTCGTCATGGTGGCGTTTGTGCCGAGTTTCGTGAGTGCGAAAGTGGCGGCGTATAACGTGCGTCAAACGGCGATTGAAGATTCGCTCAAGAAAGTGTTGCCAAACAATACCGACGCGCAGGCGAAAGCCGTGGCTGGATGGCGTCAGAACAATCCGGCACCCGCAGCCGTGCTTGCCGACGTTGCGGATCACCTTGATTACATCAAGCG
>JBDUBA010000022.1:0-7119 GCA_040004335.1 Gemmatimonas sp.
AAATTAGCTGTGAACGGAGCCGTGCGAAGCACGGCGCAGTTACACAGCGCACCTCCATGCCTTTGACTGCAGCAACGCTCGTTATACGGCACTCGCGCGGAGCCAGCTGAAGCCGCCGCCCCGGTTGATAAACCCAACTGATGGGTTTATTGTTCACGATGCCCACGGTTTTGGAGCAAGACGGCTTTCAGATCAAGGTCTTCCTGCCGCCGCGCGAGCATGGGCCGGCGCATGTGCATGTGTACAAAGCGGGCGGCGTGGTGGTCATCACCTTGCCCGACGTGACGCAACCGCTCACGATCCGCAGCGTGAGCAAGCAGATGCGCAACGCCGATGTCGTGGCGGCGGTGCGATTAGTCGAGGCCCACGTTGACACGTGCTGGATCCACTGGAGGAAGTATCATGCGTAATGCGCGGTTGAGTGACGCGGACATTCTAGCGCAGATCCCTGGCGCGCGCGCGAGAGAAGCGCAGGCACGCAAACAAGGATTACGCGCCACGAGTGCGCGCTATGACCGCACGGCAGAGCGCGTCGTCCTCGAGCTGACCAACGGGTGCCTCTTCGGCTTCCCGGCGCGATCGATCCCCGCGTTACGCGCGACGACGGGACCGCAACGCGCGGCCGTGGAAATCGATGACGCCGGAGGCGCGGTACGCTGGCCGGCGTTAGACATCGATTTGAGTGTGCCGGGTTTGCTGCTGGCGGCCGTGAGTCCCGCCGAGCGGCGGCAACATTTGGCGAGCATGGTGGGGAAATCCACCTCCGTGCAGAAGGCGGCCGCCGCGCGCAAGAACGGCGCGAAAGGAGGGCGTCCGCGGAAACAAATCCTCGCGAAGCCGGCGAAGAAAGCGGCGCGGAAGGTGGCCGCGAGCGTGCGCAAACGCGCGACCGTCCGCCCAGAGCACTGAGGACGCGACCTTCGCGCTGTATTCGATCTACGGTCATGCCGTATAACGCCTGTTATACCGCAACCCAACGAACACAATCCCCGTGACGTTAGGCTGCGAAAGAAATGATATGCGGCCTCGCGAACGCCGCACTTGTCCGTCAAATTCCAAACCGGTTTTTGCAACCCGTTGTCGAGACACGACATAGACGCACGTACAACTTGGACGAGCGGTGATATGCCGCGTGCAACATGCTGCATAATTCTGAATGAAGCGAGTCTCGCACGTACGCGATCGATGATGGCAGGGATCACACTTGCGCCCACCCGATCAAAACCACGCGCCTGGACTCCGCCGCACTTGCACGCAGGTCTCGCCAACACGAAACCGCCACCCCACAAAAACCGCTACGCCACCCCGGCTCCCACCCCGGCTCCCACCTCGGCCACGAACCTACCGCCTCCCCCACCCGCCGCACCCGCACCGCACTCTTCGTCAATCGATCCACCAACGCCGGACTCACCAACTTGAGCACCCGCCCCACCTTCGCCCGCCACGTCATCAACACATGCCGCTTCCGCTTCGCGACTGCATTCAACGTCAGCCGGCAACACTCCTCCGCCGACATCGCATCACCCGGCGGACGCTTATACGCCTTATCCCCAAGACTCGTCCCATCCGGCGCAATCACCCGACCATGATCCTCCGCATACACAAAACTCGGATATATGACGGTGACTGACACCCCATCATCCTCCAACTCCACACGGATGGAATCAAAAAATCCCATCATCGCATGCTTGCTCGCACAATACGCCGAACGCGTTGGCACACCCGCCCAACTCTGCAAACTCGCAATCGCCACAATCTGACCACGCGACTGCTTCAAATGCGGCAACGCAAACGCCGTACACCACACCGCACCCAAATAATTCACCCGCATGATGGTGTCGAAAATGGTGAGATCCGTGATCTCATCCAAACGGCCATGAAAACGCAGCCCCGCATTGTTCACCAGAATGTCGAGCTTTCCATAATGCGCGACCGCTTGCTCAATCGCCGCACGACACGACTCCCCAACACTCACATCAAGCGACACCACAAACGCATCACCACCATGGGCGCGCAACTCGGCCGCAACTGCTTCAAGTCGCGCGACATCGCGCGACGCCAACACCACCCGCGCACCCTCCGCCGCAAACTGACGCGCCAACTCGGCACCAATGCCGCTCGACGCACCCGTTACCAGCACCACCCGGCCCACGAAACGACGACTCATGAATTATGCGACCGACTCCGCCGAACAATCATGCGTCAGGCAACCGCGCCCGAACCCGCCAGGCCGCGCTCACGCCAATCATCCGACAACGTCGTTTTCACCGCTTCCGAAGATTTGGCCTCGGAACTCAAGAAATGAGCAAAATGCTCCTTCATGGTGCCCGCAATAAGCGGATCAAAATTCTCCGGCAAGGGCAATCGACTCTCCAGCACCTGCCCACCCGCCGCCTCGACGTGCGCACGAATTGTTTCGGCGTCCAGCACGGCAAGTTCAGTCGAACCCTCCTCCAACAACACCGGCACATTGGCCGGCGACGCAACAAACGCATCAATGTGGAACGACGTTACGGCCATCACACTGCGCAACTCCTCGATGACCTTGTCACCCACCTGCTGCGCGTTGGAACTCGCATCAACCATGATAGGCACACCACATGCCACATGAATGCGCCCAAGGTTCACACGACCACGCCACACATCCGCCAACCACCCAAACAACGGGCCAAGACGTAATCCCGCCTTCGGTGCGCCGGACAACTCCCGCGCAAATACCGCTTCCTCAGGCACACGATCGTACGAAATGGCGATGGGCATAATCATCACCGGATGACTCCACGACTCGAGACAACGAATCAGGCCGCGCTTGGGACGCAGGAACTCACGCGAACGACTACGCGCACCCTCGATGAAAAATTCAACCACGTCGCCGTTGTCGAGCATCTTGTGCACACGTTTTGCCAGATCACGATTCTCACGCGACGCCTTGCGATCGACATAAAACGCATGCACGGACCGCAACAACGAACCAAGCAGCGGAATACGCCCGAACTCAACCGCCGCCGCAACATACGGCACTCGAATGCCAAGATCGGGACGCGTAAAGGCAAGATACGAACACAACACAAAATCCAGAAAACTGCGATGACTTGGCAGCAACGCGATACCTGCATTTTCCGGACGAATGTCGCGCGCGCGCTCGAACGACGGAATATCAACCGTGATGGAATCAGTAATGCGCCGGAGCGTCTTGGTCGTAAGCCAGATTCCGGTGCGCACAATTGCACTGCCCGTTTTCTGACGCCACACCCACTTGAGATCACCACCATGCCCAATGTGATTGCGCCCCGCCAACACCCACTCAGTATCACGCTGCCCAAGCAAATGACGCGATACACCGCGGCACACACTCACCACATACTCGCGTGGATTAAACTTGTCGCCAAACGCTTCACGCTGACGCGGCGCTAGTTCAAAATCGAACGTACGCGTGGTGAAATACGGAAACACCTCGTTGAGATACGTCAAACGCGACGCAAGCTTTTGCGCCTGACGCTTTCGCACAGGCGATCCCACCGACGCCAACGCCATCGGCACACGATGATGCACGATGTCCGCAATGGTAAACGCCGAACCCGCCGGGCCAAGATACCCACGCACCGGAATACGCTGCACCGGATTCTGCGCGAAGTGGCGTTGAATCTCTTCCCAACTGTCATGCACGGTTGGCGCGCGATGTTTGCCCGCCACCGAATGCACAACCGTCACACCATTGGCGGTTTCGGTCATCTCGTTCAACACACAGTGCGTGACTTCATCGACCGGAACCAGATCGAGCCGCGCAGCCGGATGTCCAATCACCGCGCGCAAATGTCCCAACCCGATGAGCATCGCAAAGGCACCAAAACCCGCCGTGCTGTCAATCCACGCAGGCACCGGATACTGCAGACTGGCCGAGATGATACTGGGACGCACAATGGTTAGTGGGACGTCGCCACGACGCTCCACCATGATGTGCTCGGAGACGGTCTTGGTCATCGTATACGTGTTCGGATGACCCGTCATCGCCAGTATTTCTTCGTCCTTCAGCGTTTCGCTCAGCAGCAGCTCGTACAACTCCGTCGCCGGCTTGGGCAACTTCACGAGCGACTCGGTAATCTTTCCATCGTGATGCGGCGTGACGTACGCGGTGGACACATACACAATGCGCTCAAGTTTCGAACACGCCTTTATCGCTTCCAGCAAATTGATGCTGGTCGTGATATTCGCATTGGCCGCCACCGCACCAGGCAGCGTAAAACTCACCGCCGCTGCCGAGTGGATGACGTGGGTGACGTCGGCGAGGAGTTCACGGTCGGCGGGAGACGTACCAAAACCAGCCGTCGCCAGATCACCGTCGAGCACGCGCACAATACTGTCCCATCCGTCCGGCAAATTCGCGAACGCAGGCGACGTTACCACGTCTTTCCGAAAGCGCTCCTCGGCCAGACGTGACCCACGCGCTCGCACAACAACCACAACACTTGCGATGTTGAGTTCGTCCTTGCGGCGCATCAGTTCGTACAACGCAACCTTGCCGAGGAATCCTGGCGCACCGGTGAGCAGAATGGTGCGCGGCATGTTGCTGGTTGGGCTGCTGGTAGAAAGAGGACTCATGTGTCGATTACTCCGAACAGACGTTGCGGATCGACTGCGTGCTTGATGCCGTTCGACCACGCGAGCGCGGCCGGCGACAGCACTCTTGGGAGGAAATCCCGCCGAAGTTTTCCAACGCCGTGATGATGCGAAAGTGATCCACCCGACTTGAGAATCTCATCGCGCGCCGCAGTTTCAAGCACCGCATACGTTTCGATGGGATGTTCATTCGTGCCGTAATGGACGCCGAGGTAGAAATACACGGCCACGCCGCTGTCGTAGAGTTGGGTGATGCGTGCCGTGAAAAACGGTTGACCGGGCAACCCAAGTTTTGCAAACTCGTCGTACAAGCGTTTCTTGACGTTGGCGATGAGCCCGCGCACGTCAGTCCACGATACGGATGTTTCGAACGACTCGGCGAGAATGCCAAATTGCATGACGAAATCGCGGATGTATGCGATGCCGAACGTGAGCTGGTATCCCTTCGCGCCATTCTCGGCACCTGCATGCACGCCGCCATACTTGCTGGCCAGACGTTTGACGGTTGCCTGCTGTGCCTCGACTTCGTCGCGATTGCCTTCAAACAGCAGTGTGCACGCCACCATCTGTTGGGGATCGAACCCTTTGACCCGGGTAATCACCCACTTCTCAATTTTGCGCTTGACTGCGGCCGTTCCTTCGACGCCCGGCTTGAGCGTCTGGCTTAACTGAAACTGCATGTTGTCCACGAGACGCACGCTGGCCGGAATTTTTCCCGTGCGCGTGAGATCGTACAAGAAATTCACGCCGTCCTCAAAACGCTTGAAAACAATGGCGTCGTGTTGTTCGGTTTGCGGCAGCGGACGCAGTTTGACCACCGCCTGCGTGATGATGCCGTACCGCCCTTCGCTGCCCATGATCCAGCGGCGCGGATCGGCGCCAATCGATTCGCGCGGGACTACGGGCGTGCTTTCAACAACACCGTTGCTCGTGACAATCTGCACATCCAGCAGAATGTCTTCGATGTTCCCGTAGCGGTTCTTCTTCATGCCACTGGCGTGTGTGGCAATCCAGCCGCCCAGGGTGGAGAACTCGTAGCTATCGGGTTCGTGGCCCGTCGTAAACCCGTGTTTGGCGAGTTCCGTGGTGAGATGACGGCCAACCGCGCCCGCCTGAATGCACGCGCATTGATTCTCGGCATCGATCCAGAGAATGCGGTTCATGCGCCGCATGTCCACCGACACAATAGGGCGTGTTTCGGTATCCGAGCAGCGGAGCGAATCGATGACGTTTGTACCGCCACCAAAGGCAACCAGCACCGCGTTGTGTTGCGCGGCGAACGCGACCAGCGCTTCAACTTCGCCTGTGGATTGCGGGTACACGACCACGTCGGGAATACGCGTGATGCCCTGGTTCCGCACCGCGTAGATCTCTTCGACGGTGTGCCCGTGTCCGTGACGCAGGCGCACCAGCGCGTCGAGCGTGACGGCGTCTTTCGCTACGAGCTTCTGGAGCGCATCCAGAAATTCAGCGCTCGCGGTCGACGCGGGGATTGCCGGCGGAAACGGTTTGCGCGGAATTTGCGACGCGCGAAAGTTCACGCTCATGACGTCGCTGACCCACGGCAACAGACTCGGGAGTTCGAGTCCGCTTAGTGCGTAGCGGCCGCCGGTGAGCGTAACGCTGCCGTTGTCGAGCAGCTTGAAGGAGGTGTCGCGATATCCCCAGGCGTCGTGCGCGAGTTGCTCGTCGTCTTCGATCGGGAGCGCGTCGGGTACAATCCGTTTCGTGGGTGCGTAGGTCATCAATCTCTGGTGGGACTGAGCGCCAGGTTGGCCATGGCCTCAGCAATTTTCTCCTGCTCGACGCGTGGCGCGGGATCGATACCGGGCCAGTAACGCCGAATCAGTCGTTCACAGCGATCGAACAACCCGAATCGTTCAAACAAGGAGTTCCACGCTCCGACCGTTATGCAGTAGTGCGTGTTGTAGGGACGCACGTGGTGAATGTCATGGTGGGATTTTGACAGGATAATCCCGGCGTTTTGCAGCCAGCGGACCGGCTTGGGCACGACTTCCATGTGCGCCCATTTGTGGGTCTGGTTGGTCAGGAAAACCGCGGTCAGCATGACAAAGGTAAACACCCCCGCTCCATAACCGACGGTGCTGGACGTAATTGGCACAAAAAGCGCGACCGGCACGAGTACCGGGAGGCAAACCAGGGCATTGTTGCCGTTGGCGATGAAAAAGCCGTGCCGGGTGATGCCCAAAGGGTCCACATGGTGCTGACGGAAGGGGAGGACGAACCCCTGGCCGAGAAACGGGGTGTCGGGCGACCCGAAATTGTCGGCCAGAAAGTGGACGATGCCCGAGAGGAGGTCGGCGAGCAGGTATCCACCGATGGCCGCCAGGGCCACGAGCCACAGGTTGCCGAAGCCGGCATAGCCGCGAATGACGGACAGGCACAGCCAGCCCATCAATCCGAAGAAGACGAGATACCCTACAAACTGGACCACCCTGAGGGCAAAGGGTGCACCTTTGTTAACGTCTTCGGGGTTGAGCA
>JBDUBA010000403.1:0-23596 GCA_040004335.1 Gemmatimonas sp.
CCTGCGTAATGCGACCTGCGTAATGCGACCTGCGTAATGCGACCTGCGTAATGCGACCTGCGTAATGCGCCCGCGCAATGCGACGGTCGAGTCACGTGTTCTCGTCGCGTTTGCCGTGATTATGTTTCGCGCATCACTCACCAATGCGCAACCGACACACCTCATGACGGACCCAACCCCCCGGCCGCTCCCCGTACTGCGAGCAATGATCGATTCGCTCGATCGCGACTTTCTGCAGCTGGCCGCCAAGCGAATGGCGTTAGTTGGCGAAGTGGCCGCGTACAAACGACTTCACCGGCTCAAGGTGCGTGATGCGGGACGTGAGCGCGAAATTCTCGACGACCGAGCCAGCCGCGCAGAGGAACTTGGGCTGCCCCGCGGGGAGATGGAGTCAATTTTCCGCCTGCTGTTGCGCGCGAGTCGCGATCATCAGGCCGCGCTCCGCACCGAAGTGCCAATGGATGTCGAGCCGCGCACTGTTTCCGTCATTGGCGGGCATGGCCAGATCGGCAAAATCATGGTGCGCTTGTTTGCCGACCTCGGTCATCGCGTGCTGGTAAGCGACGTTGATACCACGTTGACCGGTGCGGAAGCGGCGGCAGCAGCCGATGTCACGATTGTCAGCGTTCCGATCGACAAGACCGAGGCCGTCGTGCGCGCGATTGGCCCGCATGTTCCCGTGCACGGCCTCCTCATGGACGTCACCAGCGTAAAGGAGGCGCCAGTGGCCGCTATGCTCGAATCGACGCAGGCCAGCGTCCTTGGCACCCACCCGATGTTCGGACCCAGCGTGCACTCGCTACAGGGACAACGCGTGGTGTTGTGCCGAGCGCGAGGTGAAGAGTGGGCCAATTGGGTTTCGCAAATGTTGAGTGCGCGCGGTCTCATAATTACCGAAGCAACGCCGCAACAACACGACCGCGCAATGTCCATTGTGCAGGTACTCACGCACTTTCAAACGCAGGTGTTGGGACTCACGCTCACACGGATGGGAATGCCGCTGGAAGAGTCGCTGCAATTCACCTCGCCCGCGTACAAACTCGAGTTGTACGTAACCGCTCGGCACTTTGCGCAGTCGTCGGGGCTGTACGGACCCATCGAAATGCGCAACCCGCGCACGAGCGAAGTGACGAAGGCGTTCGCGGAGGCAACGCGCGATATCGCAACCGTCCTCGCCGACGGCAATCAGGCGGAATTCGATGCAATGTTTGCCGAAGTACGGGCGTTCTTCGGATCGTTTACCGCTGAAGCGTTGGAACAGTCAAGTTTCCTCATTGATCGCATCGTGGAACGCGCGTGACGCGCTGCGGCTAACGCCGGCGACTAACGCACGGCGACGACCGCCCGGCAACAACCGCACCGCAACTACCGCACCGCGCGCGTCAGAATACGCCGAATAACTGCAGCGTCCGCCGGTTTCGTCAGATGAAAATCAAATCCGGCTTCGACCGATCGCCGGCGATGTTCGTCACTGCCCCACCCCGTCAGCGCCACCACAATCGTGCGTTCCAAACGGCGGTCGCGTCGAATGCTGGCGGCCAGTTCATAACCGGTAATATCGGGAAGACCGATGTCGAGAAACACAAAATCGGGTACGGTTTGCGTAAGTACGTCGAGCGCCTCCGAACCACTGTACGCGCTGCTGGCATCGTGACCCATAAGATTGAGGACCGTTTCCAAACTCTGCGCCGCATCGACGTTGTCATCAATGATCAGAATGCGCAGTCGCTCGGTCTCGGAATCCGGCCGTCGCTGCAGGTTGGCCGCCGGTCCTTCCTCCAGCTCGACGGCGCGAAACTCGGCAGTGTGGCGCGCCAATGGTAGGCGGACCGTAAAGCTGCTGCCTTTACCCGTGCCTGCACTGTCGGCGCGCACCGTTCCGCCATGCATTTCGACGAGCTGTCGGACGAGCGCGAGCCCAATTCCAAGCCCGCCCTGCGCCTTCGCGCTCGAGTGCGCGATCTGTGTGAACATGTCGAACACACGGGTCAACATGGCTTCGGGAATTCCGATGCCGGTGTCCGCAACCTGAATCACGGCTTCATCGCCGTCACGAAACGTGTTCACGGTAATACGCCCACCTTCCGGTGTGTATTTCGCCGCGTTGTGCAACAGGTTGCCAATAACCTGCGCCAATCGCGTGGCGTCGGCATCCAGCAGCAGCGATTCATCGCTCGTATTGACAATGAGTTCGTGATTGGCCGATTGCAGCGCCGGACGACTGACTTCAATTGCTCCCTCAATTACCGACGCCGTGTCCACGAGTTCACGTTTGAGTTCCACCTTGCCGAGACTGATGCGCGAAATGTCCAGCAAGTCGTCAATCAGACGCGTCATCGTCACGACCTGGCGTTCCATAATGTCACGCACTTCGGTTGTTCTGGAGTCTCCGCTGGCCGACAGACGTAGAATTTCGAGACCATTGCGCACTGGTGCCAACGGATTTCGCAGCTCGTGCGCCAGTGTTGCCAAAAATTCATCCTTGCGGCGATTGGCATCGCGCAGAGCGTTCTCCGCCACACGTTCGGCAGTGTGATCACGTGTGACACCCAACGCGAACTCCACGTTTCCGTCCGCACCAAGCTCCGGCACAAAACGACCAACCATGAACTTCGTGCCAGTGATTGTGTCGTATTCAAACTCAACGGACTGTTCATGCCCGCTTTCGAAAACGCGGCGAATGGTATCTTCCCACAAATCGCACTGCGACTCCGGCATTCCGAGTTCTCGGTTTGTTTTGCCAATAAGGGACTGCGGAGCGATGCCGGTCATGCGTTCAACTGCCTTGTTCACGAAGACATGTCGAAATTCGCGGTCAAAACGCGTGAGGATGTCCGGCGAGTTGTCAGCAAGCGTTTGCAGCTCACGTTGCCGACGGCGCAACGTTTCTTCGCGGTCGCGTTCGGCGCTGACATCCGTGTTCGTTCCGAACCAGAGTACAATCCGACCCCGCTCGTCTCGAAATGGATTCACACGCGTCAGGAAGGGACGAAACACCCCATCAGCGCCGAGCAACGGGAACGTCATGTCAAATGGTTTTCCTGTTTCGATGGAGGCGCTCCAGCGTTCGACAACGATTGGCAAAACAGCGGGATCATGCACTCGCTGCCAACCGAAATCGGACATTTCATCACGCGTCGTCCCGGTGTACGTGAACCAACGCTCGTTATACCAGAAAATGTCGCCGTCGGGACGCGCCATCCACGCCAATTGTGGAATCGTCTCGGCCAACTGCCGGAATCGCCCCTGGCTTTCGGCAACGGCCTTTGCGGCCAGCTGTTCGTTGGTCACATCACGCATTTCCACCACCAATCCCGTGCGCTCGCCCTTGTCGTCCAGAATCACGCTGGCGCTGCACACCGCGGGGAAGAACGTGCCGTCTTTGCGGATGAAAATTTCTTCGTGGTTGCGAATATGGTTGCCATTCGGCAACGCCCGGTCCAACGAGCACTCACTTTCCGGATAGGGCGATCCATCTGGATACAGGTAGTGAATACGTTGATGCATCACATGACCGATCAGCTCGGCGGCAGTGAACCCCGTCATTTCTTCGGCCGCGGGATTCGCGAACGTACACAACCGATTCACATCGGTCATGAAAATTGCGGTCGTCGCGTTCTGCGTAATCGTGCGGCTAAGGTTGCGCTCCTCGCGCAGCTGCGCCTCCGCCTTCACGCGATGCGTGATATCAACCGCCGACGGGATAACGTATTGCAGCACCCCACTCACGTACACGGGGTGCATCGTGAAATCGATATTAATGCGCCCGTCATTCGCCGTTCGCGCTATTTCATCGTATCGCACCAACTCGCCTGCACGCGCGCGCTCGAATGCATCGCGCAAGCGGTCGCGCACCGCGTCGTCGTGCATGAACCACGCACAGTCCCAGAAGCGTTGCCCAATCACTTCGCTGCGCTCGAGGCCTCCCACGCCCAACGCGGCCTGATTCACTTCCAGCAGCGTGCCATCAACATCCAGTACACCAACAAACGCATACATCGAATCAATCACCGAACGCAGTCTCGCTTCGCTGGCCAGCACGTCCGACTCATACCGTCGGCGCTCCGTCAGGTCGGTGAAGGTCAGCACGATGCCTTCGCGTTCGCCTTCAGGTGTCGTGTACGAAAGCACGCGACGCAAATACCACGAACCGTCCTGCATTTCAACTTCGTCTTCGATCGGCTTGTTGGCCCGATGCACAACTTCCGGTGCCGGCAGCGGTGGCATTGACACAGCGCGATGCGTGAAATGGTGCAACGGCCGCCCGATATCGTCGGTGCGCAGGTTGAAGATTGCCTGGGCCGATGGCGTTGCGCGACGCACATTTCCGTCTTCGTCAAGGAAGATAGTAGGAATGCGCGTGGATGCCAGCAAGTTTGCCAGATCGTTGTTGGTGTCTTCCAACGTTTCATTCAGTCCCAGCAAGTCTTCCTTGGACGACTCAAGTTCCTCGTTGGAAGACTGCAACTCTTCGTTCATCGATAACAACTCTTCATTCGACGATTTGAATTCTTCATTGACCGCTTCGAGATCCTGCACCGTGCGCTGCAATTCCTCGCGCGCTGTCGTCAGGTCTATTTCGAGTCGCTCGATCAATGCGTTGGCGGCCTCTGTGTGTTGGGGTGTTGGTGCAGCATTTGGCGCCAGCGGTCGTCCATTCAATTGAAACACAACCAGATACAGCCCGGTCGCTTCAACAGCAGACGCAAGCGGTTGCACAACAATCGTCACGCGCTGCAGTCCGTCTTCAGTTGACAACGTTCCGCCCTGATGGACGGCGCGCGCACCCATCGACACCGCTTCGCGCAGCGCCGATCGCATCGCAACGCGCAACCCATCGCGAACCAACCGCGTAATGCTGTTGACAAACGACCCCCCGCCAACAGACAGGAACTCTTCAACATTGCCAGAGGTCGCGACCACCAATCCTTCGTCAGTGACCACAACACCTTTCGACGTAAATTGTTCGACCAGGACGTGCTGCATGATGCGAAGTGTTTCAGCCTCAGTATTCACGGCGTTGGCTTCCGATCGCGTATGCAGTGGCGTGTTCGAACGTGAAGGCAGGAATGGTGCTGTTCTCTTGGTGGTTACCAGACGCTCCGAGATACGATGTTTGACATCGAGTGCTCGAAACAGATCGCTGTGTGTACTCAGCGATTCGGACGGCCCCAAAAACAGAATCCCCTTGGGACGGAGCGCGTAATGAAATAACGGAATAACCCGCCGGTGTAGTTCGTCGCCGAGGTAGATGAGCAGATTGCGGCAGGAAATGAGCTGAAGCTTCGAGAATGGTGGATCGTTGGTCACGCTGTGTCGCGTGAACAGCACCATTTCCCGAATTTCCTTGGTCACCTGATACGATCCACCAACGCGCGTGAAGAATCGGGCAATCCGCTCGGGCGTCACATGGGCGAGCCGAGTGGCGGCATATCGTCCGCGACGTGCGTGGTTGAGTGCACCTTCGTCGAGATCGGTTGCGAAGATTTGTACCGGCGGCAGCGGCCCCGCGTGCGCCGCATATTCGCACACCAACATCGCAATGGAATACGCCTCTTCGCCGGTCGCGCAACCCGCAACCCAAATGCGTACGGGTTCAGTTTGTTGGTCACTGGCGAAGATTCGCGGGAATGCAATATCACTCAACGCTTTGAAGGCGTCCGTGTCACGAAAGAACGAAGTCACGCTGACCAGCAGATCGTTGAACAACCGCTCGGCTTCCGTCGGATCGGTGCGCAGTTGTGCGAGATAGGCTTGCGCCGAATTGCAATGAATGAGATGGAGTCGGCGAAGCGTGCGACGAATCAGCGTACTTGACTTGTAGTGGCCAAAATCGTGACCCGTTGCTGCCAGAAGTACCTCACAGAGCGCCGGCAGAATGACTTCAACGTCACGATAGAGCTCGGTTGTGGTGCGTGGCCGCGATTCGGCGATAAGCGGTTCCGCATGTTCCATGACCAGATTCGCGACGTCGCGTACTGGCACATAGGTAACGTCCGGATTGGCTTGTTCGACTGATCGCATCACCCGGCGAAAATCGCTGCCGCTCTCGTCCTGAACGAGAACGAGGCCGCCAGCTTCCGCGACGAGCGTGAGTTCCGCGGCATTTGTGTCGGCATCCAACCGGGCACCCGCAAATACGATGACACTCGCACGACGCCCTTGATCGCTGGCCAGTGAAGAAAAGAATGAGCGGCTGCCACTCACTTCATTCAGATTTTCACCATCGCCATACAAGTGTAATTCGCCATCCAGCAACGCCTTCGCGCGATTGCCCGCCAAAAAGTATACGGAGTTTGGTTCGACGAATGAGGTCGCGATCGCTACCTCATGCCGAAGCCGCGACGCGCCGAGTGTTTGGGTTCGTGCCGCCCGCCGTTCGTCGTCCGTCCCGGCGTCATTCTCGAGCAACAGGAATGACAAACTCTGGTCGGGAGCGATCGCTTCCAGCAGCGCGCGGACGGCATCCGCCTCTTCGCGCGCATACAGGACCGCGGCAACAACATGTGGACGCAATCGCGCGGCAGTTGGCATAGCCCCTATTTACACGCGAAACGTGTCGGGGCGCCACTTTCGGATTTCGGTTTTCACGGCTTTTCGCGAGGTCAGGTTTTCGTCCAACACGCGACGCGCGAGTTCTGGCAATTCTGCATCGGACGCAAACCGTAACGCGACCAGTTGATGCACGCTGAACTCACCAATGCGCGACTGCAGATCGGCCGGCAAAAGACGCATCAGCCGCAACTGCTCTTCGAGCCGAATCAAGCGGTCCTGTACCTTGAGCGGTAACACCCGCACGAGCGCGATCAATACGACCAGCAGCACTGCCGTGAGCAGTCCCAGCACGCTGGCGCTGTTCGGATCCGCGATGACGTGTTTCACATTCCAAACAAGCAGCACAATGCCCAACGGGGCAGCGACGAAGTGGTACAAGGGCATCCACTTCGTGTGATTGGAAAAACTCTGGTCGGCTGTGTCGCTCATGGGAGTGGCGGGGAGATGGGGAATCGCTGGGCTCTGACGTCGCGAGAATTTACTGCTTGTGCAACGTCGAATTAATCCCTGGTGAGGCTATCCCCATTCCCAGTCTACGCTACGACTAACATTTGAGCTCCCTTCCCACCTCCGACTGAAGCGCCAGATAGCCGCAGTCGCAGCTGAACCCAGCAGGAAGCCGCTCGTTGACACGAAGCCAACCACCACCCACGTCACAGTCTCATACTCGGCAGACGTTTGTTGGCCGAGGTGCCGGTTACCAAATGATCGGACGCACCGCAGCCGGACGCACCATCGCATCTCCGTCCTTGCAACCCCACGCCGCCTTGAACTCCGGCATGTTGCTGAACGGTCCGTTCACTCGCCATTTGCTCGGCGCATGTTCGTTGGTGTTGACGAGCATGCGTGCGGCCTCGTCGCGCATCGCGCCACGCCAAACCTGAGCCCATCCCAGGAAGAAACGCTGTTCCGGCGTAAACCCATCAATGTTTTTGCGCGGCGTGGTACGAAGTGCTTTCTCCATCGCCGAATACGCAACGGTCAGTCCGCCAAAGTCAGCCAGATTTTCGCCCAGTGTGAGTTTGCCGTTCACGTGCGTGTTTGAATCGACCACCGTGTAGCCATCGAATTGTTTTACAACTTTGGCTGCTTGCACGTTGTAGTTGTCGCCATCGGCCTTGGCCCACCAATCTTTCAGATTGCCGTCCTTGTCGTATTGGCGCCCCTGATCATCGAAGCCGTGCGTCATTTCGTGACCAATCACTGCGCCCATCGCGCCGTAGTTCACTGCGTCGTCGGCTTCCGGATTGTAGAACGGCGGTTGCAAAATTCCAGCGGGAAATACAATCTCGTTAAGTTGCGGATTGTAATACGCATTAACGGTTGGTGGCGTCATGCCCCACTCCAGGCGATCAACGGGTTTCCCAACTTTCGCCCAATTGCGTTCGGTTTCGAATGAATCGGCCGCACGCACATTCATGGCATATTCGCCCGTTTTGATTTCAACCTTCGAGTAGTCGCGCCACTGGTCGGGATACCCAATCTTTCGCACGAAGGCTGACAGTTTCGCTAATGCTGCGGTTTTGGTGGGAGGGCTCATCCAGTTGTTGACATCAATGCGGGCATGTAGTTCGTCCACGAGATTACCAACAATCTTGACGGCGCGTTCCTTGGCTTCGGGAGTAAATGCCGTTTTCACATATTCCTGCCCGAGCAACTCGCCCAGACGTTGATCGGTTGATCGCAGGCACCGTTTCCAGCGTGGCAACAATTCTTTCGCACCGCTGAAGAGCTGTCCGAACTTGAAATTTTCATTCACGATCGGCGTGGCGAGTGCTGCGGCCGAATTGTGCACCAAGGTCCAGCGTAACACGGTTTTCCAATCGGCAACCGGAACAGAAACCAGCATCGCATCCACCGCTTTCATGAATTCCGGTTGTGCGACATCAACGGTGAACGTGCCCGGTGCACCCAGTGTTTTGAAGAACGGCTCCCACGTCATGTTGGGCGCGAGTTTCTGCAAATCGGCCAACGTCATTTTGTGGTAGTTCGCGTTCGGATCGCGCAGGTCTACGCGCGACTTCGATGCTTTCGCCAACATCGTTTCGAAGTTGATGACAGTGGTTGCTTCCGTCGCAGCCACTTCGGGAGTGTCACCCAATAGCTTGAACATTTCGATGAGATGCGCGTTGTACGCATCACGAATTTTGACGGTGGCCGCGTCGCTCTTGAGGTAGTAGTCGCGATCGGGCAGGGTGAGCCCCGATTGACCAACCCCAACAATGACGGAGGTTGCGTCTTTGGCATCCTGCGTTGCGCCGCTGGACCACGGCACCAGTCCGGCGCGATGTTCGAGCACGGCCAATTGTTTCTTGAGATCGTCAACGGAGTTGATGCCGGCAATGATGTCGAGATCGGCTTTCAGTGGTGCGGTTCCCACTTTGTCGATCGTGACCGTGTCCATGCAACTGGCGTAGAACGTGCCGACTTTCCACGCGGGTGTACCCGCCACCGCTTTTCCGGCAATCGCGTTCGCGGAATACGTATCGAGTAATTTGTGCAGTTGATCCTGATTGCGGTCGTTCAACTCCTCGAAGGAACCATACGCCGGATACGCAGCGGGAATCGTGGTTTTCTTGAGCCAACCACCATTCGCGAACTGGTAGAAGTCTGTGCAGGCGGCGCAGGTGGTATCCAGATTCGCGCGATCGAGTGCGGGGCCTGTCGCAACTTTGAGATCGCCGAGAGTCGGTGCGTCGGCGGTTTTGGGGGAACAGGCCGCCGCCAACCCGATCAACACCAGGCCGAGTTGTGATGACCTCCGCACTCGTGAGCGGCGTTTGGTGCGAACATCGTGGTTCGTTTGCGACGGGGTAGTCCAGCGCATAGTCATGGCAGTCGGGCAACAGGATGTCGGGCGGAACGCGGCAACTCGTGCCGAAACATGCAATCAGTTCGCGGCCGCTGCCAATCTCTCCACTGGGCGGGGCATCACCGTCACGGCCTTCTACGCGGAGCACGCTGCGATTTCCACCCCACCAGGGCGAGCCGTAATGCTGCACTATTTCCACGACCCGACCAGCCGCCGCCGCCGCCGCCGCCGCCGCCGCCGCCGCGCCACTAATGCGTAACGCTGCACTGGATGCGACATTGCCCGACAGCATTCGAGGGTTGCTGGTAACCGCCATTGCCGCCAGACCGGGTGTACCAAACGACGCCAGTGAATTGTTGGCGATGTTCAACCCGTCACCCGTTGCTACCCGCCAATCCCGGTGCGGTAGAAACCGCCTGGCGCCAATTGGTTGGAGCTCGCGATCGCACTGCGCACCTCGACTATTTTGTGGGATTGTCCAAAACGGGTGATGCCGCACAAAAGACGCTTTCGTTGGCAATCCTGCTGCAATCCGTTCGTGGGCCACTCGCGCAACAGGCCATTCGCGACAAAGTGCAACCGGTGCTCACTGCAGGCTGGACCGACGCCGCCAACGCTCCGAATCTTGCGCGCGCGGTTCGTATCATGAAACTTGAAAGCCAGTACGCCGAGCAGTTGAAATCCGTGCCGAATCCGTACGTTATCATCACGTTACTCTCACTCAGCATCCACTATGTCAGACGATTTCGGCACTTCGACAGGTTCCAACGATTTTGCGAATAGCGACGACGCACACGTTGGCGTAAGTCGTCGCAATTTCCTGCGCAACGCTGCAGCACTCACCGTCACTGGTGGTGTGCTGGCCAGTTATGCGCGAAACGCGTACGCCGCAACCGCAGGAGTAGATCGTGCGGCCTCCATGGCGTTCAAACCAACGGTTGATGGAATCGGTGTGCAGCTCTACACCATCGGTGACCAAATGCGAACCGACTTTGATGGCGCCATCGAAAAGGTCGCGCAAATTGGATACAAACAAGTGGAGTTTGCCGGATACAACAACAAGCCGGCCGAGGAGATACGCAAGTTGCTTGATCGCCTCAAACTCAAGTCGCCAAGTACGCACATCTCGATGGATTCGCTTCGCAAGGATCTCGATGCGCAAATACATTTCGCGCAGGTGGTCGGACACGAATACATCACGATTCCATCGTTGGGGCGCACCGAAACACCCATGAATACCGTTGACGCGTGGAAGCGCATCGCGGACGAATGCAACACAATCGGTGCCAAACTCAAAAGCAACGGATTGAAGCTCGCGTTTCACAGTCACACCGGCGAATACGTGGATGTTGGCGGCGGCAAAACAGGGATGGATGTGTTCATCAGCGAAACCGATCCATCTGTTTTTAATTTTCAGATGGACTTGGGATGGGCGCGGGTGGCGAGTCAGGATCCGGTCGCGTGGTTCAAGAAATATCCGAATCGTTTCGTGATGTGGCACGTGAAGGATTTCGAGAGCCTGAAAGTTGCGCAGGATCGGGAGACGATTTCCTTGCGGAATGCCGCAACGGCCACGCCGCGTCCGGCTGCGTCTGCCAGTGCGGGTGGTGCAGCTGGAGGTGCAGCTGGAGGTGCAGCTGGAGGTGCAGCAGTTGGAGCGGCAGGGGGATCGGGCGCGGGCAGTCGTGGTGCGGCGGGCGGAGCCCCACCTGCGGGCGGCGGGGGCGGAGCTGGTGGTACGGGCGGTCGTGGCGCTGGCGGTGGGGCACCATCAGCTCCGCAGCCGGGGCGTCCATGCCCGGTGGGTAGCGGTGACATCGACTTCAAGCCGATATTCGCCGAGTGGAAGGTATCGGGTATGAAATATTTCTTTGTCGAGCAGGACGGCGCCGGTTCGTGGCCAGGTGGTTCACTTGCCAGCATTACGACCAGTTATCAGACACTGCGCAAGTTGCTTGGATAAGACGAGATAGCGGGTGTGGTCAGAGTCACGCGGGGTTTCGGTACTGGGGTCAGAGGCGCGCGGGGTTTCGGCACCGGGGTCAGAGGCGCGCGGGGTTTCGGTACTGGGGTCAGAGGCGCGCGGGGTTTCGGTACTGGGGTCAGAGGCGCGCGGGGTTTTGGTATTGGGGTCAGAGGCGCGCGAAAAAGTTCACCTGACTCTGACCCCAACATCAAAAACGTGCACACTGCACTGCTCTGACCCCCGTATCAATTCAACTCTCAAACTCATTCGACATGCTGAACAGCCATTCCAACTTGTTGCGTCATGTGGCGTTGTGGTGCTCGATTGCACTCGCGCCATCCGCCGCGCACGCGCAAGTCAAACCACCCGATCCAACAACGCTCAAAGTTTCCGGCACCTTATCGGGTGCGCAGATTTTTGCGATGACGTGCGCGGCGTGCCATCAGGCCAACGGCGCCGGACTAGCGAACCAATACCCGCCATTGGGGCCGAGCGATTTCGTGACCGGCAATGATCAGCGACTCGCACATATTGTGCTGCGTGGGTTGACGGGTGAAGTCGAAGTAGAAGGCGAAATGTTCAAGGGTGAAATGCCCGGTTGGGCTCCGGCGCTAAGCGATGCACAAGTGGCCTCCGTGCTGAGCTACATTCGAAAATCGTTTGGAAACAACGCACCACCCGTAAGCGTTGCAACAATCGCGGCCGTTCGCTCCGCCACGGCGTTGCGCAAGAAGCCGTACACTGCCGCCGAAATTGCGAAGCTGCCGTTGAAGTAAATTCGTCGGCCATTCCACCAGAGTGTTCCAACATGACGTGGCCGGTGAATGCGCACTACTTCCAAATGCGATACATGGCGACAGTTTCGACACCATCGCCATCGCGTGCCACCCCCAACACATAGTCGCTGCCAATTTCCTGCGGTTCGAAATTGCCTGGGATCGTGAGATGAGCGACAACGGTTCCCGCACGTGTCATCACCACACATTCGCCGGGCGTGGCGGGATCAAAATGAAATCGTTCAACCCACAGCTGCCCTTCCGGCGCTACGAGGAATTGCTTGAACGACGGCTCGAAGCGCGGCAGATATTTCGTTGAGTACTCGGCCTGAGTAAACCGGTTGCGTTCTTCTGCGGAAAGCTGCGCCAGCGCACTCTTCGCTGCGCGCTCAAATACCAACTTGTCGTACGGTCGTGGCGCCCACGGCAACTGCACTCGGTTGACAATCTTGCCCGCTTTGTCAACTAGCATCAGCTCATTGCTCGCCTCGTCCCCAATCCAGAGCAGATTTCCCCACACCACCCAACGCGACTTCGGACCAAATTCGTACAGGTCGACCGCTGGCTGAGTCCCCAGACCAACCGGGTTGTACGCGAGCCAACTCATGAATGGGAACGGCCCAATCCATGTAGCAGAGTCGGGATGCGCATCAAGCAGGATGCCGGCCGGAGTACTGTCGCGAAATACACCGTCTGCCCGTTGCGTTGATTGCGACCGTGCACGAATTGGTTGCAGCAGGAAATCACCGTTGCTGAATCGCGCCATCGGATAAATGCGTGCGCCACGCATGACGGACGGTATCAATTTCGACGTGACGAATCCGCCATTCACGGTGAAGGTGGAAATGCGCATCGACTGCGAGTCGTGCAGATACACGGAATCTCCATTTTTCCCAACCCACCGCATACTTTGAAATTCGCCGGGGCCCGCGCCACGCCTTCCGAATGACTTCACAAATTTCCCCGCAGAACTAAACACGCGAAGTTCGTTGGTGCCTGAATTCGCAATGATAATGTTTCCAGTTGCGGTGCGAGTCATTCCGGTGATGCGGAGAAACTCGGTTGCAGACGTCTGGTCCTCGCCAATGCGGAGCACTGGATCGGGCGAAAGTTTCCACGCGGCACCTTGCGCCACATTTTGTGCGGCCCCGCTGCTCGGCGACACTATCTGCGAGCAGGTGCAAGCAACAGCAACGAATGCGATTGCCGCTACCCATCTTTTCGCGCGATGCTTTTGATGTGGGATCGCCATAGCCGGTGAGAACTGTTGAATTTTGTGCCGCACGACGCGTTGCTCTGAAACAGGTTGACGTTTCAGGAATCGGGGTTGTAACCGGGTTGCGGCACCCGAACCCGGTCCGTTCACCCGGTCCGTTGACCCGGTCCGTTGACCCGGTCCGTTGACCCGGTCCGTTGACCCGGTCCGTTCACCCGGTCCGTTGACCCGGTCCGTTGACCCGACACGTGGACCCGGTCCGTTGACCCGGTCCGTTCACCCCGTTGACCCGGTCCGTTCACCCCCGCCCCCAAGCGCGCTACATTCACGCCTTCCGGCTCCGCTCACGCACCACCATTTCGCTCACCCCGATGGAATTCGCTGACGCGCGCACGAGAGAATTGGACGTGCTCCCACCATCGCTGCGCATTTTGCTCGATGCTGAATTGGCGGCGGGCAACCGCATCACGAAAATCGACCGTAACCCGCCGGCCGATGGACAGGGCATTTGCGTCATGCTCGCGACACCGATTTCCACGCGTCCGCGCGAAACGGGCGACGGACTCACGTTTCGCAGGGTGAGCAGCTCACTGCACAGTGCATGGTTCACAGACGCAGACCGGCAAAGTTTTCTGATGGAAGCCCCGCTCGAATCAGACGGCGCGTACCCGGACATGAACGCCATCCGCGACTCCGCCAACAAACAGCGTCCGAATGTTGTAATCAAGGCCGGCAACGTAGTTCTCGACAAATTTCAGGCAGCCATGCACGTCGACTACGATATGTGGCACGATGGCGTCGGATATAAGTTGGACGTGTTGACCAGTGCCACCGATGACGAGAAAGCAAGGATCGTCAAGATGCTCGCCCCGCCAAGTGGCTGGCGCGACATCGAAGCGCTGGCCGCGCTCGAGACTGAAGCGGCGCGTGTTGAAATGCGAAACGCGCTCAAGCATGGCAATTCCGAAGTTCGCGCCGCTGTGTTGCGATACGCACCAACGGTCGCTTCCGACGGCGAAAAACTCGAGACCATCCTGCACGCGTTAAAATACGGGCAGTTTTACGACGATCTCACAAGCGTGCTCGGTCAGGTCGAGGAATATCACCCGCCGGAAGTCGTCAACGCATTGTTTCGCGGACTCTTTGCGCGTCCCGGAGAAATTGCGACCAACTATGCCGGGATGTTGACCTTCATTCACGGAAAAGCCGACAGCGCATTTGATTGGGACCAGCGTCCCCTGTTTCTGAAGTTCAATTCGGACGACAGCGCCGAACGAGAACGTGCGTTTCAGGAATTGTGTGCGTTACTTGAGTTGAACCCGACCGACGTGATGACGAGAATCAAGGAGTGATTCCCGTCATCACATTGTGCGGCACTACTTCTTGTTCAGCACCACCCACCACACAAATTGCGCGCTGTTGCTGCGCAGTGGCCCAAACGCGTAAGCACCACTGTACACGCCCGATGCCGGCGGAACGAACGCTACGATGTAATCGCCCGCGGGCAGTGTTGGTAACGTCCACTTCCCTTGTGCATTCGACGTTGTGCTGCCCGCCGCGGGTCCCATGGTGATCTGACCATTCACGTCCGCGAGCCGCGGATAAATCGTCACTCGAACATCCGCAATACGCGGCGACGTGGTGAGCGTATCAGTCCCGGGGCTAGTCGACGGCCCAATTACGGTACCTTGGAAGAATCCAGACCCCGTTGGCGTGTTTTGGGGTGTGGTGACGGTATCGTTGCTCGCAGTAACGGTGAGCCCCGCAATCGCGTTTGCCGTCTGTGGCTGAGTGGCGGGGTCATCAGAGCAGGCGGCAGTAGCACCGGCCAGGACAATTGTAGCGGTAAGAGCGAGCGAAGAAAGACGCATGGACAGCGGGCCTCAGTGTGAAAGGAGTCTGCTGGTAATACCTTCGTTGATCGGCACGCGTCACACCCTGGGATAAAACGTGCCGACGCGCCGTTGAGCGGTCATTTTGGTGCGGCAGTTCCCGAAAGCGTGTCGCAACGAAAATACATGCGAGCACTCTGACACGGCACCAACAGTGCGTTTCCTGCCAAAATGCTGGACGCCCTTACCGACGATGCCAGTAGAGCGTTTCTTATCCTCGTTCCGTCGCAAAACCCCGTGTAGGCGTACGCAGAAGGACGTGCTCGCGTTAACCGCGTTGGTCTCACCCCATTCGCCTGCTGAGGAAACATGAAACATGAGTGGCGTTCTCAGGAATTAAGTCGCCGGGATTTTGTCGGCAGCGCTACTGCCTTGAGCGCAGTGTGGCTCGTGGCCGCCGCGTGCGCGCGCGAGGCTTCGCCACCATCCGCGGACAGCACGCAGATGCCCATGGCGGAATCACCCGCGCCGGCGCAGGAACTCAAACACTTTAGCGTTTCGCAAGCCGCGGACGTTGATGCGATTGCGTCCCGCATTATTCCGACCGACGACTCACCGGGCGCGCACGAAGCCGGCGTTGTGTATTTCATCGACCGAACGCTTGGCACATTCGCGAAGGAACAAATGCCATTGTTTGACGTCGGGTTGCAATCACTCACGAAGTCTGCAAAAACAAAACACGGCGCCGACGCCACGTTTGCAAAACTCACCGCCGAACAACAGGACGCGCTTCTCAAGAGTATTGAGAAATCCGATTTCTTTGGCGCCATACGATTCGCCACCATTGCCGGATTTTTGTCACTACCGAAGTACGGGGGCAACAAGGACTACGTGGGTTGGAAGTACGTCAATCAGGAACACACGCTCGAACACAAGCCGCCATTCGGTTGGTACGATCGCCCTGAAAATCAGCAGGCGCTGCTTGGGAAGGTGCTGTGATGCGAATCCTTCAAACACAACCCGTTGCGACAAAAACGTATCCGACCGACATCCCTGTCGACTTTGTAGTTATTGGTTCGGGAGTAGCCGGTGCATCCGTTGCGCGCGAGTTGACGCGCAATGGTTTCGAAGTGGTGATGCTCGAACAAGGCCGGCACGTACCGCCCGAAGACATGGAACACGATGAGCTGGGTGGATTCATTTGGCCGCGCTGGACGAATGATCCCGCACTGTCGCCGCAGACCTATCGCAAAACACCAAAAGACAAAGCGCAGCGGCGTGCGTATGCGCAATACGCGCGAGTCGTTGGTGGAACGACATTCCACTTCACCGGAAACTACTGGCGCTTTCGTCCCATCGATTTCAACGAATTCACGAAACGTGGCGCGGTAGCCGGCGCCGCCATGGCCGATTGGCCCATCACCTACGAGGAACTCGAACCGTATTACACGGAAGTGGAATACGCGGTTGGAGTGTCTGGCGAAGTCAGCACCGCGCGCGGCGAACCACCACGCAGCAAACCCTATCCGCTGCCGCCAATCAATGTGCACGGACCTGGCGTATTGCTTGAGGTTGGCGCGAAGAAACTCGGCTGGAGTTCAAAGGCAGCGCCCATGGCGTTACTGTCGCGCGAATACCAGGGACGCCAGCCATGCCACAACTGCGGATTCTGCCTGGGTTTTCCGTGTGAGTGGGGCGCAAAGTCGGGCGCAAACTACACGATGGTGCCCGAAGCACTCAAGAGTGGCAAGTGCGAGCTGCGCAGCGAAAGCTACGTGCGCAAAATCGAGACGGATGCAAGTGGGAGAGTTACTGGTGTTATCTATTTCGACAAGGACAAAAAAGAAGTTGTACAACGAGCGAAGGCGGTTGTCTTGTGCGCAAACGGCGCTGAAACGCCCCGCCTGTTGTTGATGTCAAAGTCAAACCTGTTTCCCAACGGACTCGCCAACTCAAGTGGTGTGGTTGGAAAACATTTCATGTTCAACGGTGGCGCATTGTCGAACGGCGTGTTCGAACATGAAATTAACGGACACAAAGGCCCCGTCGTCACGCGTATTTCGCAGGAACTGTACGAGCTCGACGAAAAACTTGGGCTGGTTGGCGGCGGCGGTTATGATTTCCGCGTGGACGTACCGGCCATGCTGCGAACCCTCAGCATGCCACCCGAATATCCCACGTGGGGCATCGAGTTCAAGAAACAAATGCGTCCCTGGTTTTCGAACACGTTGTTGAGCTACGCACACACCACGTCGATGCCCGTCGAAACCAATTCGGTAACGCTCGATCCCGAACTCAAGGATGCATGGGGACTGCCGGCCATGCGCGTGACGTACCAGGAGCACGAGCAGGATATGCGCCTCTACAAATATTTTCAGGAGCGCGGCCGAGAGTTGCTGACGGCCGCTGGAGCGCAGAAGATTTACGACAATCCAATTAACGACGAACCTGGCAGCACCGTGCATTTGCTGGGCACGGCGCGGATGGGCAACGATCCCAAGTCGTCCGTAGTCGACAAGTTCCACCGCGCGCATGACGTGAAGAATTTGTTCATCGTGGATGGGAGTTCATTCGTCACGAGCGGCCGCGGTCAACCCACGCTCACCATTCAGGCGCTGGCGTTTCGCGCCGCCGATCACATCGCGCAGTTTGCGAAACGCAACGAGATATAACCGCGCATGAAGTGACGCGAGTGCGATGCGAACTGCGCGCATCGCACTCGCATCACTTATGGCGGCAAGTCACTCCGTCGGGCAATTGCCAGAATCATGGGCAACGCAACAAACGGCGCGTGCCCCACAAACTGTATCCACCATTTGTAAGTGACCGTGGTGGGACGATGCACCAGCGTCGGAATTACCAAAAACGACATCACCATCCAAATGAGCGGACCGTACACCGCCGCGGCAATCAACTTGCCGGGAACCGACTGCACAAACCCGCGAAGCGTCGCCAACTGGTTGTACATCAGCAGAAATACCGTCGACCATGTAAACGCTACGCAAAAGTGAATCAACCAACCCAACGCAGCTGTTTTTGTGCCGCCTTCCGTAGCAGCCGGCGCACCAATCACGACGGCGGCGACACCCTGAAACAACTTTGTCACGGTCGAGCCGTAAAAGAATACGGCCAGAATGCTTGAAAACGCGCCGTCGGTGACGCCGGTCAACAAACCGGCGCGCACGAGACGTGTTATCGGGTGGGAAACGTTCGCAAACATGTTAGTGCGTACCGTTGAGCCAGGTTACTTGGGAAGATCGCAGTTGAACATCCAGTTGATGCCGTACTTATCGACCGTCATGCCAAAACGCGCGCCCCAGAACTGATTCTCCAACGGCATCATCACCTTTCCGCCAGCACTGAACGCTGCAAATACGCGCTCAATTTCCTCAACGCTTTCGCACTCCTGCGTAATCCACACGTTGTTGCCGACAAACAACCGGTGGTTCTCCATGGTGTCGGACGCCATCAGTGACATGGTTCCGCTCGTGAGCTTGGCATGCATCACCCGCTCGGCCATTTCAGGGCCGCCGTGCTTCGCTTGGCCGAACGTCTGAATTTCGAGTGCGGCACCGTCTCCCAAACACTGCTGGTAAAACGTCATCACTTCGCGTGTGTTGCCGTCGAAGTTGAGGTACGGAGTAAACGCTCGCATGAATAGGCCTGGTTGATTGAAAATGTGTTCAAAAGAAACAGGAGCGTCAAAACGAGACGCCCCTGTGGTGCAACTGCGAAACGTTAAACCTGAACCGGCAACTCCCAACCTTTACGATATTCGCGCGTGAGGAATTTGTTCGCCTCGGGCTTGTTGGTGAACTTCATGTTGGGACCATCGTACACCAGGCGTTCACCCTGCCCCGCGCGCAACGCAACAATCCCGAGCAACATCGTTTCCGTCAACTTGGCCGCGTACTCAAACGGACTGCTGATCTTGGCTTCACCCTTGATCGCGCTCGCCCAATTCACTTCGTGCCCCGTTGTAATGCGCTCGACGGTTTGCGGAAGTTTTTTCACCTGCTCCGCCAATGCCGGCGGATACACTCGCGGATTGTCGCCGTACGTGCTGTACTGTAAAAATCCCTTTTCCCCGATAAAAATTCCACCACCGCCGTCACCACTGTCGGTCATCAACGTCATGTTATCCGGCAGTTGCGGTGGACGCGGCGGCATCAATCCACCGTCATACCAATACAGCTTGACCGGAGGCGCCTTTCCGCGCGCCGCAAATTCGTATTGCACGTACGTCGCCAGCGGATAACTCGCCGGATCGGTTTTGATATCGCCGCCCCACTGCGTCGACGAACCGCTGATGGACGTTGGGTATTCGAGACCCAGCGCCCAGAACGGCTGATCAACCAGATGCGCGCCCATATCACCAAGCGCACCCGCGCCAAAATCCACCCAACCGCGCCACGCAAACGGATGATACACGGGGTGATACGGAATCTCCTGCGCAACGCCGAGGTAATTGTCCCAGTTGAATCCCGCTGGTGGAACGTGTGTGGTTTCCGACATCGCCTTCCGAACCGCGTTATCCACCGTCCCCTTGTTCCACTGTGCGGGCAGTGCCGGATTGCGCGGAGCCGTGGTCAAACTCGACTTGAACGCCGTCTCGAGTTGCGCTTGCGTTTGCGGCCGCGGAATTCCCTGCGCCCAGTATCGTACCGGGCGATCCGTCCACACGTGCACGTCCTTGATGGCACCAAGCAATCCGCTGGCGACAATCTCCTTGATGCGGCGCGTACCGTCGCGCGAATGGCCCTGATTGCCCATCTGCGTCACCAGCTTCTTGTCAGCAGCGGTCTTGGCCAGCAGTCGCGCCTCTGCAACCGAATACGTGAGCGGCTTTTGCACATACACGTGTTTGCCAGCGCTCATGGCCGCAAATGCGATGCTCGCGTGCATGTGATCGGGCGTTGCAATTACGACGGCATCAAGATCGCGTTCCTTCACCAACATCTCGCGATAATCGTTGTACTTGGTTGCCTTGTCGTACGCCGCTTTCAGCCGCAGCGATTCGGGTGATGACACGGTTTGCCCATTGGGCGGACGCAGTCGGCCCGCGAGTGAGCGCTCGACATACGGAAAATCGACATCGCAAATAGCGACGATATTTTCATCAAGCAGCGCACCAAAGTTGTTCATACCCATGCCACCAATTCCAACGCACGCAATGTTGAGTCGCGCGCTCGGGGCCTTGTAACCGGGACCACCAAGCACAAACCGGGGCACAATCGCGGCACCAAACGCAAGTTTGGCCGAGTCGCCTACGAATTCGCGGCGAGAAACTGGATCAGACATGACGGAATTCCTTCAGAACGGGTTTGCCGGTGCATCGACCGGGCGGCGGAAACAACTTTCGGCGGGAAACAGCTGCACGATCACCTTCAGTACCACGCTTAGGTTCACCTTCGGGAGAGCCCTCGGTTCCACCTTCGGTACGACCCTCCGCTACACCTTCGGTACCACCAAACGCACCCAAAAATCAACGCTCGACAGAGAATACGGCGCGGCCCACCTACGTCAATGTCACGTCGGTGGAAGAAGTGGCCGTGTGCACCTCGACGTTGGCAAATATCGCCCGGCCCGTGACGCGAAGCACGGCCTCAGCGGCGAGACCGTCGTCCTGATCGAGGTTACGCGTGGCACCCACGTTCGCCAGGACGCTCGACACGAGAAGTTCGACCCGAACACCTTCCGGCACCGTAATCTCCACGTTGCCGAACAGGCAGCGCACGTGAACCTCCGTAATGCCTGGCTCAAAGCGGGAACCTCGGAAATCCAGTTCGGTGTTGCCGAACACGGTGCGAACGGACAGTTGACGCGGCATGGCTGCGGGCATACGGCGCTCGGTGCTGCCAAGGAAAGTCGTGATGCGATCGCTCGTGACCACACGCGCAACACCTTTTCCACCCTTGGTGCTGGTCGGTTCGACAACCGCCGGTAAATCGGCCGTCAATTGCTGCAACTCAGCAACTGTCACGGCGCGATACACCAACTCGGCACGACGCTCGAATTCGTCCATCGTAATGGCATCATCGGCAAACGATCGTGTCAAACGCTCAATCGCTTGTTCGCGCTGTGGCGCGTTTGGTGAAAGTGGTGCAGGTGTATTCACTTCTGATATTTCCAGTGACGCTGTTTACCTTCGGCCATCCACTCGATTGCCTGCTCGAGACGCCGGCTGCGCGTCTCGATCGCTTTGGCTTCCGTGATCCAATCAATGTATTCCTTTCGCTGACTCGGACTGAATGCATCGAAGGTATTGAGAGCTTTCCGGTTGCGATCGAGCGCGAGTTTTAGATCGGCCGGCGGCCTGAGTGTGGTTTTGGCCGCGCCGGCCTTTTTTGCAACTGACTCTTTACGGGGAGGAGATATTCCGTCCTCATTCAGCTTCATCGCCAGCTTGATGTAGCGGGAGAGCACTTTCTTTGACGGCAGCTGCTTGACCGACGTAAGGCGACCAAATTGCCCGTAGGCCGCGTCGGCGTTTTCCAGAGTCTCCCCATCAACGATCAACGCCGCTTTCCAGAAACCGAACGTGCAATGCTGCTTGAAGGCCGCCATCATGCACAACATACCCTTGTACGTGAAATGTGGATGTGACCATTTCATCGCTTCTTCAACATCCGGACACGCGGTGTGCACGACTTCGCGCAAATGAATCAAAATTGGCTGCGCGAAGTCGGCCGCATCGGCAATGTACACGTCAAAGCGTTCGTCGCGTTTACCCATGGTCGGCTTCATGTTCGTCGCTGCGCTCATGCACACGACGATTGAAGTTCACGCTGAAATTGAAACTGTCTGGACGGCTGTAGTGCCCGGCAACATCAAGCGACATTTGTTCGCGCCGCACCATACCCAAATCGAGATCGGCGTGCAGCAACGCAGTCGTTTCGTACAACGGCGGCACAATAAACTGTCCGTTCGGCGCAATCACGCATGAACCACCCCGCAGCACCCAATTATTCGCGTTTGCCACGCGTTCAGGATGCGGCTCCAGATCGATCGGCAATTCACTCGCGCGCATGAGCGAGCCCGCTGCAAGCACAAAACATCGGCCTTCGAACGCGTATTGCCGACACGCGATCACGTGCATCTCGTGCACCGTCGGCCACGCCGCCACGTGAATGTCTTCACCGCTTTCGTGTAACGCCTGTCGCGCAAGTGGCATCCAATGTTCCCAGCACACAAGCCCGCCAACGCGACCAACCGGTGTATCGACGGCGCGGACGCCGTCGGCATCACCGTTTCCCCACACCAATCGTTCTGTGTACGTGGGAACAAGTTTCCGATGATGATTGATCAATGTGCCATCGGCAGCGTACGTAAGCAGCGCATTGAACAACGTGCCGCGCCCTGGCCCGCGCGAAATACGTTCGGTAACGCCCACCACCAACGTCACATTGCTGTCGCGTGCAATCTGCGACAGTGCCGCGCCAGACACGCCATCAACGTCGACACTTTCCTCTGCGTGTCGCGCGAACACCGTTTTGACCGGTGCGTGATCCCAGAGCGCAACATCGCGGCACACATCCAACCAGATGGGATATCCCGGCAGCCAGGTTTCCGGAAACACCACAAGCTGAGCACCCTGTGCCGCCGCCTCCGCGGTGAGCTCCGCCGTTCGCGCGAGTCCCTCCCGCAGATTACCCGAAACCTCAGCCTGGACGATCGTGGCGCGGACCATTGTGGACATGGAATCCAAGTTAATCGGTGGACGAAGCGGGGTCTGAAGCGCGCTGGCGATTCGAACAGGAGCCCCGGACGCTGCCATCGCTCCGGCTACCGGTCGCGCTGTTGGTGCTGGTGCAACTGCAACTGCAACTGCAGGAACGCTGAGAACTGCGGAGAACCGCTGAAAATGGCTGAGAAAAGCGCTGATCTTGATTCGCAATCGGTCTGGTCGATGCCAACGGAATTCCTGCGTCAAAATTTAACAAATCACTGGGAGTTCTCCGTAGTTGTCAGCGCTTCTCAGCGTTCCCGCTGTGTCGGCGGTTCTCAGCACTTCTCAGCACTTCTCAGCGTTCCCGCGGTTCTCGGCGGTCCTCAGCGATTCTCAGCGCTTCTCAGCGTTCCCGCGGTCCTCAGCGTTCCCGCGGTTCTCTGCGGTTCCCTGCGGTCGTCAGTAATTCTCAGCCATTCTCAGCGTTCCCACTGTATTCAAATTGCCGGATGCGCGCGAAGGAATCGGTGGATACACTCAACCCAATCGAAGTGCATCTTTATGCCGTACTGGCGCCCAGTACCGGAACGCACCCACGCGGGCGCAAGTCGCACGCATGACAGACGGCATTCGTTCGTTGCATAGTTAGACCGACGTTGAAACTCCCCCTTCTTTCCAACTGATTCCATGCGCTTCCCCGCTCGTGTCCCTGTCCTCCTGGCCGTCGTCGCCACCAGCCTGCTCGCGGTGTTCAGCACAACCGGCAGCGC
>JBDUBA010000188.1:0-7071 GCA_040004335.1 Gemmatimonas sp.
AATCACAATTTCTGGGGATGACGCGCAGCAGCGACGAATACCTCACGTTCCTGCGCGTCGGCCAGTAGATCGCCCAGCAGTTAGTTCATCACTTTCTCCGCCAACAGTTGGTCGATGAACCTGGAAAAACGTTCGGTGTTGCCTTGATCCCAACCGGTCACGATCTGTCGAATGATACCGCTTTTATCGATGATCATGATTTGCGGTATGCCACCAACGCGATAGTCGGCATCGGGTTTCGGCTGCACAAATGCGCCGCCGGTTTGTTTGATTTGTGGATTGATGGCTACAGGAAAAGGCAGTGCATGTTCTTTGCCGAAATACTCGCGATCGGCCGCCACTTCCTGTTCGGGGGTCAGGTTTTTCTGGGTGCCCAGATAGCCATATAATTGTGTGACCATCACGCCCGTGAAGTCTTTCCCCTTGAGATGCTCTGACAACGAACGCAGACCGGGATAACTGTTCTTGCAGGGACCGCACCAGTGCGCGGTAAATTCTACCAACGTGACCTTGCCTGGAACCGGCGTGGCGACTGATTTCGCGTTGGTGTTGATCCACCATTGCGCATCAATCTTATTGGCTCGTTTGCCGATGAGCGCGTAACGATCGCGAAAATCCTTGAAACGTTCAGTGGCCGTGGCGCCAATTTCTTTTTCGCCGGTGTTGAGGATGCGAAGCGCTGAATCGGGTTGAAGGCGATCAGCAAATGAGCGCGCCAGTGAACTGTAGCCCGACAACATTGCCGCGGAATTTTTCCGCGCGCGCCCCAGCGCAATCATAGCCTGCGCATGCGTGTTGAGACCATCCGCCACATCGAGATACTCGTACCGACTAAGCATCGTACCGTGCGCTTGCAGTTTGATGTCGCTGAGTGAATCGGGCAGCGCGTCAATCTGCGCGACAATCTTTTCGGCATCGTCGATAATGCCAAAGACGCTGCTGTTGGCTGAAATCGCGCGATTCAGGCCAAGCACCATTCCTTGAGCGCGGGCGCGTTGTGGCAGTGAGGTGTCGTTCAGCAAACGATCGGTTGCAACGCGTACGTTGGCCGTGTCCTGCGCCATTGTGAGCAGCGCGACGAGATCGGACAACTGCGATGAGTTGACGCTGCCAACCGCGAATTTCGCCGCACACTCGGCAGCTTTTTTCTGAGCGTCTTTCGCCGAGGCGTTCACGGCGTCCACGTATTTCGTTTGCAACTCGGCGCGATTGGCGTCGGTTGCTGCGCGATACGCGGTGAGTGCCGGCGAGATCTGCGCCGTGCGCCAACCGTTCACAGATGAAATACACGCCTGGGGTGTTGATGCCGAGTTTCCCTGTGCGACCAGCGGGGTGGAAGTTGCGGTGACGGCCACAGTCACAACCATCGCACGAACGATCGTTCTCCGAGCTAACACGAAATGGTCCGACATGGAACCTCCTGGATGTGATGCTGCGACTTCGCCTCTTCACCGTCCCACGGATGCAACGTTCTTACATCATTGCGCGGGTTTCAGGAATGCAAGCATTTCCTTCGATGATTTGTATCCGACCACGCGACGTATTTCTTTTCCGTCCGCCCCCATCAACATCATCGTTGGATATCCCTCAATCTTGAGGCGCGTTACGAGTGGCTTCTGCAAATCGGCATCAACTTTGATGGAGACAAAATCGGATGTGATAAGTTGCGCAACGGCGACATCGTTCCACACCCACTGATCCATGGTGTGACAAGGACCGCACCACGTGGCTTCGAAATCAATGAGCACGGGTTTGCCGCTACTCTTCGCCTTGGCGAGCGCAGCGTTCAGTTCATTGCCCCAAACGACTGGTATTTCGGTGCGCGGTTTGGGGCGTTCTTCGCGCACGGCGTCGTCAGGTGCACGGTCGGCCTCTTTGGTGATGGCGCGCGGCACCACCGTGAATTCAATCGCACTACCGTCTGGCGAGAACGAACGAAATTCCAGCGGAATATCTTTGCCATTGTCGGTGACGAACATCAAGCGATTCGTGGCACGTGCTTCATCAATCGTGAGCACTGCTTTCGGTGCGTCCGTAGCCTTCGCCGACAGCACACTCCACGTATCATCCTTGTTGAAGATGCCGTTGTTGTCGGCATCCATCGCAGCAACGAGTGCCGAAACGCCGTTCACGGTAACGGTGCCCGTGCGCCAGGAGTTCACGGAATAACGAATGACATCGGGCGCGTCCAACGTGTCCTCGCGCACGGACCAGAAATTGACGAGATACGGCTGGCTGGTTTTTCCGTAGGCCACCTTGAGTTCAACTTTGTTGATCGAACTCCACCAGGCTTTCGTCTTTGCGTTTTGCGTTGGAGTAGCAATAAGCCCGGGACCGTCATCGTCAAACTTCCCGTTGCGATTAAGGTCGACGAATACCTGGCAGGCGTCCTTGGGGTGATCGGCGCAGGCCGTCGCGAGTATTGGAATCCAGGCGCTCCGGTCGGGACCGACCTTGATCAGTCCCTGCTTTGCGGGGCGAAGTGCACCGGCCGGCAGCATTGCGCTGGCTGCGACCGGAGTCAGGGTAACCTGCGTGCCCTTGGGGCTGAAGTTGGGCTTTGGCTGACCGTCGGCGGGCGAGCCATATGCAAGTTCCGCGCGAATAATCGGTCGCGGTGCTGCGGCTTGGGCGCGCGCGTCCAGTGCAACCAGTGAAAACGCGAAAACGAGTGAGGCGCCACGCGCGGGGACGGCGAATCCAGCAGTGCGACCAGACATAGGGCCAATGTGCGAGAGTTGGGACTGACGGGCTGCAAATAAGGTACTGCGTCCGGTTGCGATGCGCGATCTGCAGGAGACGTCTATTGCCCGGCCGAGACCGGTCGGAAGGATCGGTGCAACTGTGTTCGTGTCGATATGGGTGCGCCGTGTCACGTACGCAGAAAGGGTCGCCGACCGCTCACGTGTTCTTCACGTAGCACTCAACAACTCATATCATGCTCACGTTCGGCACACGCTTGAAGTTCAGTTCGCGCAGGTTCTGGACGTTGGCACTTGCCGCAACCGTCATCACTGCGTGCGGCGGCGATGCAACTTTACCGACCGCAAGTACAACAATTGTGCCCGGTACTGTCACTGCGCTTAGCGGTAACGGTCAGTCGGCAATTACGGGTTCGGCGCTCGCGCAATCATTAGTAGTAAAAGTGTCGAGCTCGTCGGGCGCACCTGTGTCCGGAGCAACGGTGACGTTCGCGGTCACATCAGGCTCGGCAACATTATCCGCCAGCCAAGCACAAACGGACAACAACGGAACGGCGAGCACGCAGGTAACCGTGGGCACAATCGTTGGGGCGGTGGTCATCGAAGCGACGGTTTCCGGCACGCCACTATCAGCGAAATTTAGCGTGACTGCCGTCGCGTCAGCGTCCGACGGGACGTGCGCAACACCACTTAATCTGACGCTGGGTGCTGCGGCCATCGTTACGGGTTCATCGGTGTGTATCAGTGGTGGCGCAAGTGGCGCAGAGTTCGCGTTGATTCCCTTCAACTCATCAACCACTGCGTCGTCGCGTTCAACATTTTCTGTGCAGCCAAGCGGAACCACCACAGTTTTGTCGGCGCTGTCCAGCAGTGACGGGGTTGCGGCGTTGGGCTCGGCCAGCATGCAGGCATCGGTGGACGGTCAGCGGGCGTTCGAAATTGCACTCAGAGCGCGCGAACGCGTGGCAATGAAGGCGGCGTCCGAAGGTGCGCGAAGCTGGTTTGCGTCACGCAGCAGCAGCGGCGGGGCGCGACTCAACACCATTCCCGCCACCGCGACCGTTGGTTCGTTGTATTCTCTCAACAGCAACGCCGACGACGCTTGCACGAACGCCAGGCCGCGAGCGGGGCGCGTGATGGCGGTGGGACGCAAGGCGATGGTGGTTGCAGACACACTCAATCCCGCTGGTGGGTTTACGCAGACCGATTATGCGTCGATTGCCGCGACGTTTGATGATGTCGTGGATGACGTCGATACCAAAACATTTGGTGATCCGACCGACATTGATGGCAACGGCCATGTAATTCTGTACTTCACCAGCGCCGTAAATTCACTGACGCCGAAAGGTGCGAGCTACTATATCGGCGGCTTCTTCTACGGGCGCGACTTGCTGCCCACAACGGCTTCCGCGATTGGCAGCTGCGCGACCAGCAA
Source organism: Gemmatimonas sp. (assembly GCA_040004335.1). Taxonomy (GTDB): domain Bacteria; phylum Gemmatimonadota; class Gemmatimonadetes; order Gemmatimonadales; family Gemmatimonadaceae; genus Gemmatimonas. Next base: position 4,138 of record JBDUBA010000188.1, read on the forward strand.
CGTGGCGGAAATGTTCTACCTTCTGGTACCCGATCCAAACGGTAGCATTAACGGCAACACCTTCTCCAAGACCTTCGTAACGAGTGCCACGATCTCAACCGTCGCTCACGAATACGAACATCTCATCAACGCATCGCGTCGCTTGTACGTGAACACGGCCGCGATCGACTTCGAAGAGACGTGGCTGGATGAAGGACTCGCGCACATGGCCGAGGAGCTGCTGTTTTACAAGCGGTCAGGGTTGTCCCCGCTGTCCAACATCAGTGCAACGCTGTTGCGCAGCAACGAGACGTATCGCGCCGTCTTCAACGACGATGGCATCGGTAATTTCGGACGATTGCAGTCATTTCTCCTGAATCCGTCCACGAATTCACCGTATGCGGGCAATGATTCGTTGGGCACGCGCGGCGCTACCTGGTCGTTTCTGCGTTACGCGATTGATCAGCAGTCTGCCTCGCAGGAAACTGTCTTGAGGCAGCTGGTGAATTCCACCACGACCGGACTTTCGAATCTGCGCAACGTGTTCGGCAGCGAGCTTACGCCTCTTTTTCGCGATTGGGCAACGGCATTCGCGCTGGATGATGTATCAGGTGCGGCCACGCGTTATTCGTTCCGCAGTTGGAATATTGCGTCAGTTTCAAGCGCGCTCACGGAGGCCGGCACGTATCCGCTGGCAACGCAATCGCTGGTTAGCGGCACGACCAAATCGGTCGACCTCAATGGCGGCGGTGCGGCGTACTTGCGATTCGGGGTGGCGTCGGGTGGCGCGGGCACGCTGAGCTGGAGCACGCCGGCGACGGTGCTGACGACGGTGGTGCGGCTCAAGTAGGGATCGCTTTGTTACACGCGGTAGCAGGCGAGGTACCTCGACAGCGTTACCTGAGGGTACCAGCGGTGAGTTACAGACTTCCAGCTGAAAAGAAACGGCCTTAACTGCAGCTACCAGCGACCAGCTACAGAGCTTTCAGCTGACAGCTGAAAGAAGTTTTGTGCGTTACGTACGCACTCGTGGGTTGTGACCGGCTGCTGAACGACTGAGCGCTCGGATCAGCATCAGCAACCGCGCCGCAACTCAGTAAGCTGGACGCTGGCAGCTCATAGGCCGGTAGCTGGAACCTTTATTGGCAGTTGTCTTCCGCAGTTGTCTCGCGCACCTGCAATGCGCATGTGCTCAAATTGTTGGTGCAACGAACCGTTTAGAAATCACTTCATACGCATGCGCACACGACAGCACGTGTCTGTCCGCGCCCGGAAGCCCCACAAACGAAATGTTTCCCGCGGGCATTCCATCACCACCCAAACCCGCCGGCACCGAAACCTCAGGCAATCCTATCCAGTTGCCGTAACCCAACGTCGTGCGCACATCGGGCCACGGATCGCTCGCTTTCGGTGCGGCGAACGGCATCGTTGGGTACACCATCACATCAATGTTGCGGGCTTTCATCGATTCCGCCAACTTCGCAACAACGCTGGCGCGTGAGCGCGCGAACGAAACGCCTGCCGGATCGGATTCATATTTTTGTGTGATCAATTGCTGCATCGCGGCCCAGTCTTTGGGCAACACATCGTAGTACTTCACATACGCTGCCAGACCGCGCTGCACATTTTGCGCAGCATCTTTTCCGTGCCGTTCGAAATATCTCAACAGTGCGTTGGCAGTAGCCGCAGGTGAATTCGCATTGGGCGCGACATCACCACGAGCGCGTGCAGCCGCAGCAAATTCGTCGCGATAATTCACTCGCGTGATTGCCGGCGCAAAGGACTCGACGGTTGCGCCAAGTGACTTCACATCGGCAATGGCGCGATCAAACACCATCAGCGCTTCCGCCGTCATCTGCGCGCGCGGAACGTGTATGTCAACGATGCCAACGCGTACTCCCTTGAGCGCGTCATCGCGCAATACGGTGAGCGCATTTCGTTCCCACTTTGACTTCAACGCCAGTGCATCAATGCCGTCAGGACCTGCGATGACACCCAACAGCAGTGCGGCATCCGCGACACTCCGCGCCAGCGAGCCATGCGTGTCGAGATAAGGCCACGTGGGAATGACACCCGAACGCGGCACCAACCCAAACGTGGGCTTGATGCCGACCACTCCAACAAACTGCGCGGGAATGCGATTTGACCCACCGTCGTCGGTGCCCAACGCACCAAATGCCATTCCGCACAACACACTCACTGCCGATCCCGCGCTCGATCCACCGGGTGTTTTCAATCCCGCGCTGTCATGCGGATTGCGCACCTGCCCCGACAACGTACTCGTTCCGTTGCCATGATAGGCGAAATCATCGGCCACCGTTTTCCCGAGTATTACCGCGCCGGCGGCGCGCAAGCGTTCAACTTCAGTTGCGTCGCGGATCACCGGCTCTGGAAACAACCGCGCCCACTCCGAGTTTGACGCAGTTGTTTGAAGGCCGCGCACATCATAAATCGACTTCGCAAAAACCGGCACGCCATCCAGCAGTCCGTGCAGCGACTTGCGCCGAGCGCGCGCATCTGATGCCTTCGCCTCATCCAGGGCCGTCGCGCAGTACAGGTCGATCGCATGCAACTCGCCATTGAGCGCCCGGCAACGCGCAATCGCGTTCGTGGTGACACCCACTGCAGTCCAATCGCCGCGCAAACGACCCGCCTGATATTCGGCGATCGTCCCGGTCAGCGGGTCGGCGGCCGGCGCGGCCCACGCTGACCAAACCGACTCGGACAGAGCTCGCTGCGCGGCTGAGGCACCCACCAATACGCTGAGCTGGGCAAGCACTTCTCGTCGGGTCAAATTCATGTTGTCAAATTGCAGCCCGCCACCGCGGGCGGCGAGGACTTCCCCCTCTTCAGCAGAAAGAACGGACGCAGAGCTGGACCGAACCCCCTCCCCCAGCGCACCTTTCGGCCAATGACTGAACGGCGATATAACGAGGCCGAAGTGGCGGCGATTTT
>JBDUBA010000449.1:0-2127 GCA_040004335.1 Gemmatimonas sp.
AGTGCGAGCGCGTCGAGGAACGGTTTGAGGTCGCCATCCATTACGCGATCGATATCGTAAATCGTTACGCCAACACGGTGATCGGTAACGCGGCCCTGCGGATAGTTGTACGTGCGAATTTTCGCCGAGCGATCGCCCGTGAGCACCTGCGATTTGCGTTCACGTGAACGTTGTGCTTCCGCCTCCGACAGTCGGAGGTCGAGCAGTCGCGAACGTAAAACTTCCATACCCTTCAACTTGTTCTGCAGCTGTGATTTCTGATCCTGCTGCGAGACGACCAACCCGGTTGGAAGGTGGGTGATGCGAACGGCGGAATCGGTCGTGTTCACGCTCTGTCCGCCGGGCCCCGACGAACGGAATACATCGATGCGCAAGTCTTTATCTTCGATGCGCACGTCCACTTCGTCGGCTTCCGGCAGCACACCCACGTTCACGGCCGACGTATGAATGCGCCCGGCGTTTTCCGTCGCGGGTACGCGTTGCACGCGGTGCACGCCTGCTTCCCAGCGCAACACACCAAATACGCCGTCACCAATCACTTTGAAGACGGCTTCCTTTACTCCCTGCAGCGTGCCCGCCGAGTGCTGAATGGTTTCGATGCGCCACCCGCGCCGCTCGATGAAACGTGTGTACATGCGATACAAGTCCGCAGCAAACAATGCGGCTTCATCACCACCGGTGCCGGGTTTGATTTCAACAATGGCGGGACGATCGTCCAACGGATCACGCGGAATGAGCAAGGGCAACAACTCGTCGTGCAATCCCTTTTGCTCTGCCTCGAGTCGATCAACTTCGGCTTTGGCTTCGGTGGCAAATTCCGCGTCATCGCCGTTGGCCATTTCGCGCGAGTCAGCGAGCTCGAGTTCGAGTTTGTCGAGTCGTTTCGATCGTGTCACGATGGCCGCGAGATGACGATGCTCTCGGCCAAGCGAGGCAAGTTTCTGCGAGTCGCGTACGGTGTCGGGGTGGGATAACAGCCGATCAACCTCTTCCGCTCGCAACAACGCGTCGGCGATTCGATCGTGGAGATGACTCAGCATATGATTGGGAAGCGGGCGTAGCGTGCAGCGCAGTGGGCGAACATGCGCGAGCGACGCCCTGAAAATTCATGGGTGATAATCGTCACAGCGCAACTGTGACGCACGTCCTATCATCCGTCACAGGGCGACAAAATGCCCGAAAGCGAAGATTGAACGAACGTATTCCTGTGTGGTATACGGGAAAGTAACTGACATCACCGCAGGCTTCACCTTGCCTCCTGCGATTCCCACGGTACCTTCGTCGGCGCCTCCTCGGCGCCGTGAGAGATCCTGAACATGGTCACATTCGGCACCACCCCTGTCCGCTTTGCCCCGCCATCCATGAGCGTTTCGCTCGACCGCATTGCCGATTTCCTTTCGACCGTTCCGCTATTCCGGGAACTGGACCGGGCCGCGCTGCGCGGCTTTGCGGAAATCACCCGTGAGCAGAAATACGCGAAAGGTGCCATGATCGTGAGTGAAGGCGATCCGGGCGATGCACTGTACCTCGTCCGCAGTGGCGAAGTAAAAGTGATGCTCGTGGGCGAAGACGGCCGCGAAGTTATCCTCGGCCAGCTCGGCGTGAGTGATCACTTTGGTGAATTGGCGCTCATTGACGGACGACCGCGCTCTGCACACGTGATGGCGACCGTCGCATCCAGCCTTCTGGTGTTGCGCCGTGCGGATTTTCGCCGCCAGGTGGAGCAACAGCCGCAGGTTGGCTGGTCCCTCCTTATGGAGCTGTCACGGCGACTTCGTCAGGCCGACGGAACCATCGGAAGCCTTGTGCTGCTGGACGTGCCCGGTCGTGTTGCCAAAGTCCTTCTGGAAAACGCGACTCCGGGAGCCCCCGCCACGCTTATCAAGCCGCTTACGCACCAAACGATTGCTCAGATGATCGGAGCGAGCCGCGAGACCGTGTCGCGCGCCATGGCCGAGTTTCAGGAGCGCGGCCTGATCAGCGTGCAGCGTCGCCAAGTCACCATCACCGACCGTCCGGCGCTCGAGACGCGGTCGAGGCCTCGCCTCTAAGCGTGACCGTGACCGCCCCCCGATTCCGCCTTCGGTGTTGGGGGGCTCGCGGTACCCTGCCCAGTCCGGGTCCGCA
>JBDUBA010000296.1:0-7063 GCA_040004335.1 Gemmatimonas sp.
CAACCGCTCGCCACTCTGCAAACGCCCACCCGCAATTGCATCCATGATCTGCCGCATGATCTGGCGGTAGATGGGAAGATCGTCGGCGGGATTCACGGAGAGGTACACGGAAGTGATATATATGTGTATATCACTTGGAGTCAAGACCAAGCTGCTTGCAGACAGTCCCGGCCAACAAATGCCTCGAACTGTCCCGCACGGGTTTCGGGTTTCCCCGAATGGTGCATATTGTGGAGCACTGCTTCCTCCGCCTTGCCTGGGCACGCAGCCCCCCGCTCCATCCCAAGGAATCCGCTCGTGATGAAAATTCTCCGCAGTCGTAAACGCACGCCGTTTATGCCGTCCGCCTTCGTCACTCGCCGCATCGCAGTTAGCGTCGGTGTACTTGCACTCGGCGCCTTCACGGCGAACGCGCAACAAGTGTCTGCGCCCGCTGCCGTGGCCAAACCAAGCGGCACCAATTCGCAAGGCAAGAAAATCCTCGGCCCCAACGACTACACACGTTGGCGCAGTGTTGAAAACGCACTCATCTCCGGCGACGGCAAATGGGTGACGTATGGACTGCGATACACCAACGTGCCAACGGCCGACGGACGTCCGGTCATGCACTTGTACAATCAGGGCACCGGACGCGATCTCGAAATTGCAAACGCATCCAACGCCGTCTTCTCGGCCGATTCGCGATTTGTTGCGTATCAGGTTGATGTGCCGGCCGCGCGCGGTGGTCGTGGCGGTGGGCGCGGCAACGTGGGCGCCACACCCGACAGCAGTGCAGTTCCGCCCGGACAACCAGCTGTGGTTCCGCCATCTACTCCGCCAGGTATTCCACCTGTTGTGGATACAGGCACGGTGGGCGGACGCGGGAACGCAAACGCTGCGGCACCGGCGGCACGTCGTTATGAGCTGCGCGAACTCGCAACCGGTCGCACTCAGGCGTGGGCCGAAATGCAATCCGCATCGTTCTCGCCGGCGTCGACGCATTTGTTGTTGCGTGCACGTGGCGGCGCCGGTGGTGGAGGGGGTGGTCGTGGTGGCGCACCAGGGGGTGGTGGTGGTGGTGGTGGTGGTGGTGGTGGCGCTGGCGGTGCAGCTGCTGCAGTGACACCCGCGGCCGGAACTGTGGCGCGTGGAACGGACGTGGTGTTGCTCGATTTGAATACGGGACGCAGCCAATTTCTGGGCAGCGTTGGCGACATTTCGTTCAACAAGAAAGGCGATTTACTGGCGTACACGGTTGATGCAACGTCACGCGACGCCAACGGTTTGTATGTGCTCGATCTGACTACGGGTCGCACTGAAGTGCTGGATAACGATTCGCGCAACTACAATCGCCTCACATGGACGGAAGACGGTGCTGGCATTGCGGTGCTCAAGGGCAAGGACGTAGACAAGATGCGCGAACGCGACAACGCGCTGGTCGCGTTTGCCAACGTACGAGCGGCATTTGGTAACGCCGAACTTGCGCCGGCACGTCTTGATGCAACGCCTGCGCGCGGTGTTCCGAAGGGTTATGTGATCAGCGACAAGGCAACGCTGTCGTGGAGCCCCGATGGCAAACGCGTGTTGTTTGGCATTATTGCGCAGAGTGCGGCGCTTGATACCAGCCGGCGTCGCAGCGCGGATTCGGTGCCGGACGTTGACGTGTGGCGCACGCAGGACGAGCGTATTCAGTCGGTACAGATCACGCGTGCGGACGCCGATCGCAACTTCACATATCGTGAAGGATTTGACGTGATGGCGAGCAAGTACATTCCGCTCACCGACAGTACCATGCGCGATTTGGAACTATCGCCTGAGGGCAAATGGGCGGTTGGTCGCGACACGCGCGGTTACATCTCCGACTACAAGCGTCCAACCGCCGATTTGTATCGTGTCAACACGATGACCGGCGAACGCACCCTGATGTTCAAGAATCAGTTGATCGGCAGCGGTGTGCTTGGCATTTCCACAGACGGCCAAAAGTACATGTTGTGGGCTGACAGCAAGTTCCAGGCGGTCACGTTTGACGACCTGTCGAAGAAGGTGCTGGGTGGTGCAACAGCACCAAGTTTCATGGACATGGAGTATGACCATCCGGGTCCGAAGCCGTCGTACGGAATTGCCGGATATACGAGCGATGCCAAGGGCATTATCGCGCAAGGTCGTTACGACTTGTGGATGGTGCCGGTTGATGGGTCACCCGCGACCAGTCTCACCAACGGCGCTGGCAACAAGGGCGAGATTCGTTTCCGTACTGTGCGCACCGATCCCATCGATCCGCTGGCGCCGCGCACGGTTGCGTCTCGTGGCATTGATCTGGGCAAACCCGTGATGTTGTCGGCCTACGGCGAGTACACGAAGAAGTCGGGGTTCTACGAGTTGAACGACGGCAAGTTGCGGGAAGTCGTCTACGACGACGTTTCGTTCAGCACGCCAGTGAAAGCCGCGAAGGCCGATCAGTACATCTTCACGCGGCAGACATTTGTTGAATTTCCCGATCTCCGTGTGTCGGGAGCCGACTTCAAGAACTCCAGGAAAATTTCAAGCGCCAATCCGCAGCAGTCGGAGTACGCCTGGGGCCGTCGCGTGTTGTTTGACTTCAAGAACAAGGATGGATTGCGGTTGCAGGGCATTCTCGCGTTGCCGGACGATTACAAGGAAGGAGAGAAACGTCCGATGATCGTGAATTTTTACGAAGACAATTCGCAGAACATGCACCGCTATAACGCGCCGTCGTATCTCACGGGTATGGGTAGTTCACCAATGGAAGCGGTGAGCCGAGGGTATATCACGATGCTGCCGGACATTCATTTCCGGACGGGTAGTTCACATAGCGATATGCTGGAGTGTGTGGAAGCCGCAACGAAGAAGGTGATTGAGATGGGATATGTTGATCCGAAACACATCGGCATCAACGGACACAGCTACGGTGGCGAAGGCGCCGCGTTTATCGGCACACGGTCGCGCATGTTTGCGGCGGTTGGTATGGGCGCCGGCGTGACCGATCTGTTTACGGATTTCAACCAGAGCTGGGGTTGGTCGTATCAGGTGAGCACGGGCGGCAGCGGCGCGAACGGCAACGACTACTATCTGTTTGGCCAGGGCCGATGGGGTTTCTCGCCGTGGGACAACCCAGAGAAATACCATTTCGAGTCGGCGCTTACGCACGTGCGTGAAGTCACCGCTCCGTTCCTGATCATGCATGGCACCGCCGATCCAACCGTGTCGTTCAGCGAAGGCATGAACTTCTACAACGCGCTTCGTTACAACAACAAGGATGCGACGTTGCTGGCGTACACTGGCGAGGGACATGGGCTGCGTGGATTGGCGAACCGCAAAGATCTCACCGTTCGTTTCTTCCAGTTCTTCGATCACTACCTGAAGGACGCGCCGGCTCCGAAATGGATGACGGATGGTGTGCCGTTCATTCAGAAGGATATGACGCGGGTTCCGAATTGATGATGCCGGCGCCTTCGATGTCGACTTTGTTGAAGGCGTCAATGGTCGCACTCGCGCTGACGGTTGGCGCGCGTGCAACCGCAGCAAGCGAAGTGGAAGCACAGGCCACGGTGGTGCGGAGTACGTCAACAACTCCGTGTTCAGGATGCCGGTTGCAGATTGATTCCGTTACAACGGTGACGTACGGCGAACAATTGGGCGCTCGTGGCGGTGCGATGGTTAACGGCGTCGGCGTTTCTCCGAATCGCGAGATCGTGATCACGGGACAGAATCAACTGCCAGAAGTGTTTGATTTCTCCGGGCGATTTCTGCGCACTGTTGGAACGAAGGGACGCGAGTGGCGTCATGATTCGAAATATTGGCAGCTATGATGTGTTCTACAGTCAGGTGCTTCCGTCGGCCGGGGTGAATGGCACCGTCTGGACTGGAATGCGCGCGCCGTTCGTACTGCGGCAGTAGGCGCAGGACGGATCACTTCTGCGTCAGTTCGAGCGAGTGACGCCAACGTTCGATGCGCGCGCAGATGTCATGCCTGGTCCTGCAGCGACGCCCGACTTCGTGCAGGCACATGTGCAGGATGCCTGGCAGACGCCCGATGGTTTGCTGTGGGTTACGTATTTCGATCAGTCACAGCGTTGTGAAACGATTCCGATGGAGAACTGTTCTACGCCCATGCTGGAGGTGCTCGATCCTACAACCGGCGCACTCATTGCATCACAGCGGTTGTCGAAAGGACTCCGGCCAGCCGGAACGGGATATCTCGCAAACACTCAGAATTCGCGGACGTTTGACGGCGGCCGTGCACAAATTGGCATCTACACCGTGAGATTGGTCCGACCAACTTCCCGGAACTAGTTCACACCGCGCATCCTGTTCGGGACGCTGAAAGTCACAGTTACATTTCCGCTCTGCTCTTGAACGCAGCGGCTGCTATGAGCGATTCATCGACCGCCTGGTTTGCCCATTGTGCGTTGGTACTCCCGCTTAACTTGTTGGTGATGAATAACGTCATGATCGATCCGTTACTCTGCCCACTCTGTGCCAAGCCAAACGAATGCGCCATGGTAAACGGCGGCAACACGTGCTGGTGCTTCTCTGCGTCAATCACGCGTGAGGCAATTGAACGCGTTCCGGTGGCGCAACGCGGAGTTGCATGTATTTGCCAACGATGCGGCGGTGCTTTCGAATCGGCCGGCAGCGCGAAATCGGAGGCCTGACGATGTTTGAAATTCCCGTCCTCCGCACAGAACGTTTGCTCCTCCGCGCATTTGACCAGCGCGATTTCGAAGCGTACGCCGAGATGATGTCTGACTCCGCCGTGACGCGTTTCCTGAGCGACGGCAAACCGCTCTCGCGCTTTGACGCGTGGCGTCAGCTGGCGATGTTTTCGGGGCACTGGATGTTGCGCGAATTTGGCATCTGGGCAGTTGAGGAGCGTGATACGGGGAAGTTCATTGGTCGCATTGGTTGCTTCGAGCCCGAGGGGTGGCCGGGGTTTGAAATCGGATACGTGTTGGCGCGAAGTGCGTGGGGCAAGGGATATGCGCTGGAGGCGGCACGCGCCTCACTGGAGTACGCGCGCAATACACTCGACCGTGACGACATTCTGAGCGTGATTCGCCCCGATAACCTGCCGTCAATTCGTGTTGCGACGACGCTTGGCGCAGTACGTTCTGAGAGTATCGATTTTTTTGGAGCGCCCGCCGATCTGTACCGGTATCCGAAACTCAAGAGGAGTTCGGTTTAGAACCCCGTTCAGAGCAGCGCAGATCTTTCAACTGAAATACTTCAACAGGATTCTCCGATGAAGCTCGCAAGATATTCTGGCGTAGTCGTGGCGGTGACAGTGGCGCTGCTGTCTGGATGTTCGAGCGGCGACAAGACCGCCGACGGATCGAAGAACATCGCCGCAAGCGCTGGCGATACCGAATTCGCCAAGCTCTCCGACGAAATCGTCCAGGATTTTCTCAAGCGTCATCCGGCTTCCGCCACAGATTTCGGTCTCCACGCGTACGATTCCGACGTTGAAGATGTCTCGCAGGCGGGCGTGCAATCAGCGGTTGCTGCCATCAAGGGGTTTCAGAGTCGCGTAGCCGCGGTTGATACGGTCGGGCTGTCGGCCGCGAACCGGCTCGATCGAGAACTGCTTACACATGCGCTCGATTACGGGGTGTTGAGTTACGACGTGATCAAGCGCTGGGCAATGGATCCGGACATCTACAGCAGCAATGCAACCAACGGCGCGTACGTGATCATGCGCCGACCATTCGCTCCCGCCATTGATCGACTGAAGAGTTTGATCGCGCGCGAACGGAAAATGCCAGCGGCGCTGCTTGAGGCGCGAAAGAATCTCAGCAATCCTCCAAAGATATTCACCGAAATCGCGCTCGATCAGATTGACGGCAACATCAGCTTCTTCAGGAAAGACCTGCCCGCTGCATTTCTTGAGGTTACAGATTCGACATTACTCAAGGAATTCCGACGCGTGAACGATAGCGTAATGGTCGCGCTTGGCGAATACAAGAAATGGATGCAGCACGATCTGCTACCGAAGTCGAACGGAAGTTTTGCGTATGGCGCCGATACGTATGCGCGTGCGCTGATGGCGACCGAAATGATTGACACGCCTCTTGACGGATTGCTCAAGATGGCTGAAGAAAATCTCGCGCAGAACGAAGCGGCATTTCAGGCTGCGGCCAAACGTATCGACTCGACAAAAACCGCTCCGCAAGTCCTGGCGATGCTCGAACTCGATCATCCGGCGGCGGACAAGTTGCTCGAGGCCACACAAGCAACGCTAGATTCGCTTCGGCAATTTCTGATCGACAAACACATCATCACGATTCCGATTGACGCACCGCCTGCGCGCGTGCTCGAAACGCCACCGTTCATGCGTGCGACCACATCCGCGTCGATGGAAACGCCGGGGCCACTGGAAACCGTGAAGATGGATGCGCGTTACAACATGACGCTCCCCGACCCGCGCACGAGCAAGGCCGAGCAGGAAGAGTTCATGCATCAGTGGTACTACGCCTTGATGTCCAACGTGTCAGTGCACGAAGTGTACCCGGGACACTACACGCAATTTCTGAATTCGAAAAATTTCCCTTCAATCACGCGCTCGCTGTTTAGCGCCAATACGAATGCGGAAGGATGGGCACACTATTCGGAGCAGATGATGCTGGACGAAGGATTTCACAACAACGATCCGAAATATCGTGTCGCGCAAATGCAGGATGCACTGCTGCGGAACGTGCGGTTCATCGTTGGCATCAGGATGCACACACAAGGCATGACAGTTGATGAAGCGACAAGGATGTTTCAGGAGAAGGCGCATCAAGTGAAACCCGTTGCGGTTTCAGAAGCGAAACGTGGTACGAGCGATGCATTGTACGGTTATTACACCATGGGAAAACTGGGCATTCTCAAGTTGCGCGACGAATACAAGTCAGAGATGGGCGCGCAGTATTCATTGCAGCAATTCCACGACGAGTTTATCAAACTGGGGCCGTTGCCGCTTCCGCTCATCCGAAAGGCGATGCTGGGCGAGAAGGGGCAGGTGTTCTGATCGCACACGGGCGTTGATCTCACACGGGCGTTGATCTCACACGGGCGTTGATCTCAC
>JBDUBA010000443.1:0-23456 GCA_040004335.1 Gemmatimonas sp.
GGTGCCGAAAGCGAAATATCCGGTGATTGATTTCCACGGACATCCGCAGGGCCTCATTACGACCGATGGATTGCCGAAGATGGAAAAGTCATTGGACAGTCTGAACGTTCGGATGATGATCTCCGCCGACAACATGTCGGGCGAGCGCCTCAAAACCGCCGCCGCAGCGATCAGAGGATCGGCAACAATGAAGGATCGCGTACGCATCCTTGCGGGCATCAACTTTTCGAACGTTGGACCTGGTTGGGCAGACAAAGCGATTGCGCAATTGGAAGCCGATGTAAAAGAAGGTGCGGTTGGTGTTGGTGAAATCAGCAAATCGTTCGGACTGTCCGTCAAGAAACCAGACGGCTCACGTCTCAAGATTGATGATCCCGAGCTTGATCCGATCTGGGCAGCGTGCGCACGTTTGGGACTGCCCGTATTCATTCACACGGCCGATCCGCAGGAATTTTTTGAGCCCGTTGATTTCAAGAACGAACGCTGGCTGGAAATCTCCCTTTTTCCCGAACGGCGTTATCCGCAGGACAAGTATCCAAGTTTCGAAACGTTGATGACCGAGCGCGACAATCTGTTCAAGCACAACCCAAAGACAACGTTCGTGACGGCGCACATGGGTTGGCACGCGAATGATCTCGCGCGCCTTGGGAAAATGATGGATGCGATGCCCAATCTGTATACCGAAGTTGGCGCCGTGTTGTACGACATTGGACGTCAGCCACGAGCCGCCCACGACTTTTTTGTGAAGTATCAGGATCGCATACTGTTCGGCAAAGATTCATTCCAACCCGAAGAGTATCCGTATTACTGGCGCGTGTTTGAAACGAACGACGATTATTTCGACTACTATCGCAACTACCATGCGTTCTGGAAACTGTATGGCATCGGACTGCCCGATGTTGTGCTGAAGAAAGTGTACTTTCAAAACGCGCTGCGCATTACAAAGGGCATCCCTCAAACGGGTTGGCCAAAGTAATCATGTTGTCGAGACGCTCATTCGTGTCGGTGTGCGCCGCTGGTGTGGCGACCGTCGCGTATCCGATTCGGATGGCGTTTGCTCGAACGACTGCGCATGACTGTGCCAGCGACAGTTCCGGCGAGCGTGCTAACGACAGTGCCGGCGGTATGGTGCATGTCTCGCGTCAAAAGACGCCGCACCCCAAGCCGCGCACCGGAATAACCGGGGCAAACGTTCTCACGGCAGCGCAGTTGGCCGATCACGAAAAGTTGATCCCGCTGTTCGACTCCGTGCGGAAGATTCCACAAATCATTGACGGCATTCGCTGCAATTGCGGGTGCGGACATCCGCCTGAGATGTATTCGCTGCTGTCGTGTTACGAAGGCGAAGCGATGGCTCGCGAGTGTGCAGTGTGTCAGGGACAAGGCAAGTTGGCCGCACGTTTGCATTCCGAGGGGAAATCATTGGCGGAAATTCGCATCGCGTTGGATGCGAAATTTGGTTGAGGCAACTAAGGCGTTGCCCGCATTGTGGTGCCGGTTGTCGTTCGTGGCGGCCGGTGCGCCAAACGTTCACATAACCCGGAGTGAACTGTGATCTGTCTTCACCATCATCTGCTGGCCCTGGCACTGCTGAGCACCGTTGGTGGCCCATCAACCGCTGCCGCGCAGATACGTGCGAGCGAAATGGGCACGATGTCGCAGATCATCGACGGCACTCGTATTGCCATGCAGTTCTATCGGCCGCGCGCGCGGGGACGCGACACGCTGTTCGGGAAAAGCGACATGTCGTGGGGGCACACGTGGACACCGGGCGCCAACTGGGCAACGACCCTTGAGCCCAGCAGCGCCATCAAGCTCAACGGCGTCAACATCCCCAAAGGCAAATATTCCGTGTGGATGCGACTCAACAGCGCGAGTGCGTGGACGTTCATACTCGACCCCGACTTTCATCGCTATCACATGGAACCGCCCGATTCGAACGCGAAACAAATTCGCATTCCGGTGACGGTCACAACGGCGCCGTTCACCGACGTGCTCACCTGGTCGATGCCGGAACTGCACATCGATGGCGGCACGCTGGAGTTTCGATGGGAGCGCGCGCGCGTCGCGTTGACCCTCGATGTCACACCGTCGCTGGTCATGACGTTTCCTGCCACGGAGGCCACAGCTCTTCTTGGTGCGTACACGTACACCGACATCGACAAAGGAAAACCGGTTGGCACCCCGAAGACGCTGACAATCACGCACGAAGACAACACACTGAAAGGGCGGTTCGATCCCGACGATCCGTACTTCAAAAAGTTCGCGTTAATTCGTATTGCACCCGATTGGTTCGCGCCCGGTGTGTATGACAAGACCGGAAAAATTTACGAAGTACTGCGCCCCGACGAGACGTGGGAGTTTACGCGCACCGCGGGCAAGATCGTGTCGTTTGTCGTTCGCGGTGAAGACGACGAAATTTTCGCGCGCGGGGTGCGGAAACCGTAGCCGACAGCTCCATTGGCAATTGCCGTCCCGATGAGAAACCGCTGGGACGGGCTGCCGTAGGGTTTGAACCCGCTCCACTCCCTTAGTTTGCTTTGATGCTTGCCATCGATCTCCGCAACCTCACGAAGCGCTACGGCGCCGTGACGGCCGTTAACGACCTCACACTCCAGGTTGCCCCAGGCGAAATCATCGCCTTCCTCGGCCCCAACGGCGCCGGCAAAACCACCACGATCGACATGATGCTGGGACTCGCCCGTCCCGACGTTGGCACGGTGCAGATTTACGGAAAAACACCCGCCGAAGCGATCTCGCGTGGTGAAATTGCCGCAGTGATGCAGACGGGTGGATTGCTCAAAGATTTCACGGTCGAAGAAACCGTGGAGTTCACAGCGTCGCTGTACGCGCACAGCCGTCCTACCAAAGAAGTGCTCGAACGCGCTGGCATTGGCCACATTGCCACGCGTCGCGTTGGCAAATGTTCAGGCGGCGAACAACAGCGTCTGCGCTTTGCCATGGCGTTGTTGTCCGACCCACGGCTGCTCATTCTGGACGAGCCCACTACCGGCATGGATGTCGAAGGCCGTCGCGAATTCTGGACGGCCATTCGCGAAGATGCGAGCCGAGGGCGCACGGTGTTGTTTGCGACGCATTATCTGGATGAAGCGGATGCGTACGCCGATCGCATTGTGCTCATTCGCCAGGGGAGTGTTGTTGCCGACGGTACAACCGCAGAAATCAAGAACCTCGCTTCGGGTCGCAATGTGCGCGCCACAATTGAATCGCCCAACATCGAAGCTGTTCGCGCGCTGTCTGGAGTGACCAGCGTAGAGCAGCGTGGTGATTCGCTGATCGTGAACTGCACGAGTTCGGATGTTGTCGCGCGGTATTTGCTCAACGAAACCGACGCGCGTGATCTCGAAATATCTTCGCATAATCTGGAAGCCGCTTTCGTCGCACTCACGGCCGACAGCGCCGCGCCACAACTCACTGGTTCACGCTCATGAGCACGACAACCGCTCCTTCACACTTGTCAGAACTTGATGGCCCACGCGGCGCATCGTCGATGGGTGGTTTCAACCTCAAGGCGCTCAGACTGGAAATCACGCGCGTGCTGCGAAATCGACGCACGCTGTTTTTCATCGTCGTGTTTCCGTGCGTGTTCTTTTTTCTGTTCAGCCGCGGTGCGAGAGGCGCCGGTGCGAACGGCGGACAGGCGCTGGCGTACATCATGATCAGCATGGCCGTGTACGGTGCCATGGTGGGCAACACATCGGGCGGCGCGTCGGTTGCGGTCGAACGCAGCCTGGGATGGAGTCGGCAGCTTCGTCTCACGCCACTCACTCCCGCCGCGTACGTGGCGATGAAAGTGATGGCGTCAATGACACTCGGACTTATCGCGGTCTGCAGCACGTTTACCATTGGCGCACTCAACGGCGTTCACATGCCCGCCGAAACGTGGATCATGTCGGGCATTCTCGCGTGGTTGTGTTCGTGTGTATTCGCCGCCTTCGGACTGTTTGTTGGATTTTTATTTCCTGCCGAAAACGTGATGCAATTTGTCGGACCGCTGATGGCGTTCATGGCGATGTTTGGTGGACTGTTCATTCCGGTCAAGAGTTTGTCGCAAGGGATGCAGGATTTTGCCCGCTACACGCCAATGTACGGCGTTGGTGTGTTGGCGCGTTCGCCACTCACGCACGACCCCATTGGCTGGGCGGCCGGAAGCGTGGTGGTGTGGGCGATCATTTTCGGGATCGGAGCGATGATTGTGTTCCGGCGTGATACTGCGCGAGTTTGATGCTTCGTTAAACGCGCGTTTTAGAACTCCGCGGCGTCAATATTGCGCCGCGGCACTGTCCGTCGTATTGTATCGAAGCTTGCCCGCGTTTAGCGGGTTCCCGCGAAAGGTGCCCAATGGTTGATGGTACCGTGTTGTATAGTCTCGTCGCATTCTGGACCATGCTTCTGGCGCCGAAGCCAGAACCAAGGTTGGGACCGGTCACGCCCACCTCCGTAGTTACCGCCGACTCAGCGGCCGCCCACGCACTCCTTGTCCTGAACATCAGCGAGTTTCAGGTCGCGTGGCAACGAGCCTGGCAGGAAGTCGAAGCGAATCGCATGAAGCTCAAGGGCTCGGGGATCGGCGACCTGCAAAAATGGTCGCTCGTGCATTGCCATCCCGATGGAGAACTCGAAGGCGTCGTGCCCGAGGTCAAAAACGTCAAGGACTCAATCCGGAAGGTGAGTGCCTTGAACACCGTGATTCGGAGCCGCAACTCGTGGTATGCCGTGTGTCCATCATGGATGCTCGACCCATCGGAAGATGCGCAGGAACGACCAGGCGGTCGCGATGGTGTGCTCACCGAGTCGGTCAAACGTCGTGTTGCCGGGCTGCGAGTGCGATTGGTCGACAAACTCGTGCAGGCATCCACACAATCACCGAACGACGGATGGTTGTGGGGACAAGTCATTCGGTTCCGATTGGATCAAGGCGATTTGGACGGCGCACTTGCAACCGCAAGGACGTGCGGTGCGGAGCCGTGGTGGTGCGAAGCGTTGCTCGGGTATGTCCAAAGTCGCAGCGGTGATCGCGCCGCGGCCGACTCGGCGTATCTGCGAATGGAAGACAAGATGACGCCGCAGCAACGCTGTCGCTGGGATGATGTGAGCGTGTTCGGATCGCAAGTGGAGCAGAAAGCGTACACTGCGCAATCTTGCACGGCACAATCACAGTTCAACGCACAACTGTGGTGGTTGTCTGATCCCCTGTTTCGCGTTGCCGGAAATGAACGGCTCACCGAGCAACAGTCGCGTCGCGTGGAAGTCGCGATTCGCAGTTCGTTGGCGCAGGATGAGTGGCATCCATGGTTCGACCAGTATGGAGGCGACGCGCTTCAAACGCTCACGCTGCGTTATGGGTCGCCGTCGCACTACACCTGGTTCGGAGATACACTCGATCTCAGTCACACGACCGGGTACCTCGAATTGCGTGGCACTGTGGGCAGCCCTCCATACACCACGTTTGAATATCCCGCCGATCGTGTGCACGTGCTTCCGTCGTGGTCGGCCGCGTTGTTGCCATTTGCAACACCACTGACCAGCTGGAGTCTTTCGGTACACGACTCGGTAAGTGGTGCAATTGCTGGAGACTGGTGGCCACTTGAACACTTCAAACCACTGCGTCCGCTGGTGCAGTTTCGCGAAACTCAGGTCGCGCTGTTTCGCCGGCAATCGCAAGCCATTGTTGCGACCGCCTCTACCACCAAGGATGCCGCGTTACCAGCAAATGCCGTGTTTGATGTGATGATGCTGAGCAGCATCGGTCCGACTGCTCACGTCGACTCGCTTGCGCAAGTTGCGATGAAACCCGGACCCATATTGGCGATGCGCGCGTTGGTGCCGGTAACGCCCGCAATTATTTCGATCGAGGGGTTGGGCGCAAACGGAGCTGGCATCGATGTGCGGACGCGGTTTGGAATCACGCCGCCGCCGCCCCTCGATTCCATGCGTGAAGGCGAGCTCGAATTATCGGACATCGCGTTTCTCGATACGAAAGGTGATTCTGTAAAAATCACCGAACCCGACGAATCTTTGTTGGACCACATGTCAAGCTCTCTGCATCTCGATGCAAATCACCGGCGCATCGGATTGTATTGGGAGAGCTACGGCGTGTCCGCCACGGACGTCGTTTCGGTCACCGTGCGCGTGGGAACCGTCGTTGAAATTTCGACGCTGCAGCGCATTGGAATGGCGTTCAGAATTTCGAGCGATCCGAATAGTTCGATCACACAAGCATGGTCCGAACCCGACGCCAACCGCGGTACGAAAACACTGGAGGGTCTCATTCCAGTGCAGCAACGCACGCTGGCCCTCAATTTGTCGCAGCTTCCGGCCGGTGATTACGCGCTCGAAATTTCCATGCAGCGTCCCGGCGGAAAGATTGCGTCAAAAACTCGACGTTTTACCATCGACAAATGATGCGATCACGCATAGCAACAGCGGTTTTCACGCTGCTGATGAGCCTCTCGCACGGAGCGTCAATTGCTCACGCGCAACGAGTGCTGACCATTGACGAGCAAGCGCGCGCCGATGCCCGTCGGGGGCAGTTGGAGCAGACGAGACGTGATGCGGAAAAGAAGGCCGCGTCGATATCAGCCGACGCGCAAAGCCGTCAAATGCGCATCAATTCCGCCGTCACCCCTACGGCGGGACTAAACAATCTTAAGGCGAATGCGATTGCGGTTACGCGCTTCCGTGTCATCATGACGTACAATGAACCAGCAGTTTTGTCTGAGTTACCCAAGGGCGCACGTGACGGATACTATCTGTGGCGCTGGGATGTGAACGACGGTGCGACGCAGTTCAGTGTGGTGTTGGCGCCGGATGGACCAATGCGCACCTCCGACCTTGGCGACCTTTTGAAAGCGTCAAGAATGCGCAAGTGTCGGAGCATTTTTGAAACGTCGGCCCTTTCGTGCACAGAGCCAATTGAAGGTTTTGTGATGCGGCTGGGAACTGGTTTTCGGATGGAAATTATGGACACCAGCATTGTGAGGATGGTTCAGTCGGGGCGACCGCGGGCGGGCAAACTTGTGACATTCTCGCCGCACGGCCGCTCAGTCTCGGCCGGGGTGCAAATCGTTTACGTCGATCCAACGAAGAACGAATAGACTACTGGTCGTTCGTTACTTCGACGATCGTATTGTGAAAAGTCTTTCGCTGCGAGCCGCAATTTTGTTGCTCTTGCGCATCTCGATGGAAACTGCGTAGGCGCCAGGTTGGAGCGCCTTCAGATCGACAGCCAATGCGCGACCAACGGTTGGTTTGGTGAAACGAAGTTCGGTCGCTGCGTGGCGGGCATCGGGTTCTGTCCACTTGATGGTGACGCTGTCGCGCTGTGCCGATGCAACGCCAAGGAACGAACCGATTCTTCGCGCCACGTTGACCTCATCGACACGTTTGAATTTCAGCTCGAACTGGATGGTGTCTCCAGGAATGAAACCATAACTCTCCCAATAGAGCGCCAATTGCTCGTTCGCACTGAACGCCAGGCTACCTGCCATAAAACGCAGCACGTCCGACTCGCTGGTGGGAACCGTCATCTCACGATTTGGCAAGCGCATGAATACCGGATCTGAAATCGCGTATTCATCCTTTTTCATGTCACGTAATGCGGGAGGCGGATGAAATGCGAATCGCGAACGCATCGCCTGGTCCAGCGGTGTGCGCGGGAGCACCTCTGCGCTCAAAACAATCGGACTTGAGGGAATCGAAGCCTTGAGGCGCATGGTGTGCCCAATGCCAATCGAAGTTTCTGCAAGCTTTCCTGTTGCATGACTGCTGGTTCCACCGATTAGTTCTGCCCTCGATGGCGCCGAACTCGCGGTATCCAATGCGCGCCGTGGATCATCGACTGCCAACTGATACACGATATTTGTATCGCGTCGCCAAGCCGCTGTTTGTCCTTCGGGAAGTTTGACGATTCGCGTGAGATACGCCATGTGCTCGGCGGGCCACCAATCATCCGGATTTCCAGGTCGCGTCAGTTCCCAATCGTCATCTGTCAGATTGAACGGATCCGCGAACGCATGCGCCCGTGGAATAAAAGCCGTTCGATCTGGGTTGTATTCCTTGGAAGTGTAAGGTCGCGCTACAAAGCGCGGCGGAAATCGGACGCCATCGAGATACTGATCCATTTCGTTTTCAAGCTGAGAGCCGGGCCAGTAGGTGTAGGTTGGCCATCCATAACGAATCACGAGTTCGCGCATGGCATCTCCGCCGCCCTTCTGAAACCACGGATATCTCTCATCCCGCTCATCAATCGCGTGCAACGTGGCTTGTATGCGACGCGATCCATGTTCGACGTACCGTTCGTTGCCCGGAACACTCCAGAGAGGATCCGCCAGCCACCACAGATTCTCCACAGTCTGAGGCTGCCGCTCACACGAGACATCCGCCACAGCAGAACGATCACCAGACCTGATCAGCCACAACATCGTCGTGTCGAAACATTGTTTCCTGTTCTGCGCGTTCGATGCACTGACGGAATCCGAGCGACGAAACTCTTCTTCTGCCGCTGCAGTGTTTCCCGTCTGCTGAAACGCCAATCCCACCAGCGCGGCGCAGAACGAAAGATCGCCTCGGCAAGTGCGCGCGGCTGCCAATGTTCGTTCGGCATCTCGCTGATCGTACACGAAACGCACGCGCTGCCCGGCAATCCAGTAGTCTTCAGGGAATTGCGTTTGTGCGGAATCGAGAAAACGAATGAGCACATCACGGCGTCGACGAATTGCGTCGCGATACTTCTCCTTGAGCGCAAGATCGATCGCTTCACCTTCATCAGGCGGAACGCCAGCTTCGGGCGGAATCCATTGTGGGCACTGCGCACCCACGTTGGGGCGCGGTGTAATCTGTCGCGGCGTTGCCCACGAAATTCCGCTTTCTTCCTTGATTGCGTCGGAACCTTGCGGTCGCTTCATCTGACTCGGCGACTGCGTTCGCGTTCCTGTGTTCCTGAGATTGGTGCGCCTTCGGATGGCACCGAATCCACCTTCGGACGGCGAGTTTATGAAACAAATCATCGACAAATATCTTCTCAGATCGGTCGTGAGATTTCCTAACTCCCGGTCACCGGGAGCTCCGTCTATTCCACGAATTGCGATCAGATTGATTGGCGGATGTGTTTCGTTTTGCGATGTTTTCCATGCCTTTCGCCATTCGTCCTGAAAATCGTTGATTGCTGCGCGCAGCGATTTGTGCACTTTGGCAGTGTCAATGTTCGCTGTCGCAATACCAGTCGACGCGCTTTTCGTTTCAGCGCGAGACACCATTCCCACGAGGAGTGGCACGACCAACAACGAAAGTTTTGAGCGGGCGCGACCGAAGAATCTCACCATCTTTGAGGAGCTCGACGGAAGTACAAACCACACAGGCCAGTTGCGATCGGTGACATCGCAAGCTGGCCCGTGAGCAACCTCCGTGCAGTCACAGCTGTCACGCAAAGTCTACCGTTAAATCAGCATGTTACTTCAGCGTAAACCGCCGCTGGCTCTGCACCGACACGCTCCGACTACGACTCATCACGATCGTTGTCAGATATTCACCCGGCGGCAGCGACTTCAAGTCGAGCGAGATGCTCCGGCCAATTGTTGATTTCTTGAGTCCCGCGATGACCGCGCCGCCGTTTCGCGCATCAGGCTCACTCCACTTGATGCTGACGCTATCGCGCAAATCGGATACGATGCCGAGTGCACTGCCAATCCGGCGCGCCACGTTGACGTCATCACGACGATTGATCTTCAACTCGAAGTTGACGGAATCGGTGGGAGAGAATCCGTAACTTTCCCAATACAAAGCCACGTTGTCGTTGCGTGAAAGCTCCAACGACCCCGCGATGAACGGTTTAACCATGGCCGGTGTGTTGGGTAATGTTCCGCCTCGTGCCGGCAGCTGCAGAACTACCGGGTCGGAGATGGCGTGTTCATCCGCTTTCATTTCCGAAAGTGTTGGCGGCGGATGCACGCCGTACCGCAAGCGCCGGGCTGGCTCGCGAATGCTGCGTGCATTCACTTCCGCGCTGATCACGAAGGGCTTGGAAGAAAATTCGCCGCTCATGCGCAACGTCTGGCCCAGGGTGATGGCCGTTTGGTAGAGCGTGCGGATGTCATCACGACCGGTGGAGGCCATCAACGCTGCCGGTGAGGGACCAGTCACACCCGTATCGAGCGAGCTGATTGGATGGTCCACCGCCATCTCGTACAAAATGGTTGTGTCGCGCCGCCACTGCACTTCCTGCGGCACCGCCATGGGCTGAACCTTGGTCCACAGCATCATGTGCTCGCGCGGCCACCACTGGTCCTGCTCTTTGCCCTCGGGCAATACGAGCTGGAAGTCTTCGGGCTTGGCCGTGAGCGGGTTGCGCAGTGCTTTCCCTGCCGGAATGAGTGCGGTGCGATCGTAGCTGTATTCCTTGGCCGTGTACGGCGGCAACACAAAACGCGTGGGAATCATGACATCACGCACTTTGGTTACTTCACCTTCGAACACCGCGCCCGGCCAGTACGTGTACCCTGGCCAACCGTAACGAATGACCAGTTCACGCATCGCTGCCCCACCACCGAGTCGCTCCCACACATACCGCTCGTCGCGATCGAGCACTGCGCGCAACGTCGCGTGCACTCGGCGCGAGTTATGCTCGACATAGCGCTCGTTGCCTTTGACGCTCCACAGCGGGTCAGCGAGCCACCACATGCGCTCCTCGAACGCGCCCTGGTCTTTACAATTGAGCCTGACGGCTTCGTCCTTGTCATCGTGATCGAGCACCAGCAGCGTTTCCTTGTCCATACAGCCCGCGCTATCGGGCTTCACGGCCGCTTGTTTTAGTGAGTCAGCGTGACGATACGCGGCTTCGGCCGCGGGGAAGTTGTTGGCGTGTTGCTCGGCGAGTCCGAGGTATCGTGCGCATAACTCTTCGGAGCCCTGACAACTCTGCGCGGCTTCCACCATACGCGTTGGTGAGCGCTGATCGATCGTGAACCGAACTAACTGCCCGGTAATCCAATCATCCTTCGGGTATTTCGCGTGTGCGTCGGCGATCACCCGAATGAGTACTTCACGATCACGACGCAGCGGTTCGCGCTTCTTGACGGTAATTGCGAGATCAATCGCCTCACCTTCGTCGAGCGGAATACGTTCGTCGGGAGGAATCCATGATGGGCAAATGCCACCGAAATTGGGTGTCGTTTGGATCAGGCGCGAAGTCACGAAATTCACGTCTGTCGACGGGGAACCCGCGATAACCTTGCCGGATCCGATCATCGCTCCGCCCGCTATTCGGTCTGCAGCGATGCTGGATGCCGCGAAGCCCCCTTGCGAACCAATGTTGTTGCGACTGCCCGATTTCCACGCTTCGATCTGACCATCCGTCGGTGAATCGATATTGCAGAGAATCGCGAGATACCGCCGCAAATCGGGCGTGAGATTCATCGTCGCGCGATCACCTTCCCAGACAGGATCCGTGACTACTCCGTCTGCGCGCGGTTGATATCCGCGAATGTTTGCGAGATTGATGTACCCATGGCGCTCGAGATCATCCTTCTCCCAAACTTTGCGCCATGTATTCTGAAATTTCTCAATAGCCTTGCGCAGCTCGCGGTGCACCGCCGCCGTGTCTTGTCCATCGACACTTCGCGGCCGGTTTGCAACCGTACGTACGTTTGGTGAAGGGTGAAGCGCCGCGTGAGGCGCAAGCTTGGGCGCGGACAGCGCGCTTGTGTGGTTGTTGGCGATCAATCCGGAACCCAGAACGAATCCGATACTCAGGGGCCGGAGCGCACGCGTCATCGAGTGTGCCATGTGTCAATTCTGGCGGGGGGGCCTACGGGAGACCAGCGTCACTTGCCTATCGTACCCCGAACGCTGCCGCGGTTCAAGGCTTGAGGGGCGAAACGATGTTTTCCGTTGGCTGTGCGTGTTAGCGAGCGTTACTGGGCAAGCCTCTATTCTTTCCACCACGCGTCACGAGCGTGCGCCTCTACTCCTTCCACAACGCGTCCCGCAGTTCGATCGCGACCGCCCGGCGCGTGGGAATCCACGTGGCCAGCAACACCACTGCCACAATGGAAGTGCCTACCATCAAAGCACTTGCGAGTGCAGTCAAAGCCCCGATGGGGAAAAATTTGGAGAATCCGAGGCCGACCAGTGCCATCAGTGGCAGCGAAATCACGACGCCAATTCCCAACTGGCGACCGCCCTGCCCCAACAGCAATCGGATGACCGTCGCGTCGGTCGCACCGAGTGCGCGGCGCACCCCAATTTCGCGCGTGCGTTGGCCGATGTTGCGCGCCATCAATCCGTACGTGCCACTGACGGCCAGCAACAGCGCGAATGCGAAACACACGGCAAACAGCTTCGCCGTTGAAATTGCAATCAATGACGTTTTCTGCAGCACGTCATCGTACGAACGGATATCGGGCGGCAGAATCTTTGGATCGAGTGTGCGGAGCGTGTTGTACAACGCAACCTGCCCCGCGGCTTCATCACCGCGATGTGTGTACAATATTTCCGCGTCGCGTGGGTTGAGCTGCGGCAACGGAATGAACAACGCGATTGCACTGCGCGTTGGACTGAGTGGTACACCAAGCACGAGATTGCTCGTTACGCCAACGACGGTGCGCCATTGTCCGGCAACTGGAGCGTCGGTCGACGATTCTGCCGACTCACGCGCAATCTTGATCTGCCGGCCAAGCGGAGCGACGCCCGCGAAATATTTGTCAACGAAAGCTTGACTGACAATTACAACCGGTGCCCCACCTTGCGCATCGCGCGAATCGAACAAGCGACCGCTGTGAAGGGTGACGCCAAGCGTTGAAACGTCGCCTTCGAGCGCTTGGATGTATGCGCGTGGTTTCGTTGTCTTGTCGGATACTGCCTGATCTTTCAACTCAAATTCGCCGCTCTCGTCGGTCAGTGCACCGATCGTTCGGCGCAACAATACGTGATTGACCGCCGGCGCAACGCTCAGCATGCGTTGCACATTGGTCCACATCGTCGCGCGCAGTTCAGGTTTGGCGTACGGATCTCCTTCAAGCCCAACAACTGTTGTCATCACGCGGCGTGTATCAAATCCAACATCAATATTTGCCACGCGATACGCCACAATTCCCGCGAGTACTCCGAAGAACATGAGGACGGAAACCGTGGCAACCTGCGTGACTACAAGCGTGCGCACTACGCGTCCTTCCCGGCGACTGCCTGATCGTGCGCTGCCGTCCTTGAGCACGGCCACAAATTGCAAACTGGTGGCGCGGCCCGATACGACGACTCCTAACACCGCGATGGTTGCGGTGACAAACAATCCCGCAGCAATCACTGCAGACTGGTCGAGTCCCCAGACCCACCAGAAAGCCATGTTGCCTTCGAGATTGGCCTTGGTCCACGCATTGATGGCATCCAATCCCCACGCGGCAATTGCGGTTGCGATGGCACCGCCCGCAACACAAAGGATGATGCTCTCCCACATGCTCTGCATAACGAGGCGTGATCGCGACGCACCCAAGGCCAGTCGCACCGCGGTTTCCCGAACGCGTTCGTTGGAGCGCGCCAACAACAGATTCGTAACGTTGATACAGGCCAGCGCCAGAATCAGTCCGGCGAGAATGTTGAGCACCGTCAATATCAATGGACCGTCTTCGCCAACCTGCGCCATCGGAAATGTCTCAACAGCGACGTCGCTGATAATGTTCTGTTCACCGATCTTGCGTGCAACGTCACCCGATGCATTGGCACGATCCGTCTCGCGAGCACGTTTGTACAAGACGCGTAATTCGGCGTGCGCACGTTCTGCGTTCACACCCGGAGCGAGCCGCCCATATACCTGGAATTCGTTCTCGCCAAACCTTGACGTTGACATCACATCGTTCGCGAGTGGAACCCACGCTTCCGACGCGACTGGAAATCCATACCCGGTGGGCATCACACCGATCACATGCGTGCGCACGTTGTTCAGCAAAATTGTGCGATCCACAATGCCGGAGTCAGAACCGAATGCAGTTCGCCACAACCGCTGGCTCAAGACAATGACCGGTTCGGCGCCACGCTCGGCGTCCTCGTGTTTGAACATTCGCCCTAGTGCGGGTCGTGCGCGCGTAAATGCAAACATCGACCAGTCCGCAACGGTGGCATCAATGACGCGAGGGTGCGTGTCGTCTCCCAGCACGAATATCCTGGATGTGTAAACGCCAACATCCGTGAGCGTTCTTGCACCAGTACGCATCGCGACAATATCGACGGCGTCAAACGGACTACTGTTTGTGCCCACTTCCTGCCGAATGCTCACCACGCGATCGCCGTCGGATACGGGAATCGGTTTCAGTATTGCGGTGTGCAGAAACGAGAATGTGAAAATTGCGAGTCCCAATCCACCGCTCAGCACCATCACCGTCAGCAGCGAAAACATTGGACTGCGTCGCAGGAGTCGCATCGCGTATCGCACATCCATCCAGTGAAACATGGCCGACCCCTTTGGTTGTGGCGCTAATCGTTCATGCCAACCGTTGGTCACGGTGTCGGCGGTTGATGTCAACAGCAACAGCAGCAGTGCAAGAATTCCTTCACGTCGCGCCTGTCGAAGCTGATCGACAAACGTTTCCTCCATGTCCAGCGCGTACAAATCACGGAAGTGTGCGGGATAACTGCGCAGCAACATGCGATAGGCAGACCTGAGCCGTTGTTCGGTTCTATCTACTGAACCTGTCATGAGCCGGTGTGAGGCAGAAGCCGAGCGAGTCGGGCAGTCGCAACCAGCCGTGCCATTCGGTCAGCCTCGGCGGTTGCTACGCGTGCTCCCAATGCGGTGATCGCGTAATACCGCCGCCGTTCATCATCATCTTCACGCGCCGTTTTGCGCGCAGCAGGGCGGACGAGGCCACCTTCAACCAAGCGACGGAGTGCGCGATACATGGTGCCTGTCTCAGGCTGCAGTTCGCCGCGGCTGCGTTCGGCAATTTCCTGTAGAATTGCGTATCCGTGTCGTTCGCCGTTGGCGAGCGTTAGCAGGATTTCGAATTCGACTGGCCGGAGTGGCGGGTGCGCTTCGGGCGACACGACGGAGGGCGTCATGAGCCGACTACGTGCGCGGCGCACATAGAGTTTCGCGCCAGAATGGGACCCGCTCCCAGGGCCTCGTTGATTTTCCAGATTCGGGCCGATTGATTCTGACGCTCCTGTCACCGGGTGTCGTCGCTTTCGTCAAGGCCGCCCGCGGTCATCGCACCTCACACGAATCCAATCCCATGGCGCGGCTGCTGCACGTAATCCATGGATTGGCTGGCGGCGGTGCTGAGCGACAATTGACTTTACTGGCCGCGGTGCAGGCGACGCGGGGGCATGACGTGCATGTGGCAACGGTGCTTCCGGAAATTCCGGCCGCGCTCGCCAATGCCGCAGTTACGGTGCACGTGATGCCAGCGTCCGGCAATCATGATCCGCTGCACTTCTGGCGATTGCGCCTGCTGATCTCGCGCGTGCGGGCAACCATCGTGCAGAGCTGGCTGACGCAGTCGGATGTGATGGGCGGTTTGGCAGCACTGTCCACGCGTACGCCATGGGTGCTCAGCGAACGTTCGTCTGCCGCGGGATATCCTGCGCACTGGAAGCACAGTCTTCGTGCTCGGTTGGCAAGGCGTGCCGCCGCCATCGTGGCCAACTCCACGGGTGGCGTTCAGTATTGGCGGTCGCAAGGTGTGACGCCAAATCGTATCTACGTAGTTCCCAATGTGGTGGAAACGGCGACAATTCGTGACGCCGTCGTTTCTCCGTTGCCGCTGGCGTTCGAGGGTCGTCCGGTCGTGCTTTACGCCGGCCGCCTGTCCGACGAAAAAAATCTGTTCGTGATGATCGATGCACTCGCATTGGCCTTCGCGACGAACAACGCAGTTGCGCTGCTCTGTGGTACTGGTCCTTTACACTCCGTCCTCGCGGCGCGTATCGAAGAACTTGGACTACGCGATCGCATAGTGCTGGCCGGACATCGGCCGGATGTATTTGGACTGCTCAAGCGAGCGGCGCTGTGCCTGGCGGTGAGTCGGTACGAAGGCAGTCCAAACTCCGTGCTCGAGGCGATGGCGGCGGGTTGCCCGCTTGTCGTTTCAGACATTCCTGCGTACACCGAGTTGCTGGATGCGCAAACGGCCGTCATCGTTGAGCGCGATAACATTCGCGATACGGCGCAAGGTATTCTCAGGGTGCTGAACGATGCCGTCAGCGCCGCTGCTCGTGCGGAACAAGCGCGTTTACGCATTGCAGGTTTTACAGCACACAACGTCGCAGCCATGCTGGATGCCGTTTACGATCAGCTCTGACATTTTCGACAGAAGCGCTGATTTTGAACGTTGCTGGCGGAGGGTGCGAAGCGGAACGACCTGATGTCCCCATCCATTCAACGTTCTCACGGGTTCTTATGCACGTTCAACGCCGACTATCGATGACCGCCAATCGTTTCACCCTGCTGAGTGCAGCGCTCACCGCGGCGCTGCTGGTGGTCACCTCAACCACGGTAGTTGCTCAGGGTGATGCGCTGGGTGGCATGGGGGGAGACGGACTCAACACCCGCCCCTTCAAGATTGTCATTGATGGTGGCCTGACGCTTCCGAAAGGCGATGTGAAAAACCTGAACGAAAACGGTTTTCATTTGGGCGCCTCGGTGATTTACGGCATTCCTGGACTGCGAGTGGCCGTGCGTCCGGAGTTTACCCTGGGAACCGTTCAGTTCAGGCAGAATGGTCTTGCACAACAAAACCTTGACGGAAAGAACTATACGCGTATCGTGACCGGCATCGCGCACATTGAATTGCCTTTCCAGAACGGCTTGTACGCGTTTGGCGGAGTCGGTGGAGTGAACTTGCGGACGGTGTTGGCGCGTGACACCACGCAGCGCCGAGGGACCGATCTGATGATGGATGTTGGCGCGGGCTATCGATTTGAGTTTGGTCCAATTCAGTCGTTTTTTGAAATGCGGTATGGAATGGCGAACACTGACAAGCAAAAATTTACATATTCACGCTTCTCGATGATCCCGCTGTCCTTCGGATTTGTGTTCTGATTTTGACTGCCGCTTGACCAAATCGCGCCGCCACCACAGTATACGGTCGGCGCACATCGGAGCGCCTCCGGTCCGCGGGCAGGGATTTTCCCATCTGACGTAGTGCAATTGCCTGCGGACTCATCTCCTCTTTTCAGGCCCACTCGCGGACACGGGCTGCTACGAAAGGAGGCAGTGTGTACAACATCATCGCCGCGGACAACGTGCGTCCGCTGCCGCCGCGCCCCGACATCAACTGGGAGCGCAAACGCGCGCGAAAATTGGCGCGGGTCAGTGGAGAGAAACTCAAGCTTGATGAAGCGCGGCTGCTGATTGCGCGTGGGTATGGGTTTGATTCCTGGCACAAGCTCGAGCGTTATTACGCCGACTGGGAACTGCTTCGGCGAACTCACAGCCCTACAATCGGATCGTTGTCGCAGGCCGAAAATCAGGTTCAAGGCATTCGGCTTGAGTTTCAGAATCGCCAACAGTTCAGTGTGCAACCTCCGGATGTTTCGGGACGAGGCACGGCGCTGTGCCGTTTTGTTCCGCGGTTCTACGGGCGAACCGACGAGGAGATCTTTTCGTCGACGCTGACGGTCGAGGAAGCGCAACTTGTTGTGGCGCGTGGCCGGCATTGCGATTCATGGAACGCGCTGATGGCGACGTGCGCCAACTATGTCGAAACACCGCTACCTCCACTCAGCTTTCGCCTCCACCGGATGCAGGCGAAGCCGGTAACGTTTGCGAGCATGACGAAAGGCGACACGGACGAGGAACGTATCATCCGTTTGTTTACTGATAATCGCTGCATGTTCAAGCCGCTTTCTGACCGCTCGATGTTTTCCGGCTCAGCATTCCTGTGGCGATTTCTGATACAGGCCATTGCGGGTTTGCCTGACCCACAAGAGATGCTGCAGTGGATCCGATCAACCGGTTTTGATCTGCAAGGGCATCTCAACATTCTGTTGTTGGGCGACCGTATTCCAATTCGCGAAGTGTCCGACGGTGCGCGACCTCGCATCATGATGCCGCAACCAGCAATGACGCGCGTGTTGCTTGATTACGGCGCGAATCCCGAGTGGATTGCACCCAACAAATTCAGCGTGTTGGAACATGCCGTGATACGGTATGGGTCGGGTGAAGCGGTCGACGTGTTGCTCGACCGCGTGAAACCGCGCAAGGCGTTCTGGATTGCCGCGGGAATTGGCGATATCGACATGTTGCAGTCGTTCTTCAAGGCCAACGGTGAACTATCGCAATCAGCGCGTCGGGACCGGCCGAGGGTTTCGTTGATGGACACCATTCCGCTTGGGCACATTGACCGGCCGTGTGTTTCCGAAACACACGTGCTGTGGGAGGCGTTCATCATCGCCGTGATGAACAGTCGGTTGAACGTCATTGCAGCGCTGCTCGATCGGGGGCTTCCGGTTGATTTCACGCCATTCTCCCACACAGCCCTGCATTGCTGCATTGAATACCACCTTCACGATGTCGCGCATTTGCTATTGACGCGAGGTGCCAATCCTGATTTCAGGGCGTGGCCCGATCAGCCGTCACCGCGCGAAATGGCAACGTCGTGGCTGAAGCACTTCCCGGAAAGCGGTACCGCAGGTTTGATCATCAATCAGAAGGCAGCGGCGTGAGCACTCCTCTACCGTCGAGCGATTTTCGTTCACTTCCCGCGCGACCAAATCTCGAATTTGAGAAGAAGCGCGCGAAGAAACTCGTCAAGGAGCGAGGCGGCGTAATCGGTTTGGCGGAAGCGCAGCTGCAGATTGCGCGCGAGTATGGATTTTCCAGCTGGCGTAAGCTCGCGTCGTATTACAACACCTGGCAGATGCACGATCGTGCGGGTGCCGAACTGACACCGCAAGCGCGTATCGATCTTGAACGGAGCGTGAAGCAACTGCTGGAAGAGTTCAGCGCGCGTCATGTGATGGATCCGCAGCCGTTGGACGCGATGGGAACAGGCGCGGCGCTCTCGGCGTATATCCCACGCTTTTACGGGTTGTCGGACACGGAAATATTTGCGTCCACGTTGTCGGAGGCGGAAGCGCAGCTGGTTGTAGCCAGGCGCAGCCGTTTTCCCGATTGGAAAGCCGCCAACGATTTTGCCGAGGCACTTCCCGATATTGGGAACAGAGTGCAGCTGCCAAATTCGGCAACGATGGTGGCCGCAAAGAAAGCCGTGCTAGAGCGAAATCACGATGAGTTGGAGCGCGTGTTGACGTACGCGCGCATCAACGTGCAGGATTATCTCAATACATCATTGTTGGGCGCGGTTATTCCAAAGATGACCGTACCCGAAGTTGAGGCGCTGCTGGAGCTCGGCGCCGATCCAAAATGGACACCACGCAACGGCTTCACGGTGTTGGAACACGCCATCATTCGTTACGGCAACGGCGACGCGGTTGATGTAATTGCGAAACGTGTGACGGCGAAGAAGTCATTTTGGGTCGCAGCAGGATTGGGCGATGTCAAAACCATGTTGCAGTTCATCAGCAAGCAGGGTGTGCCAACCGAGGCCGCGCGTCAGGACAGACCTGATGCTGGGATTTTGGGTACTGGCGGCACCGTGCGACCCGACGCGAGTGATCTGGAAGTGGTGTGGGAGGCGTTCATGATGGCCGCACTCAATGGTCGTTTGAACACGATGCAAGCGCTCTTCGACAGAGGATTCCCCGTGAACTACACGCCGGTGTGGTACAACGCGCTGCATGTGAGCGTGTCGTATCGATTGGTGGCCGTGGTGGCCTTTCTATTGGAGCATGGCGCCGATCCTGATTTCAGAGCGTGGCCCGATCAGCAATCGCCGCGCGATTTGTCCAGAATGCAGCAACAACATTTATCCACTGATGTTTTGGCGCAGCAGGTGCACGCGCTGATTCTTAATAACGGGAAGAATTGATCATGGGTATTCCAGCAGCCGAGGGGCTCACAGCGTTGCCCGATCCACTGAGTTTGTCGTTCGAAGAAGAACGTGCAGCGGCGTTTGCGGAACGTCATCAAGTTGCCATCTATCGTGCACGAAAGCTGTGCGCAGCCGAGTATGGGTTTGCGAGCTGGGAAAATCTGGTGGCGTATTATGCAAAGTGGGACGAGCATGCGCGCACTGGTCCGTCTCCGTATTCGTTGGAAGGATCGCGCGTGAATAGCGAAGCCGCGGACTTGCTTAAGAACTGCAATTCGCGAAAGCACATGACGGAGGCGCCGCCGGATGATGCGGGTCGACTGGCGGCTATCGCAACGTACGTGCCGCGATTTTATGCATTGAGCGACGAAGAGATATCGGCAGACACGCTCACGGAAGCGGAAGCGCAGTTGGTGGTGGCGAGACAGCGCCGGTTTTTGAATTGGAATTCGATGTTGGCCGCGATCGAAGAGGAGAAACCGCATCGCTTGGCCGAAGCGCCGAATCGCGATCGCACACGCGCGGTATTCGACGCGCAGAAAGCCGCGATTGGAAATCGGGACGCCCGGGCGCTCCAGCGATTCTTTCTGGAAAACCCGAATTGGGTGCAGGCCCCGAAATACGGCACACCACAGTTCGGGCCCGTTCGCGATGTGATCAAACTCCTGATTCAATCACCGGGCGCGGAAACTCGCGCGATGTATGACGTTTTGTCGTCTGTTGGTTTCGACG
Source organism: Gemmatimonas sp. (assembly GCA_040004335.1). Lineage (GTDB taxonomy): Bacteria > Gemmatimonadota > Gemmatimonadetes > Gemmatimonadales > Gemmatimonadaceae > Gemmatimonas. The sequence goes on from JBDUBA010000443.1 coordinate 20,673, forward strand.
TGCAGGCGCATCTGGACATCGGTCTGCTTGGCGACGAACACACGCCAGCTGAGACCAGCTACATACGCGGGCTACTCGAGCTGGGCGCCAATCCTCTGTGGATTGCACCGAACGGGCATGGCGCTCTGGATCACGCCATAGTGCGCTACATGAACGGCGAGGCGCTGGATCTGATTGCACCGTTGCTACCGGTAACACACAAAGCGTTCTGGGTTGCCGCGGGAATGGGCGACGTGGAAACAATGCTGGAGTTCGTGAGCACATCGGGAGTACCGACGACGGCCGCACGCGCCGATCGGCCGGATACGAATACGCTCAACGTCGCTCGCCACAAAACGCGCGCGCCACGTCCTGGCGCATCCGATCGCGAAGTGGTGTGGGAGGCGTTCACGTTGGCCGTGCTGAATGGTCGAACACAAGCAGTCGACGCGTTACTGAAGCTCGGCTTTCCCATTGACTACTCGCCCATCTGGTGTAACGCACTGTGTTTGAGCGTCGAACATCAACTGGTCGGCTCGGTTGAGATGCTCATGTCGCGCGGCGCAAATCCGCACTACAAGGCTTGGCCCAGCCACTACTCGCCGATGCACATGTCGAAGGTGGGAATGGACAATTACCCGGAGCGACCGGGTGTCCGGGAAATTCATGCGATGTTGGCGGGAAGGCGCTGAGATGACGACTTCGAAATCGCCTGTTGATGGACTGCGCCCGTTACCGGCGCGCCCGAACCTTGAGTTTGAAAAGAAGCGGGCCAGGAGAATGGTACTGGAATCGACGTTGGGTGTTTCAGTTGCGCAGGAAACAGCAAAGAACGTGGAAACGGATGAGGAAACCACACTTCACGCCGAGACTGGCCACGAAACAGCAATTCGCGCAGAAGCAGGAATGGAAACTGCAATTTACGCGGAGGCGCGGAGACGCGAAGAACCGCGCGCGGGATTGCCAAACGCTGGCATGAAATTGTCGGACGCGCACCTGTTGATTGCCCGCGAATACGGATTTGCGAGCTGGCGCCGACTCTCGACATACTACAAAACGTGGCAATTGCACGAACTCAGTGGGCCCAACCGCTGGAACTTCAGCAGCAAGAACGTCAACGACGAAGTTGCAAGGTTGCTGAAAGGGAACGGAACTGGCGTGCACGATGTTGTTGAGTATACGAGCGATGCGCCCGCCGAGTTTACTGCGTTCAGCCAGTCGCAGCTCGCGGCCATCGCTGCGTTTGTACCGCGATTCTATGGCGCAACGAATGCTGAGATTCGCAACTCAACACTGAGCGAGGCTGAGGCGCAGCTGGTCGTCGCACGGCTGCGCAAATTCCCCAGCTGGGAAGCGATGCAAGCTCGACTCAAAGAAGATGCGTGGCGCAATAAGCATCCGAAGTATCAAGGCGCGCCAACCGGTACGGACAAGGCGCTCGAGGCCATACGAAATCGCGACGGCGACATGTTGGTGCGTGTGCTCGAAACGTTCCCGGACTGTTTCTACGGGCCGTCGTTGAATGACTCCCTCCGCATCGGCCCAGTGTGGGAGATCATCAAACAGTTCATGCAAGTTGGCGACACAGCGACGCGCAATTTGCTGGACAGACTTGCCGTCGCTGGGGTCGAAGTTCAACAACATTTGAATTCGGAGCTGTTGGCCGGTCCATTCTTTCGTATTCCGACCGAGCAGATCAAGACGTTTCTTGAACTGGGTGCAGATCCAAACTGGGTGCCGCCCAACGGCGCCAGCGTGCTTGAATACGCAATCATGCGTTACATGAACGGTGAAGCAGTCGATCTGATTGCGGCTCGCGTTAAACCGCGCAAGGCGTTCTGGATTGCGGCGGGGCTGGGTGATGTTGCCACAATGCGCACGTTTCTCAACAAACGCGGGCAAGTGACTGACGCCGCGCGACGTGATCGTCCCGATGCGTTGATGTTGGGGGTGGCGCCTGTCATGACTCGAGCCCAGCGGCCCAACGCGTCCGACACTGAAATATTGTCGGAGGCGTTCTATGTGGCCGGAATCAACGGCCGATTTGAAGCAATGCAAGACTTGCTGGACCTCGGCGTTTCAGTGGACTATGCACCCGGTCGGTTCACACCGTTGTATCTCGCCATTGCTCACGAGATGGTCGAAGTGGTGGAATTTCTCGTGCAACGAGGCGCCGATCGCGATTTCATGTTGGAGCACCGCGCCGATTCGGTACGTGAACTCTCGCTTCGCATGATGGAAGATAAAGAACGTCACCCTAACGCGGCGCGTATCCACGCGTTGCTTTCCCGGTAAGGAGATCCCACTGATGACCAGAAAAACTTTCATTGGCGAACAGTTGTTGGTGTTCGCCGCAATCTGCAGTGTCTGCACGTGTGAACTCCCGGCTCAGGCTGTGCGTGACAGCGCGGGCATTCGCATTGTGATGAATGCAAAACCCGCGTGGACGGCGTCGCAACAACTGCGGCTGTCTGCGGAACCAACGCTTGTAGTTGGCACGCAGGATAACGAAACGCAAACGCTGAAAAGTGTTCGTGGTGCGTTCTACTTGTCCGACGGGCGCATCGTTGTTGGGGAACGAATCGCGGCGGAACTCCGTGTCTACGACGCGTCGGGAAAATACCGGTCGACGTTTGGGCACAAGGGCGAAGCACCCGGAGAGTTCCGCCAATTTGGAAAGACCGTCAGGCTCGCTGGCGACACGATTGCTGTACTTCACGACGATGCCTCCATTTCACGTTTCACTTCGTCGGGAAGGTTCGTTTCACGCACTGGTGATCAACCACCAATTGTTGGTATGCCGAC
>JBDUBA010000396.1:0-2104 GCA_040004335.1 Gemmatimonas sp.
GGCATTCCACCACCAAGTATCTCAACGGTCACTCTGATATGATCGGCGGCATCGCGATCGTTCTTAACGATGATCTCGCCGCTCGGCTGCAATTCATCGCAAATGCGGCGGGTGCGGTTCCCGGCCCATTTGACTGTTGGCTGGCCCTCCGGGGCACAAAAACGTTGCCGCTCCGCATGCGCCAACACGACGCCAACGGCCGCCGGATTGCTGCGTGGCTGGCCGAGAAATTGGGGCACGAAAACGTGATCTACCCGGGCCTCCCCAGTCATCCTCAATTCGAACTTGCATCGCGCCAGATGTCAGGATTCGGCGGCATGATTTCCCTCGAACTCGGCACCAAGCAACGGGCAAACGAGGTGCTGCAGAAAGTCCGCGTTTTCACACTCGCGGAGTCACTGGGCGGCGTCGAAAGCCTGATCAGCCACCCGGCGTCCATGACCCATGCCTCAATCCCCATTGAGAAACGTGCCGCGGTTGGAATTACCGAAGGCATGATCCGGCTTTCTTGCGGGGTCGAGGATGTCGAAGACCTACTGGGCGACCTCGAACAGGCCCTTTCCTGAGGGTTACAAGTTTATCGGAACCTGACGCGCCTTTCGCACGTACGGATCCGCACTCCTTCCTGTGAGCTCAAGCCAATGCCAGCACGTGTTCCGTTAACACAAATCTCCTCAGTGTCGTGGGAGCATCCCGCCGACCGGGCTGCTCTCAACACGCTGCGTTCACTGCCGGGGTTCGACGAAGTGGTGCGCAAGGTCGCCGGGTTCTTTGGCGAACGCGGCATTCGCAACATGTTCCAGGGCGATGCCGTGCGGGTCGGTGCCACGCAGCGCCCCAAACTGTACGCCATTTATCAGGAAGTCCTCGAGACCCTTGATTGGCCGAACTCCGGCAAGCTCGAGCCTGAATTGTTTGTATCGCAAACGCCGTTTGTAAATGCGGCGGCCGTCGGTTTTGATCAGCCGTTCATTGTGATCAATTCTGCGACGCTCGAAGTGCTCGACGAAGACGAACAGCGCTTTATTCTCGCGCATGAAGTCGGCCACATCATCAGCGGGCACACCACGTATCGCACCATCGCGATTCTGTTGTTGGCGTTCGGCTCACGCGCATTACCGATGCTCGCAACGATCGCGTTACTGCCATTCCAGCTGGCACTGCTCGAGTGGTATCGCAAATCCGAACTCTCCGCCGATCGCGCCGGATTGCTGGGCACGCAGGATCCACGAGCCAGCATGATGTCGTTTCTCAAAATGGCCGGCGGCAAATTGAACGGCGATACCATCGATCTCGATGCGTATCTCGCGCAGGCCGCCGAATACGAAGAAGGGGATGGATGGGACACAGTATTCAAAGTGATGAACACGGCGTTGCGTCAACATCCGTTTCACACCGTTCGAGTCGGTGAATTGCAGCGATGGGTGCAGTCGGGAACGTATGCGGCAATTCTCGAAGGCACATACATCCGTCGCGGTGATGAGAAGTCGCGCCCTCTGGGCGCCGATATGAAAGAAGCCACGGACTATTACGCGGCGCAGGCGAAGTCGGCTGTCGATTCAGTTGGCGACGTGATCAATCGCGCCGCTGATGCCTTCCGTGATGCGTTCCGCACCGCGTCGGCGGCAACGGGCATGGGTGGCAGTCCTCCACCGAGTCCGGACGCGACGGAAACCGTTTAAACGCGGCACTGCTCACGTTGTTCAGAAGCCCGACTCTCTCAACAGAGGGTCGGGCTTTTTGTTTTGCCGTGGTCGTTGATGCGTGTTGGCAACGCGATCATACAATCACGTGCTGCAGAGGAACAGCGGATTGGTTCGCGGCGGCAACGCTACGTACAACAGCAACAGCTCGTTTGCGGATCAATCGGATACGTCGCGTCGATGTTGGAAGTCGGGCGTTCGCAGATTGAATGCAAGTAGTGCCGAAAGAAAAATGATCGTGCGTTTGGAGAAACGGGGTTTCGAACGGTCGCCGCGAGTGCCGTGTCATGGAAGCCGTATGAAAGTCGAAATGATGAGCAGGTCGCTACCGCTCGGGGAAATGACGTATCCGATTGATCCGCTAAATCCGACTCATCCGTGTTAACGCGTTTGCTTTTTGC
>JBDUBA010000157.1:0-23175 GCA_040004335.1 Gemmatimonas sp.
CGCACGCGGATGTGTGGCACGAGATGGGGCGCGTACTCGTAACGTTGCATCGTCCGGATGATGCGCGCCGGGCGTTTTCGTCGGCCATTGAACATCGCGCCGATCACGCAGAAGCACGTTACGCGCTCGCGCAGCTGCTGCACGAAATGGGTGATGCCGAAGGTGCATTGCGCGAAACGCAGCACGCGCTCAAACTGGCGCCGGTTCGCGCCGAAAGCCGTTTGACGGTTGGCATAGAGCTGCAGCAGGAGTGCCCGGATGCCGTGGGGTCGCTCGATCTGCTGGCGTTGCGCGCAATCAACCCGCTGGAGGGAGCGGCGATCGATGTCGCGACGATTTCCGCGATGCTGCCAGATGTACCGCGACGCATCGACAACAAGCCTGCACCGGTTGTTGACGTATTCGGTGGTGCGAGCGGTGTGTTTGCCTCAGAGACTTCCGCGCTTCTTTCGGCGAACGTACCACCCACCTCGGCCGACCAGTTGTTTCGTGATGCAGATAGTTTTGCCGCACGTTCGCTGCATGGGGAAGCACTCGAGCGCTATGCACTTGTCCGTCGGAACCCAGAATTGTCCACGCAACGTTTGGTGTGGCGTCGCGCGGCGTTGGGCGAAGCGCGCTCGAAGTGTTTGCTGGCCCGAGGCGGAGAAGCGCTTGATGTGCTGGAGAAGCTGCTGCACGAATGCACGCCGGCCGACGAAGACGAACCGGAGACGCTCGCGCTCCTCGCCGCCGCTCATGCGGCCGAGTGGCGCGATACCACAACCGAGCCTCGTCGGGCCCGTGCGGCGATCGCGCGATTTCTGCGTCTCGAACCCGGCAGCGCGGCGCTACTGCACTTCGTTGGGAACGTAGCAGTTGCGTTGCGCGAAGATTCACTTGCGCTGGTATTGTTTCGTCGGGCGTTGGCCGTTGACCCCATGCGACCCACTCCGCGTGTCGCAATTGCTCGGTTGCTGCGTCTGCGCAAGGACGTGTTGGCCGCGCGATTGGAATTGGTCGCGGCGCTGGCCGTAGCACCGCAGCTGCGCGATGCGCTGCTGGAACTCGCGCGATTGCACTGCAGCACCGATCGCGCTATTGACGCGTTGCCTGTTTTGGTGTCGCACCTGAATCGCATGCCAGGGGACGCGGACGCCCTCACGCTCCTTGCCACCGCGCTGCTGCAGGTTGGTCGTGAAAACGACGCGCGTTTGGCCGTGACGCGCGCGTTGCGGCACAACCCCGACCACGTGGACGCACTCACAATGCAAGCGACGTTGTTGAGCGCGCACGGTCGCACACGAGATAGTAACGATCGCCTGCAGTTTGCCAATTCTGCGCGGGTCGCGGCACGATGAGCCTGGAAGGCAACTTGCGCGATCTCGCGCTTCCCGAAGTTTGTCAGCTGCTCGCGGTCACGCGAAAGTCTGGTGAACTGCGCCTCAAAGCGCCGCTCGCTGGATTGAACGCACACATTCTGTTTGAATCTGGCGCGATAGTTGGAGCCGGGATTCGCGGCATGGCGATTCCGGCGGCTTTGGACACTGAAACCTCGACACAGGACGCGGCCCAAGCAGTTGAACGTACGACGCTGGAACTGTTGTGCTGGAACGATGGCGAATTCCGGTTTGTGCCCGATAACGACTCGGCGAGTTCGTTGCGCACGGGTGTTCGGCTGCATACCGAGCTGTTGTTGATGGAAGGCGCGCGCCGAAGCGAAGAGTGGGACCACTTGTCCGATCGCATTCCGAATGCGCGCGCCGTGCCGGCTTTTGTTGACGTCGAACCTCGGCAACTGCCTCTATTGAATTTGCAGCCGCAGCAGTGGGAAGTGTTGACCGGTGTGGACGGGCAGCGTGACTTGTCGGTGCTTGCGCGATCATTGGGGCGCGATCTTTTGGAGGTTGCCGAGATCGTGCATGGGTTGATTGGAACGGGCCTGCTCAAATTGGCCGAGGTTTCGCGGGTGCAGCGTGCGCAGGCGACGCCGCCGTCAAGCGTGGCCCAGTCGGGAAGGGCAGGCGTCGATTTGTGGGTGCCGGCAATGCATGAGGATGCACCGGACGCCTTGGATGATGATGCTGATGATGAGATTTTCGATCCCATTCGCGTTGGCGTGATCACGCCGGACGGATTGCCGCGCTTGCGGACGCCGTTGCAGGTGTCGCGCGTGGCGGCGAGCAGATCCCCTCAGAAAGATGTTGTTGAATGTGCCTCAGCTGAGGGGCTGCGAAAACGCGGTGATTCGGCCGCGCGCCGCGGTGATTTCACCGAGGCGTTGAGTTTCTGGAACGCGGTGCTGGCGTTGAATTGTGATCGTGACGTCGCAACCCGCGAGCAGATATTGCTTGACCAGGCACATGCAATAGCAGCGATTGATCTCGCGACGCGTTTGCAGATGTTGCTGCACGTTAACCAACCGGTGTGAGCCCATCATGCCCATCGTCGATCACGCCACGAAGTTGATTACCTGCAAATTGGTGTATTGTGGTCCTGGCCGCGCCGGCAAGACTACGAACTTGTCGTATTTGCATTCGGCACTTCCCGACAATCAAGTGGGCAGTCTTACGTCGTTGGCAACCCGACGTGATCGCACGCTGTTCTTCGACTACATCCCAGTGGAGTTGGGAACCGTTGGCGCGTATCGCGTGCGCTTTCAGCTCTACACTGTTCCAGGGCAATCGCACAATCGCGCGATTCGCCAACTGGTGCTGCAAGGGGCCGATGGTGTAGCGTTTGTCGTGGACAGTCGCCGCGAGTGTCTGGCAGAAAATCTGGAGAGTTTGCAAGATCTTCACCTCAATCTCGCCGACCAGTCTGTGGCCGCGCGCTCGTTGCCCTTCGTGTTTCAATACAACAAGCAAGACTTGCCAACAGACGAAATTCTGAGCGTCGAAGCACTATCAACCGCGTTGAACTTCCGGAACGCACCGGAATTCGGTGCCAGCGCCTCCGACGGCACGGGCGTGTTTGACACGCTCCGCGCGCTTGGCATGCAAGTATTGCGACGCCTGGGTGCTCGCGATGTGTTTCAACAAGAATTGGCGGACAGCGCCGTATGAGTGGCATGACGGAAGGCGGCTATCGTTTCGAGAATTTCGTGATCGGTTCGAGCAACCGATTGGCGGCCGCCGCGGCGCGTGCTGTTAGTGAATCGCCGGGCACGGCGTACAACCCGTTGTTCTTGTACGGGCCTCCCGGACTTGGCAAAACGCATCTGGTCGCGGCTATCGCGTATCACGCGCGCCAGGCGCAGCCGTCGTTGCGTGTGGAATTCAGTACCGGAGAGGAAGTCGTTGAACGGTTGCATCGCGCGATTGCAACAGGACAGACCGAATCGTTCTCGCAACACTTTCACAACGTTGATCTGCTGCTGCTCGATGACGTGCAGTTCTTCACTGGCCAGCGCGAAACGCAGAATGAGTTGCTGCGCCTGTTCAATTTGATGCAAGGCCGTGGGCGACAGCTGGTCATGACGAGTGATCGACCGCCCGAGGATATTCCCGATGTCGATCAGCGACTGCTGTCGCGCTTGTCGGGCGGATTGATTGCGGACATTGGCGCACCCGACTTCGAAATGCGGTTGGCCATTCTGCGCAATTCGTGTTCGGATCGCACGCTGGTGTTTTCAGACGGTGTGCTGGAGGAAGTTGCACGACTGCCGTTCGGCAACGTTCGCGAGTTGAAGGGCGCGCTCAATCGATTGACGGCGTTCCAACAACTTGGCGGCGGCGACGTGCAGGCCGCCGACGTGCGCGCCGTACTGGGCGACCGCATTGCGCGTCCGGCAACCCCGCCTGTGGTTGTGATTCCAGATTCAATGCTTGGGGCGTCGGGGCAGGAGTACGAAGGGTTTCTCGCGGACGTCACGGAAGTGGTTGAAACGCGGGTGGAGAAGTGGCGCATTCATATTGGTGAAGCCTGCAACTACTGGCGTAGTGAAGGATACATCACGACGGTGCTGGAACGCGCGATGGGCCTGGCCGAGCCGCCCGATGTGAATGGATTGTTGGCAACGTTTACCGCCGCCATCGAACATCTGCAGGCGCTCGAAGTGCAGGCGTCCGCGTTGGATCCAGCGCTTCGCGGGAAGCCGGCGTTTCGGAATCCAGAGTTGATCGCCGACGCACAACTCCTCGTTGATCGCGCGCTCGCATCCGCGGTTCCACTGCCTGCGCCCATTCCGTCGTACACGCGTAGTGGAATGGAAGGCGGTAGTGCCATTCAGCTTGGACTCAAGGCGTTCGATGCGGTTGTGTCAAACCCGGGTGAACGCTACAACCCGCTGTTCCTGCACGGTCCGTCGGGTGTGGGCAAGACACACTTTGTGCATGCCATCGGCAATGCGCTGCGCATTGGGCACCCGAAATTGTCAATTGCCTGTGTATCTGCCAATACGTTCATGGAAGAACTGATTGGCGCCATGCAAGAAGGCGCAGTTGAACGTTGGCGCGCGCGTTATCGCGCGGCGGACGTGCTGATTTTGGACGACGTTCACTTGCTCGAGAACAAGGAACGCACACAAGAAGAACTATTTCACTTGTTCAACCCGCTGTACGAACGCGGTTGCCAAATTGTGCTATCCAGCGATCGTGCGCCGAAAGATATGCCCGGCTTCGCTGACCGATTGCGCTCGCGCTTCGAAGGGGGATTGGTGGTGGCGTTGCAGGGCCCCGATCGCGCCATGCGTCAGCGCTTGATTGCGCGTTGGTTGCTCGAGGGCGGCCACGATCCGATTCAGGCAATCGTGAATTGGCTGGCCGATCGCGACGTTTCGAGTGTGCGCGAATTGGCCGGCATTGTTACGCGACTGTCGGCCGCCGCCGATGTGCAGGGCACCTCATTAACGCTGGACATAGCGCGTCGCGAACTGGAAGGGGCGCCATTGCCAGTGCCAACTCCTGCGTTACGGAGTGAACGCGGTCGCCAGGACGATTTTTTCATGGATGCGGAGAAAGTGATGTGGGAGTGGCCGGATTTATCGGGCCGCGTAATTGAGGAACTCCGCTAGTGGCCATCAAGGGAAGTCTCACCGAGGCCAGCCTCACGGACGTACTGCAACTTCTGGCGCTTGGTCAAAAGACCGGATGTCTGAGTGTCGCGCGCGACGGGAGTTTCGGTTCGATCCATTTCGATCGCGGCCGAATTGTGCACGCGTCGGTGGTGAATCGGTATGATCGCCTGGGTGATAAGTTGGTGCGCAACGGCGCGTTGGCGCCGGACACCTTCGCGCGCGTTGTATCTACTGCAACACCGGCTGACGATCGTGAGCTGGCCGACACGCTGCTGGCGCAAGGGTTGGTCGAACGCGAACAGCTCGAAGCGATATACCGCGAACAGGTGGAAGAAGCGGTTTTCCATCTGTTCAGCTGGGCGCAGGGCACGTTCACGTTCGAGGCCGAAGGACGGCCGGCCAGCCAGGATACGCTGGTCTCTATCAACGCCGATTCGCTGCTGCTGGAAGGTGCGCGCCGTGTTGACGAGTGGACGCTGATTGCGAAGAAGATTCCCAGTCTCGATCTGATTTTTGAAATTGATCAGGGGCGCATTGCGCACCGTGAAGTGGGCCTGAGTGTCGAGCAGCAACGCATCGCCCCGTGGCTCGATGGTACGCACGACGTCACCACGGTCGTGAACAAATCAGGGCTGAACGAGTTCGAAGTTGGCAAGGCGCTGTTTGGTCTGTTAACGGCAGGCTACGCGCAACGTGTGGGCCGGAGTGCCGCGCGTCGTCAACCGTCACCCGAAAGTCGTGTGGCCGAACATCGGAACCTTGGTGTTGCGTTCTATAAGACCGCCATGTTTGATGAAGCGCAGCGCGAGTTCAGGCGCGTGCTTGAACTGAGCAGCGAAGACACCGCGGCTCGGTTCTACCTGGGACTGGTGCATTTGCGTCGCAACGAGTGGGTGGAGGGTTGTGATGTGTTGACCGTTGCATCACAGCAGCCCGATGCCAAAGCACCGGTCTTTCACAATCTCGCGTTTGCGCTCGAGCAGCTTGGCCGTTACACCGACGCGGAACTCTCGCTGGCCGAAGCCGTTCGTCGCGGTGGTGGCGACGATCCGCGCACCTGCGTTGCACAAGCCGTCCTTGCACTCAAATGCGGTGAACTCACGCATGCCGAGGAACGACTGGGAACGGCAAAGGCGTTGTGGGGCGCGCGTCAACCGTCGGCCGCCTGGTACCACTATGCCGGGCTCGCGGCCGCGTTGGCAGGCGATGTGCAGCGCGCAATTTCCGTGTTGGAAGATGGGGTGGGTGTGCATCCACATGCGGCCGCACTGCACAACAATCTCTCAGTCGCCCACGAGCGCCGCGGCAGCTACGAAACAGCGGCTCGCGCCATTGAACATGCGCTTTTGGAAGACGCCAACGTTGCCCATCTGCACAAAAATCTTGGTGACTACCATTACCGTGTGCAGCGATACGATGAGGCGGCCGAAGATTTCCTGCGCGTTGTACGGTTGGCTCCCTTGCATGGTGCCGACGTTCATCTCAAGCTTGGGAATATTCATTTCCGCCGCGGCGCAGTGGACGAAGCGCGCGAGAGTTGGGAACAAGCGCTCAAACTCGATCCGGGCAATCGTATCGTGCAGGCCAACCTGAGCGCTGTTCGAGCGAGGCCGGTTGTGCACACGAGCGGGCAAACGGCGGGTGTTTCCTCGTGATCATGATGGCGAACATGCAGGACTCAAGCGAAACCGAAGAATTTGCGCACTTGTTGCGTAAAATTGAACGCGAGCGGTCAGTGCCGTGTCTGGGTTACAAGGACCGGTGCGTGCGCCGCCGCATTGGTGTTCGTATGCGCGCGAATGCCGTGCACACGTTTGCCGAGTACGAGCAAGTGCTTGACACGAAACCAGCGGAATGGGAGAAGCTGCTGGCCGCCTTGACGATCAACGTCACGCGCTTCTTCCGCGACACAAATGCATTTGACGCGCTTGAATCGATTGCGTATCCATTGTTGCGCGACACATTTTCGGACATGCTCGAAGTGTGGAGCGCTGGTTGTTCGCATGGGCAGGAGCCATACTCTCTCGCCATGGGTTTGGCCGACACCGTGGGGCTCAATCGATTTCGCGTGGAAGCAACCGATGTTGATGTCGAGTCGCTCGCGGCAGCACGCGCCGGCCGATACGCCGAAAGTATTCTCGCGGACATTGCGCAACCCAGGCGCAGTCGTTGGGTGAGCGCGGGCGATCCCGGAGTGATCAACGCGGAACTACGCGCGCGCGTGCACGTGTTGCGGCACGACCTGCTGTGTGACAACGTGGCGCCTCGGCGCTTCCATCTGATTGCCTGTCGAAATGTGATCATCTATTTCTCGCGCGAGTCGCAGGCATTGCTGTTTGATCAACTGTTCAACGCGCTCGTTCCTGGTGGCATATTGATGTTAGGTAAAGTGGAAACACTGATTGGTCCGGCTCGCGACAAGTTTGAGTCTCTCAACTTGCGTGAGCGGATGTTTCGTCGGCCCCTCACGTGAAGCAAATTCGCGTGAATATTGCCGACTACGCAGTGAGCGCTGCACCAATTACCCTGGCCACCATTGGCTTGGGTTCGTGTGTCGCCATCGTGCTGCACGATGCGCGCGCAGGCATTGGTGCGATGGCGCACGTGTTGTTGCCCAACGAAGCGTTGTCCACGCAACGCGACCTCCCGGGTAAGTTCGCATCGACCGCCGTTCCCGCCATGCTGACGCGTATGCGTGAGCTGGGCGCGCGCGATGGCATTGGGGCGCGTCTGGTGGGCGGGTCAAGCATGTTCGGCTCGTTACTGCCGGCTGGCGCATTTCCGCTTGGCACGCGTAACATCGCAGCAGCTCGCGCTGCATGTCTGGCCCATGGAATTCCGGTGGTCGCCGAAGATGTCGGCGGATCGCACGGACGGAGCGTGTATCTCGACGTCAAGCAAGGCTCGCTGTTTGTGCGCTCACTGGCCAAGGGTGATGTCTCTCTCTAACGAAAACCACGTGAAGAAAGTACTCGTCGTTGACGATAGTGCGTTCATGCGACGCATGATCAGCGACGTCGTTGCGTCCAGCGGCGAGTTTACCGTGGTTGGCACAGCGCGTGACGGCGAAGATGCGCTGCGCAAAGTGCACGCGCTCAATCCGGACATCGTCACGCTCGACATCCACATGCCCGGCCTCGACGGCCTCGACGCACTGGGCTACATCATGAGCGAGCTGCCGCGGCCCGTTGTGATGTTGAGTGCGGGGGGCGCCAACGGTGGCGCCGCGATGACGATACGTGCGCTGGAATTGGGTGCGGTAGACTTTGTTCGTAAGCCATCGGGACCCATCAGTCTCGATCTTGGTCGCGTGCGGGAAGAGTTGCTGGACGCGCTGCGTGCAGCGTCGTGCACCAATTTGCGCGGCGTGAATGTCTTGGCGCGCACGTCGCGACTGGCTGCAGCAAATCAAGGTGCGCCGTTGGCGCTGCTGTCGGACAATGCGGTGCGGAATGTGGTGTGTATTGCATCATCGACCGGCGGACCCGCCGCACTCACGCAAGTGATTCCGAAGTTGCCGCGCGATCTGGATGCGGCGGTGCTCATCGTGCAACACATGCCGAAAGGATTTACGGCCAGCCTGGCGCAGCGTCTCAATACACTTGGACCACTCCCCGTGTCCGAAGCGGTGAACGGCGAAACGATTCAAAATCGTCATGTATACATTGCGCCGGGTGGCCTTCACATGCGCGTGCAACCTTGGGGCGAAGGTGTGCGATTCGTCATGAATGACGATCCGACTGAATGGGGTGTTCGACCAGCGGCCGATCCACTGTTCAAGACCGTGTCGCAAGTGTTTGGTGCCTCGGCAATTGGCGTTGTGTTAACCGGAATGGGACGTGATGGCGCGGAAGGTCTGCGGTTGATGCGCTCCGCCGGTGCCGTGGGAATTGTCCAGGACAGCGAATCGGCGGTGATTGCCGGAATGCCCGTTGCCGCGCTCAATCATGCAGGCGCCGATTATATCGTTGCTCTCAGCGCCGTTGCCAACACTATTGGTGCGGCGGTTTCGGTGCTGGCGGCGAAATCATCACCACGTGTGCGCACCTTGTCGCATCGGCCTACGGGCTCCATGAGAATTGTGTCATGACAACTGTTTTTCGCGCAGAGGAAGCTGAAGCGAACGTTGCGGACCTGTTGTGTTTCGATCTGGGCGCCGAGCGATTTGCGTTGCCACTGAGCAGCATTGAGGAAATTGTGGACGGAAGCAACATCGAACCGGCGCGCAGCACTGGTGGCGCACTGGGTGTGCTTCGCGTGCGAGGCGAGGTGCTACCTGTCTACGACGCCACTCGGGTTCTGCAGTCTCCACGCATCCAGTCGGACCCGCTTGCGCTCATCCTCGCGCTGTCAAACACATTTGTCGCCGTGCTGATTGATACTGCCGAAGCGTCACCGCGAGTCAACCTGGACGGACTCCGCACACCGCCCGCGCTCATTGCCACCGATCGCGTGCTGGATGGAGTGTTGCGCGTAGGCGCGCGATGGGTTGGATTGCTGAACGCAAGCGCGTTTGTGGATGCGTTGACCATCGATAGTGGGCTTAATGCACGCTTGGAGACGGGACATCATGGCCGCTGACACACCCCATTCAAACACGCCTGGCGCACCCGCCACCGCGCCTTCCGTTTTCGGCGCTCGGCACCGCTCTGCGGCGGCTGCCGCGGCGGCGGCAGCAGTTGATCGCGCAACACTCGTAACATTCACGGTGGGCGAAGACACGCTGGCGGCACCCGTGGAAAGTGTAGAACGCGTTGTGCGGTTCTCGCAACCGTCGCCAGTTCCGGGAATGCCCGATTGGCTCGAGGGTGTGATGGAATACCGTGGTGTGATGGTGCCCGTGATCGATCTCCGTCGCCGGTTCGGGCGCGAACGTCTTGCAACTGGAGCAACAACGCGGGTGGTGGTGTTCAACACGCAACCCGATTGGCTCGCCGCGATTGTTGACGCCGTAACCGAAGTTGTCACGGTGGATGCATCGTCAATAACGCCGCCGCCGGCACTGATGCGTGGATTGTCCGGCGCGTATCTGATGGGAATGGTGAAACATCGCAATCAGGTGGTGTTGGTGCTCGATGTGGGCAAGGTGCTTACTGCGAGTGAAGCACTGATGTTGGAAGAGATTTCAAAACAGTGACCAGCCCCGTTTCAAATTCAGGCCTGCTCGAGCAACTCGACGCACTTTCGCCCGTGAGCGTTCCCGATGGTGCACCGTTAATAACGCGACGCGACGCCATTGCGCGCGCGATGGATGGTCCGCTCACGCTGCACGATCGCGAGCGCATCAAGGGTGAAATTATCGCGTTGTATCGCGAGGCCGAAATTGCGGCCTCGGCGTTCGCAGAACTCAAAGATTCGGTTAAGGCACTCGCCGCCCGTTGGAAGCACTCGGATGGCGGTAGCCCGGGCGTTGCGGCCGGTCTCGGCAATGCGGTGCACGCGTCGTCGACGGGACGCGTGGACCACCTTGGCGCCAGCACCTTTATTGAGAAAGGCTGGTCATTGTTGTCAACTGGCGATGCCGTGGCCGCCGAGCAGGCATTCGTGCGCGCAATGGAATTGGCGCCGGCCAGCAGTGAGGCGGAATCCTTGCTGGGATGGGCGCAGATGATGCAGGAGAACTACGACAGTGCGCTCCTCACCTTTCACAACGTGTTATTGCGTGAGCCGCAAAACGCATTGGCGCGTACGAACGTGGGTTACATCTGCCTTCGCAAGAAAATTTATGGCGAAGCCATTGAACATTTGTCGCGCGCAATTCGTCTGGATGATGACCGCCGGGCAACGTTGTATGCGCATTTGTATCTGGGTCAGGTGTACTACGAACGCGAGATGTTTGACGACGCCGACCTGTTCTTCCGCAAGGCCATCGAACTCGGACCTAATCTGTTGCAGGCCTGGTATGAATTGGGGCGGTCGCAGTGGTTTGCGGGACGTCACGAGGAAGCGAAGGAGTCATGGCGCGCAGGCGCGGCAGCGAACAAGTTCAATCCATGGGGAAAACGCTGCGCCGAATTGTTGGAGAGTCTCGAACAGGGTGGCGCTCCGTCGCAGTAAACCGGTCGCGTGTGGTGCAGCGTTTGCGAATGCGCGTAGCGCGCGTTGCATTGCTGTTTGCCCAGTTGCTTGTTGTGCATGCAATTGCCGCGCAGAATGTGACTGCGGCTGCGCAATCGACGCCAATACAGGTGGCGCCAATTCAATCGGGGCCAACGCGAGCTTTGGGACTTCAATCGGGGCCAACGCAAGCAGTACCAACGCTTGCTACCGGCAGCGGTGTGCGTCTCGACAGCGGGCGGTTCACCGTTGTTGCGGAGAAGCGTGATGTGCGGATGGCCAACGCAATGCTTCATTATGCAGTGTCCCGCGACACGTTTCCCGGTTTGCCGAAGCCGCGCGCGAAAGTGCTTATCGCCATAGCGCCAAGCGCCGAGATGTTTCGCGCGTGGGTTGGCCCGGGCGCGCCGGAATGGGGAGCGGCCATCGCTATTCCCGATGAACACCGCATAGTTATGCAGGGGTCGTTTGGCAACAGCGACGCGGGCGATCCTGAAATAGTTCTCAGACACGAACTCGCCCATCTCGCACTGCACGAGCACCTTGGCAACGCTCCGCCGCGCTGGTTTGATGAGGGGTATGCAAGTGTAGCCGCTGGCGAATGGTCGCGTACCACCGCGCTTGAAACTTCGGTGAGTATGGCTTGGCGCAGTTTGCCCGCGGGCGATGCGTTGAATGCTGGATTTTACGGCGGCGCATCGCGTGCAGAATACACCTACGCGTTGTCGCACCTGGCGGTCGCGGAGATGCAGGCAATTGATCGCGAACGTGGCTTGGCCCTCTTTTTTGCTGAGTGGAAACGGACGGGTTCATACGATCGGGCGTTGCGACAGGCGTACGGCCTGACGTCGGAAAGTTTTGATGCCTATTGGCGCCAGCGGGTGCGGCGGCAGTATGGTGCGCTGGCATTTATCGCAAACATCTCTCTCGCGTTCTCGTTTATCGCGTTAGCACTCGGCCCCCTGTACTGGTCCAAGCGTCGTCGGAATGACAAGCGACTTGCGATCATGCGCGCGAATGAGGCAGCGCAGGAGGTGGCCGAGCGACGGAGTGCGCTGCAGGCGGAGGTGGCGTTGCGCGACGGTACGGTCGGCGACGGCAATGGCGAGGACGTTCGTGGTGGAGAGGCCGCCGACGGAGATGATACTGGCAGTGACTACACTGGTGGCGACAACACCGGTGGTTCGGCGCGTCCAGTTTCGTCTGGTTCGCTTGACACACGGGGTGGGCAGGCCTAGCCTACCTCGCATGACTGCTACCGAAAACTCGTCGCGCTCACGCGCTTTTATCTGGTGGGGTGCCGCTCTGGGCACTCTGGTGTTGGGTTACGCCGACCTCTGGCGCGGTGGCGAGACCGTCGCGCCGATCCTGCTGGTGATTGGATATCTCGTACTGGTGCCGTTGGCGATTGTGAAGCGGTAAACGATGCGCCAGTATTCGCTTCTCCTGAAATATTGGTGCACTGGCAAATGACTGTACGCAAGCAGCTCGAGAATGGGCGGAGCAGTTGTTGGTGACAATGCGGTAATCGTGAGCTTCAGCGGTGTTCTGCTGCGCACGCAACGCTGCGAATTGAATTGCGGTATTGCTTCCGGCCCGAATGGTTGCTTGTTGTTGATGCGGACGCGTTAACAACCAGTGGTTCGGCACAAAATACCGAAATTCAGACCGATGCCGAAAGTCGCGGTCGTTGGCCGAAAGTTGCTGGAGCCTTGCACGGTCTTGAGAACGCTGGCATTCAGCGTGAATGCGACGCGACTCGTGGTCGGCAATCGCAGTGCGGCTCCGGCAGAGATCACGGGCCCTGAATTGTGGTTGCGATCGGCGTCAGTTCTTTCGCCGTCGTGACGCGCATGCCCCGCGCCAACATTCACGGTGAGCGGTGAAATGGAGGGCACGGCGTATTGGACGAGCACGAGAACGTAGCGACTGTGCTGAGTGTGCTCCGTGTTGAATTCCTGAAAGCCACGCCCCGCAACGGCAAGTCCGAATCCATGCGGTAGCGTTGTGCCGATCGCACCGAGAATGGCGGGACCGACTGCGTTGCCTTGGCGGAAGCAAGAACCGCACTGCTGGTTTTGTACGTTTGCTTCGGCACCAATTTCCACCCAAATCCGATCATTGCTTGAGGGCCGCGTTTGTGCTACGACCTCTCTTGTGAACAGGGCCAGGAGGGGCGCGAACGCGAGAGGTGCGCAACGTCTGGTCAGGGTGTCAATGATTTGCATCACTAATTTCTCCATGTTGAGATTCGGCGGGTGAGAAAATTCCGATTCTTTAATTTCTTCATGTTGAGACTCGGAACGTGAGAAAATTTCCGATTCTTTGATTTCTCCATGTTGAGATTCGGCACGTGAGAAAATTTCCGATTCTTTTTCAACCGTCATACTCCATCACATCTCGCGAGTTTCCGACCGTCGAATGCCTACCGTCGGCATTTTCAATTCGCACACGTGGTGCCGTCGCAGCGACTTTGAGGGATGGAATTCCCGTTTATCATCGTCGGGCACTACCGTTGGCTGAGCACGGCCGTTTAGGAACGGACGGCGTTTGAAATCGCCGCAAGACTTCACGCCAGTCCGCGTAACCAATGCATGAACTACGACCATCCGGCGCATCGCGCTTAATACTTGCTGAACGCTCCCGGCCATATAGCCACCGCGAACGCGTTCACGGTTTGGCTCATGCAACAATCGGTCGTTACGGAAACCGCAATCGTCGAATACCGATTGTCATTCGCACGCGTCGCGCAATGCTTTGGCCGGTTGGGCGTTTTGTTTTTCACTCCGACACCGCGCGTCGTTTCCCACGGTTGAGCGCTGTTGCTGGCGACCAATTCTTCGTGTCATCCAACCCAGTGCATCGGCATTATCCGAGGCAATTGCTTTGATGTGCAGGCATAATCCGTCGGCTGACGCGGTCTCCATTTTGCGGGGCGTTGCCGGGAGATAAGACTCGTCCGGAACGCGCAACGATACCATCCCCTGCATACCCATTCCAAACATTTCCCCATCTTTTCGCCCACCCCCGCTGGACAAGCAGCCCCTCGGCACCTTAGTTGCTCGTTTGCTTTCCGTGGCTAAGTTCTTGCAACACCACACCGGACCGAGTGTAAAACTCTTCCGTAGGGCGAATAGCTCAGTTGGTTAGAGCGCCTGCCTTACACGCAGGATGTCGGGGGTTCGAGTCCCTCTTCGCCCATCAGGCACCCACCGTAACCACATCGCAATCTTTCCTACCTTGCGAGTGCTTTCTGAGCGAGCGAACTTCTGAAGTCCCCCACAGATCTGTGATTTTTTTTCGCGTTGGTGCTGGTCCCTCACGCGCGAATACGCGCGCGCTGGATTCTGGCCCACCGGTTCTGACGGCTTCCCGGTGCGGAGTGCACACACTTGATGGCTCGGTATAACATGGCTACCCGACGGCTTGGACTGACCGCTCTTGCGGCCCTCGCAGTGCCGGCTGTGCTCGCAGCGCAGCCCGGACGTGTGGGATCGCTCAACAATCGCGCCCCCGAAAAAGACGCATCCCTTGTGATGATCACGTCTTTCAAAGCACCAACCTCCGAAAACCCACTCAAGGACAAGGGCATCGGATATCTGGCCGCCGAGGAGATGCGCAAGAAAGTTGAAGACGCGTTTCCGGCAAAGCAGATCTACGTCTTCCCGGTCGACCGCATCAATCCGCAGCTCCAGGCATCGAATTTCTCGACCACCGAAGGGTTAACCATCCACGACGCCAAGCAGCTCGCCATCATCATGCGCGCTGACGAATTCATTCAGGGATCCGCTACAAGAACCGCGACGGGCGTAAAAGTCGAAGCCGACCTCGTGCTCAGCCGCGATATCAACGCGCTGCAACCGCTGGGTGTCGCCGAAGCGCCGAGAGTTGGAGATGCGGTTGCCGTTCTCGTCAAGGAACTCAAAGAAGCCCGCAAACAGCTCGACGGCGAAAAGAAGTGTTACGCCGCCGCACGCGATCAGAAGTTTGATGCCGCCATTCAGTTTGCCAAAGACGGCATTGCGGCCTATCCAAAAGCGACCATTGCCCGCGCTTGCCTCTTGAATTCGCTGTATTCATCCAAGGCCCCAATGGCCGACGTGGTGAAGGTGGCGCAAGACCTGGTTGCACTCGATCCACGCAGCCTCACGGCCTTGAAGTTCATCGCGCAGTCCTACCGTGACGGCGGTGAAAGCAAGAGTGATTCGCTGGTGATTACGCTCGTCCGCATGATGCAGCTCGACCCGTCGCTCCAGGCAGAAGCCATTACGGAAATTGCGGGTGCCAAAAATCCGGCAATCGCCCGCCCCATTATCGACTCGGCGGTGGTACAGAATCCGGGCGACCCCGAACTCCTGGTGCTGCGGTGGAAGATTCTGGGCGCCGTCAAAGACTACAAGGAAATGTTCAAAGCGGGCAAAGAGCTGGTGCGCCTCGACACCGCGCTGGCAGATACGACCTATTTCGAGAGCACTGCGAACGCCTACGCCGCGGATAGCAATTTTGTGGAGGCCGCGGCAACGGCGGGGCAGGGCTTCAAGAAGTTTCCAACGGATGTGTATTTAGCGGCCTATGAAATTCAGATGCTCGTCAAGGCGGGCCAGTTGGAACAGGCACTTGAAAAGCTGAACGGCGCAATTGCGGCGAAAGTGCCCGTTCCCAATGCCGGCACGCAGAAACTTCTCATCCTCCAACAGATGAAAAGTCCGTTGGTGGTGAGCGCGGCGAAGGAAATGCTGACGGCGGGCGATACCACCTTCAATGTTCGCCAGATTATTCTGAACGAACTTCAGACGCAATACACGACCACCGCCGCACTCATGAAGACTGATGTTGCCGCTGCAACCGACAGCTTTACCGTCATTCTGACCTCCCTCAAGGAAGCGGACGCGTTTGCCCGTCCTGGTCCGCAGAAAGCGCAGGTTGCTTTCCTGATGGGCGCGTCCAATACCAATCTTGCGGGAATCAAGGCGCAACTCGCGGGCCCAGCCAAAAGTTGTGCGCTGGCCAAAGAAGCACGGGCCTATGCGTTAGCCGGAATGACGTACCTCCCTGCAGGCGCCGCATTTGCTCCCGCTGCAGTCGCGCCGATGATGGCCAACGCCGGCCAGTACGATTCGTTCGCGGACCAACTCATGAAATCGCTCCCCGCCTGCAAGTGAGAACTATGCGACTTGGATTTGCTGTAGTTGCTGTTGCAGTGATGTCCGTTCCGGCATCGCTCTTCGCTCAGATTCGCTCGATGGGGGCGATGGCCGATCGCGGGCCGGACAAAGACGCAATGCACGTCATGATCACCACCTTCAAGGCGCCTGCTGCTGAAAACGCCCAAAGGGAAAAAGGGCTGGGGTACCTCGCCGCTGAAGAGATGCGTGATAAAGTCGAGGGGGCCTTTCCGCCCAAGCAGATCTGGGTTATTCCCGTGGACAAAATCAATCCGTTTCTCACGGCTTCGGGATTCTCGACCACGGATGCCTTGGAGCCACACGACGCGAAGCAGCTGTCGGTGCAGATTCGTGCTGACGAATACATCGCCGGCACGGTCGCGAGAACGGCAGCGGGTTATCGCGTCGAGGCCGACTTGGTGCTCACGCGCGACATCAATGCCCGGCAGCCGCTTGGTGTTGGCGAGGCACCAAAGCTTGGCGACGCAATCAAAATCATCGTCAAGGAATACAAGGAGGCGCGGAAACAGCTGGACGGCGAAAAGAAGTGTGCGACTGCGGCGCGCGATCAGAAGTACACTGAAGCCATTCCGTTCGCGAACGCGGCGATTGCGGCGTACCCGAAATCAACGCTTGGGCGGGCGTGTCTGCTCGAAGCTACGTATCGCCTGAACAAGGGTTCGAATGACGAAGTCGTGAAAATCGCCAAGGATCTTGCGGCGATTGATTCGCGCAGCAACACGGCGTTGAAGTTCATTCTGGACGCATACGATAAAGCCGGCCCCAGCATGAGCGACTCGTTGGTGCTGACTTTGCTCAAGATGATGCAGAACGACCCGAAGAATTCTGCCCTGCAAATTGATGCGATCAGTCGCATTACAATTGCAAAGAATCCGGCAGTCGCGCGTCCTGTTATTGATTCTGCCGTCGTGCAGAACCCAGGTGATCCCGATCTGCTCAAGCTTCGCTGGCAGATCCTTGGAGCGATGAAGGACTGGAAAGAGATGTTCACGCAAGGGCAGGAGCTCGTTCGTCTGGACACGAGTTTTGCGGACACGACCTACTTCTTGCGTACGGCACAGGCATACGTCGCGGACAGCGCCTGGCAGAAGGCTGCTTCAGCTTTTGCCGAAGGCGTGAAGAAATTCCCAACAAACGCGATTCTTGTTGCCTTCGAAATCCAGATGCTACAAAAGGCGGGGCAACCACAACAAGCGCTTGAAAAACTTGACAAGGCAATCGCAGCGAAAGTTCCGGTACCAAATGCTGGTGCTCAGAAAATTGCCCTTCTCACGGAAATGGGTAAGAGCGAACTGATCGTTCCCACAGTTCGGGAATTAATCGCGGCGGGTGATACTGCAGAAAGCACGCGGCAGTATGTCATCAACGCCGCGAACGCGAAGTTCAACGCGTCACAGGCACTTACAAAAACCGACGTTGCTGCTGCCGACACCAGCTACGCTTCTACCCTCGCGATGCTTGCATACTCGGACAGCATAGCGACGAAGGCGCAAAAACCGCAGGTGGCGTTTTTGACCGGCGCAAGCAGCATCCTCCTCGCGCAAATCAGAGCCGCGGCCTCGCAACCAACCAAGTCGTGCGACTTGGCTAAGTCGGCAAAAGCGCTGGGTGTTGATGCCATGATCAACCTGCAAAAGGGCGGCGCGTCCGCTCCGAAACCCATTATGGACCAGCTTATGGGAATGGCGATGCAGCTCGACACGCAGTTGGATCCACTCATCAAGTCATACGCCTGCAAGTAACGTTCATGCGGCGGCTCGTCCGCCTCCTCACTCGCGAGCCCGCTGTCATTCGACAGCGGGCTCGCGTATTTCATGGCATTTCAAAACCGACATCACAACTGTGCGCGCTTTGCCACAATGCACATTTTTACTCGACGAAACGTCGCTTGACGCTGCACCGCGCACACGGCTAACATGCCGCGCCTCTCTGCAACTAACGGTGTGAGCCCGGTTCGAACTCCCCCATCCGGGCGCGCAGGCGCCTACCACATTCCCGTCCTCCTCAACGAGGTCGAATCACTGCTCGCTCACGCGAAAACAGTGCTCGACTGCACGTTGGGTGGAGGCGGGCACGCCTCGATGTTTCTCGAACGCGGATCTCGCGTTACCGGCATCGACCGCGATCCGCGCGCCCTCGCTGCAGCCCGCGAACGGCTGGCCGAGTTTGAACGCATCGGTCGGTTTCGGGCGCTCCTTGGGAATTACGCGCAGTTGGATGAAGCCGGACTCGCGAACGCTGAACACTTCGACGGCATTCTCTTGGACCTCGGCGTTTCATCGCACCAGTTCGACGACCTCACCCGCGGATTCACGTTCCGCGAAGGCGCGCCGCTCGACATGCGAATGGGCGAGGACGCAGGGCAGGACGCCGCGGAACTGCTCAACACGATTGACGAAGTCGATCTTTCGGCCTTGTTGCGCGCGTACGCCGATGAACCACGCGCCGCACGTCTGGCGCGCGAAATTGTGCGTCGCCGCGCGCGTCGTCCGCTCGCGACCGCGGATGATTTGGTCGATGCCATTCGCGCCGTGTTGGGCCCGCGCAGTGGTGCACCCGATTTTGCGCGCATCTTTCAGGCGGTGCGTATCGCCGTGAACGATGAACTCGACGGCCTTGAGCGTGCGTTGCCCCGGTTGCGCGATCGTCTCACACCGGGCGGCGCGCTGGCAATTATCAGCTATCACTCGGGTGAGGATCGCCTGGTGAAACACGCGTTCCGCAGCTGGAGCACGGCCTGCACATGCCCGCCCAAACAAATGATCTGCACCTGCAGCGGAGTTGCGTTGGGCGAAACGGTCACGCGTCGCGCGGTGCTGGCCGCGGCTCAGGAAATTGAAGTGAATCCCCGCTCGCGCAGCGCCAAGCTGCGTGTGTGGCGTCGTGCCGAAAGCTGACCACGTTTAACGATGGCCCGCGCCGCATCCCGCAAGTCACGTACACCGCATAAACCCATAAGTGGGCGCGTGATTGTCGCGCTGTCGCTCATGGGTTTGCTCAGTATTGCGGCACTGGTAGTGTGGCGTCGTACAATTGCAGTGGCGGAAAATCGCGTCGTGCGCGCGCTGGAATCACGCAAGCGCGAATTGGTTTCGGCCCGCACCACGCTCGAAAACGATATCAACGAAGCATCGAGTCGCTCGCACATTGTACCCGCGGCCGAACGTCGACTGGGCATGCATGTCGCTACCGAACTCGAAGTGCGTAATCTGCCATTGCCGGGCACGCAGCGTGATTCAGTCGTGGCGGACACCTCGTTCACCGATACCACGGTGGTCAGAAATTCGTCGTCGACTGGACTCTTTGCGAACGGCAACGCGAAACGCGGCCATATCGAACGCGGGATGTCAAACCGCGCAACTACCGGACGCTCGGCGATCGGCCGTGTCACGACCGAACCCGGCACTACCGAACGCGACATCGCCGGTCGTCGCACTCCATGATGGCGTTCCGCGGAAGTGCACACCAAGACGAAGGCAACACGAACGCCAGACCGCTTGTGAGCCGGATGCGCACGTCGCTCATTCACGGAGCACTGGTGTTGTTTGCAATGGCGTTGATTGCGAGAGCGATCCAGGTCCAACTCATTGACGGACCGTATTGGGCCGAGAACGCCGCGAAGCAGCAGATCAAGCAAAGCGACTTGCCGGCGCCGCGCGGTTCAATTCTCGACGAACGCGGCGTTGTATTGGCCGAGAGTCGCGAGCTGGTGCAGTTGCGCCTCGCTCCGAATCAAGTGCGCCGCGAACGCACCGCCAAACAGGATGATCGTCGAGAGTTGTTGCGCGGACTGACGGCATTGGGCGTATCGAAGCCACTCATTCGCGCCGCGCTCGATTCAACCAAAACGTGGGTGGAAATTCCGAAGTTGTTTGTGCCGCGCGATGTGGAGGGGTTGCTCAAGCTGAAAGGCATGATGCCGCAGTATGTTATGCAGCGCGTGATTGCCGCGCCCGATGGTGTCCGTCGGCTCATTGGGGTGATCGACGCGAACGGCGTGGCAGTTGGTGGGCTTGAGCAGGAAATGGATTCGTTGTTGCGCGGACAAATGGGGCGTCGCACTTCGCTGCGTGATGGACACAACAAGTTTTTTGACACACCGTCGCAAACGGGATTTGAAGCAACACCGGGGCATTCGGTCACGCTCACAATCAATTCCACGTTGCAGGATATCTGTGAACGTGAGCTGCAACTGGCGCTGCATCGCACGGGCGCGACCGGCGGCGACGTGGTGATTGTGGATCCACGCGATGGTTCAATTCTGGCGCTGGCCGGATATCGCGATGGCAAGGTTCCGCTCAGCAGCACACCGCTGGCCGAACCATACGAGCCAGGTTCCGTGATCAAGACATTTTTTGTGGCGAACCTCATTGATCGCGGTCTGACCACGCCCGACGAGATGGTGAACACCGAAGGCGGCGCGTGGGTGCTCAACAAGCGGCAAATTACCGACGAGCACAAAGCTGCGTTTATGCCGGTGCGCGACGTCATTCGGAATTCCAGCAACATTGGCATCGTGAAACTCGCGTCGCGATTGAGTGCGTCGCAGGAATACGAAGTGCTGCGCGACTTTGGATTTGGTGTGCAACCGGGTACGCCGTATCCTGCTGAGTCACGTGGTCGGGTTAGCTTGCCAAAGTTGTGGAGTTTGCAAACGCCCGCGTCGATGGCAATGGGATATGAAATGTCGGTGACGCCGTTGCAGCTGGCGGTGGCGTACGCGGCGGTTGCGAATGGCGGCGAGTTGCTGCAACCGGCGCTGGTGCGTGAAATTCGCGATGCCAACGGAACCGTTGTGTATCAACACCAGCGACGAGTGCTCCGACGCGTGCTGTCACCCAACGCGGCCGAAACGACACGTCTCATTCTGGAATCGGTGGTCGACAGCGGCACGTCTGTGGCAGCGAATTTGCAAACGTTTGATGTGGCTGGGAAAAGCGGAACGGCACGCCGCAGCGAAAATGGTCGCTATCTGGATGGAAAATACAACGCCACCTTCGCCGGCATGTTTCCGGCGAAGAGTCCGCAGTACGTGGTTGTCGCGCGCCTCATCGATCCAAAGGGCTTGATCTTTGGCGGAAAAGTTGCGGCGCCGGTGGTGAATCGCATTCTGCAGGGCGCGATGGCTACGCGCGATGCGCAGCTGGATCGCACGGCGCTCGCCGCAGTTGCTCGTTCAGTTCCCGTAAAAATTGATACGGTCGCGTTGCGCGCTGCCGTCAAGAAAGACTCCATCGCGCGCGCGGTTGCACTCAAGAAAGCAGGTGGCAAGCTTCCGATGAGTGTTGTGACCGCGACGGATTCCGCGGAGATGGTGGATTCAACGGCGTTGGTTGTTCGCGCGGCACCAAAGGTTGCGATGCCCGCAGCAACGTCGGTCGTTGTGCAATTCCCGTACAAACCGAAGGCCGTACGCGCCCTGCAAGCTGAATTGATATTGGTTCCGAATGTCGCAGGTCTCGACCTTCGTGACGCGGTGCGCACGTTACACGCCGCAGGTTTTCAGGTGAAGTTGATTTCGGGTGCAAATGGACGAACGAAACCGTCGGCCGGATCGTTGGCGCGTGCAGGAACCGCGGTGATGTTGGAGTCGGGCACGTGAGTTCCCCATTGGTGCCTTCTGTCGCGCGTGCACGATCCTCCGTGCTGCTGGAGTCAGGAACATGAGTAGCACAGGGGTGCCATCGGCGCGCATTATTGAAGCGCTGGGAACGGCGGGGTTGCTGGTTTCCGTTGCGGACAACTTTCCCGCCGAAACTGCAGGATTGGTTGATGACAGTCGTCGCGTGACACCTGGAAGTGTTTTCGTTGCAGTGCGCGGAGCGGCGCAGGACGGACACGATTGGTTGGAACAGGCCGAGAAACGCGGTGCAACCGGAGCAATGATTGAAGATGTTTCGCGCACAACGCTTCCAGCGATTGTGGTGCGCGATGGCCGTCGCGCGGCGGCGGTGGCGGCCGCAGCGTTTTACAACTGGCCCGCGCGAACGCTGCAGTTGGTTGGTGTGACGGGCACGAATGGCAAAACAACGACGGTCGGATTATTGCGGCATCTGTTGGATTCGTCATCCAGTCCATCAGCGTCCATCGGCACGCTCGGTGTATTGCTCGGAAGTGCGGGGGCCGTGTTCCCTGGTGGTGATGGATTGACCACTCCCGGACCCGTCGAATTGCAGCGGTTGATGCGCGCGTTGGTTGACGGCGGCATCCACACGGTGGTGATGGAGGTGTCGTCGCATTCGCTCGATCAGCGACGCGTTGAGGGGCTGTCATTTGCGGTTGGGTTGTTCACGAATCTCACGCGTGATCACCTCGACTACCACGTCACAATGGAGAACTATCTGGGCGCGAAGAGTCGCTTGATTGGTCTGTTGTCACGTGATGGTACCGCCATCGTGAATGCGGACGATCCGGCATGGCATGCACTGCCCAACGCGCCCCAAACGTTGACATTTGGATTAAGCGTGAATGCCGATGTGAGTGCGCGTGACCTCGTCTACGAAACGCAAGGCAGCGAATTTCAGCTGATCACGCCGTCGGGCGCAAAACATGTGAAACTGCCACTCATTGGTGAGTTCAATGTTTCCAATGCACTGGCCGCCGCTGCTGCATCACTGGCACTCGGCAAATCGTTAGACGTCATTGTCGAACGGTTGCAGGCTGCGCCGCAGGTACCGGGGCGTCTTGAGAAATTGCGCACACAACCAACCGTGCTGCGCGACTACGCGCACACGCCCGACTCACTCGAACGCGCAATGGCGGCCGTTCGTCCGTTCACGGGAACGGGAACGGGAACGGGAACGGGAACGGGAACGGGAAGGGGCACAGGCGCAGGCACAGAGACAGGCACAGGCACAGGCGCAGGCACAGAGACAGGCACGGGCACAGGCACAGGCACAGGCACAGGCACAGGCACAGGCACAGGCACAGGCACAG
>JBDUBA010000121.1:0-6960 GCA_040004335.1 Gemmatimonas sp.
CCGTGGTGTTTGCGATGGATCGCGCGGGGCTGGTTGGCGAAGACGGCGAAACGCATATGGGGCTGTACGACATCGCCTATATGCTGGCAATTCCCGGCATGATCGTGACCGCGCCTAAAGATGGTACCGAAATGCTCGCGTTGTTACGTGCGGGTCTTGAGCAAACGGCCGAGCCGTTTTGTTTGCGGTATCCACGCGATGCTACACCCGACGTTGTTCCCGACATGTCGCAGATTCCCGCAACGCCACACGCTACGTGGGAAGTGACTCGGCGCGGACATGAGTTCGCGATCCTTGCAGTGGGAACCATGGTACTTCCTGCCGAAGCCGCGGCGGATGCACTCAAGGCCGAGGGGCTCAACGTTACGGTGGTGAACTGTCGCTATCTCAAGCCGTACGATGAAGTCACGTTGAACGCGGTACTCGCGGATCACACACAAGTGTTGACCATCGAAGAAGGCACCGTCGTGAACGGATTCGGTGCATACATGAGCGCGCTCATTCAAAAACTTGCACCAAACGTTCGTGTCAGCGTTCACGGCGTTCCGGATCGCATTATCTACTCGGCGTCACGCGCGAAGCAGTTGTCCACCCTGGAGTTGGATGCAACGGGTATCGCGGCGCGAGTACGCGTGTTGCATGCATCCGAAGCAATGGCCGGCTAGTGCGCATTGGCGTGCTGGGTCACCGCGGGTATGTCGGCCTGCCGTCGGCCCTCAAGACGCTGTTGGACATCGCTCCGTCGCTGGGGTTGACCCTCGTGCTCGAAGACGAGTTGGGGGAACTCGCCGAGCGTGGTGATCGTATGACCACCCCCGAAACACTGGACGCGTTGTTCACCTTGGGCGGCGACGGCACGCTCTTGCGCGGCGCACGTTACCTCGGCGCGCATGCCGTCCCCATACTCGGCATTAACATGGGACGGTTGGGGTTTCTCACCGCGTGCAGCGGAAGCGAATTTGAGAGCGGCGTGCGACGCTTTGCCGCCGGTGACTTTATTACAGAACCACGGATGGCCTTAACGGCAATCGCGTTGGATCGACAAGGAGAAAATCGCGGTGAATGGCTGTCCTTGAACGACGTTGTATTGCACAAGGATGGATTTGCGCGCGTCGTGAAATTTGTTGTGCACGTGGATGGCGAGGCCATTGGTGCGTATTCGGCCGACGGCATCATTGTGTCAACGCCCACCGGCTCGACTGGGTATTCCTTGTCCGCGGGCGGACCAGTTGTGGTTCCATCGCTGGACAGCATTGTGGTCACGCCAGTGTCGCCTCATACGCTGGCCATGCGCCCGTTGGTCCTACCGCCACAAGTGGAGGTGCTGCTGCATGCGGAGTATTCGCCGGAAGAGGTTTTGGTAACGGTGGACGGGCAGGTGGGTACGAGATTTACGCAGGGTGAATCGCTGCTGGTCAAACGTGCGCCGCATTCGGTGCTGCTGGTGCGTTTCCCCGGCAACACGTTTTTCTCACGGCTGCGCCGGAAGCTTGGTTGGGGTGGTCTCAGCGAACGCGACGGCGACGCGGGCACCTGATCGGCGCCTTTTTGTGTCGTATCCGACCAGGCTTGGATTCACACACTATTCGCCCGGTGGCCATATTGGTTGATCATGCTGGTTGAACTTCGCATTCGGAATATCGCCGTTATCGACTCGGTGATGCTGTCACTCGCGCCAGCACTCAATGTACTGACGGGTGAAACAGGTGCCGGCAAATCGCTGATCGTTGGTGCGCTTGGTTTGTTGCTGGGCGACCGCGCGGCGGGTGATCGCTTGCGCACTGGTGCCGATCGCGGTTCGGTGGAAGGCATTTTCGAATTGAGCAATCACAATGGAACGCGACACACGGTGTTTCAATTGCTCGATGAGCGAGGCATCGACGTTGACAATGGCACGGTTGTACTAAAGCGCGAACTGTCAGCCGGCGGTCGCTCGCGCGCGTGGATTAACGCAACGCCGGTAACGGTCGCGGTCCTGTCCGAGATTGGGGCGCACCTGGTCAGCGTACATGGGCAGCATGAAGCGCAGTTCCTCATGCAACCCGAAATGCAGCGCGACGTGCTCGATCGATACGCAAATGCGCGAGAAGTTGGAACCAGGGTTGCCGCCCTATTCGTCCAGTTGCACGAGCTGCAATCACGTGCCAACGAACGCGTCGCGCTCCGTCGGGAAGCCGAGCGTCGCGCCGACTACCTGCGGTTTCTGGTCGCGGAAATTAGCGATGCGAACGTGCAGGATGGCGAAGATGAACGCATCGACGGGGAAATCAGGCTTCTCACGCACGCGCAGGAAATTCGACAACTGTCGGCACAGGCCGCGACCGCATTGGATGGCGACGACAGCACCGTGGTTGGCCAATTGCGCAATGTTCGACGCACGCTGGTGGCGCTGTCACGTTTTGACACGAACGCCGAGCGCTGGTTAACGGCGTTGGATGAGGCGAGTTATTCGCTCGACGAAGTGGCGCGCGAACTGGCAGCGTTCAGCGAAGAAGTTGAATCGAATCCGGGCCGATTACAGCGTCTGGAATCGCGTCGCGATCTGTTGCACCAATTGCTGCGGAAGTACGGACCAACCATGCACGATGTGGGTGCGACGCTCGAGCGATCACGCACGGAACTTGAGTTGGTCGATGGCGCGGCCGTAAGCGATGCCGCTTCGCAACGCGAAATTGCGGCGGCTCGGGAAACATTGCAGCAGGCCTCCCTGGAATTGACGGCGCTGCGCAAAATCGGCGCGGCGACGTTCAGCAAGGCCGTCTCGGATCTTCTTCCCGAACTGGGCATGATTGATGGCGCGTTTCGCGTGTCGCTCGAATCGAACGGGACAATTGCGTCACACGGCGCCGAAGACGTTGCGTTTCAAGTCGTGCTCAATGCCGGCAGTGAGTGGCGTGCGTTGTCGCGCGTGGCATCGGGCGGCGAATTGGCGCGTATTATGCTGGCGCTCAGCACTGTGCTCGCACGGTTGCAACAGGTGCCAACGCTCGTGTTTGATGAAGTCGACGCTGGCGTGGGCGGCACCGTTGCCTGGCATGTTGGCGCGCTGATGCGGCGTGTGGCCGGTCATCATCAGGTGCTCGCCATTTCCCACCTGGCGCAAATTGCGGCGCGTGCACATCACCATGTCGTGGTGCGGAAAGCCGAACACGGCGGCGTTACGACGGCGGACACGGCCGTGGTGACCAACGATGCGCGCGTGGTGGAAATTGCGCGCATGTTGGGAGGCGATTCCGATCGCGAAGTGAGCCGAGCGCACGCACGGGAACTGCTGGATCGCGGCGCGTCGGACATGGGCGTGCTCGATCGATCGATGCCAGCGGTTGGCGAATCCGCAGTCAAAACACCTGCTGTCAGTCAGCGCCGAGGGAAACGCGTGTAAATTCTCAGTTCAATGCGGTCGGAAACGGTTGCCGGTACAACGCCGCCCGATCCAGCCAATGTCAATCCGTGGCTGTAAATGATTTCCAGCGGCCATTTTGACTTTCCACGAACAAATCCATTCAACGTAGAGTAGGAGGCGCCAAGTTGTAGCGACTGGACGGTGATGGCAGTTGTGCTGTAGTTGAACGCCGTTCCTCCATCCAGTCCAAATTCTGCAACATTGTTGGCGGAGAGTGTTGACGCGCTTTGATGGCCAATCGCATATGCCATCGAGATGCCAAACGAACGACCAATACCCAGGCGTGGCGCGACTTCAATTTCGGTGAGTGCGCCCAAGGTGCGTTCGACCGGTAACTCCGCGGACGGTCTGAAGAAACTGGTGTCGTTCGTGACTGGAAACCGTGTCACCACGTTGTCGGTCAACGGTTTGGCGTAGCGGACAGTGCCGCTGACCCAAAAGCGTCGGCTCCAGATAAGATCGGTGGTGCTCCGAATCAACAAGGCGTTTGCGCCATCACCGGTTGGTAAATCGAAGGGATTCCCCGAGCGCCCGCCAGTTGCGGTACCAAATCGCCATCCACCAGTGACGCTTGTTCGCACCGCTTTCCTGGACGCATTCAGTCGATTGACCTGCGAAGGGCCGAGTGTGTTGAGCACCAAAAAGGTTGCGGACACTTCAACGTCGCCAATACCCGCACGGCCGCCATTCATCAGCGTATCGTAGGCGAGCCCGAACGCTGTGTCTCGCACAATCGCGTTGAAACTTGCCGGACCGTAGATGACCGTTGCCGCAATTGGCTTGGCTCCGATGTCGAGCGCATTCGACGAAAACGTGATAAAGCTTGTGCGCAGTGCGGCCAGTTGCGCTTCGATCGCTTTCTGCGCGGGTGATGAAGCGATGGGTACAACCGGCGCGCCTTCGACCGTATTCGTGCCGTACACCGCACTCATTTGTGTACTGAAGTTGGCGGCCTGAGAAAGCAGCGTCTGTGCTCCCGCGGGATCGGCACGAACGGCCGCACACGCGCCGCCCGTTTCAGTGACAGTAGCGCAACGTGCAATTTCGGAGGCCAACGCGGTGCGAGAGGCCTCGAGCTGCGTGGCGAGTGTGGTGTTGGCCGTGCGCGCTGAATTCGAGGCCGACTCGCGCGCGGGATTCTGTCCAACTGTTGCGCCGGCACCTCCACGATTCAACGTGAATTTGTTGTTGCTGGTGGTTTCGACGTAAGGCACCAGCACGCTGATCGACAAGCGGTTGGTCACGCCGTAATCAATCTTGAATGGCGTAATGCTCTTGCTGACATCACCGCGCGCTTCGAGTGTGCCCAGTGACAATTGAAAACCGGTACCCAGGCCGCTCAGCGAGCGAATGTTGGTTTCGGTGGGCGCAAATATTGGCAAATCGGCTACGCCGAGGTTTTCTCGGGAGAACCCATCGTACAGTCCTCCTTTCTTGCTGCCGGTGGCCGATGGCGCGAAGCGGGAATCGTAGTGCGTCCATAAGCCCGCGATGCTGATGCGCGAGCCGTGCGCCGAAATTGGCACGGCGTCGTCACCAACACCGGTGGTCGATTGAGCGCGTGCTTGCGTTATGGGTGCAGTGGCGATCACAAAAGCCGCGGCGCACGCCGCAAGAATGGCGCTGGAAGCCCTCGAAGGGTTCAGGTGACCTGATTGTGAGACGCGCCGTTTGAGGCCCGCAAAGCGGCGTGCGCGCATTCCTGACGTAAAGAGGCTGTGGATACGACGAAGCAGAGGGCGCAGAACGATCGGGGCACGAGAGAGGGGGAACCGGCTAGATTAGCCGACCGGGCAGGCACCGTCAACGAATCAGCAACGAATCAATATCACCCCGTGAACACCCTGCAGATCCCAGCACTACCGTGGCAGCTCACCGGCAACCACTGGCTCACGCTTCCGTGCATCCATCCGGCCGATGGCGCCATCCACGGAGTGGGCGTGCTGCATCGCGGAGCGCGCGCCGCAATTGAATTTGCCGGCTCGCCCGATTTCGCAAATGGCCAGGGAGCTCCGCTCCTCAAGCCCGTGCTCCGCGTGAACGGCGAGGTACGAGCGCTGGCTGGAGAGGGCATTGCCTGGGAACGCGCCATTCATTGGCTGCCAACGTTCACGTGTACGGTGGGCTCGCTGCTGGTGCGCGGAACGGTGTTTGCTCCGTACGGACGTGACGCCGACATGGCGGGCGCGGTGTATGCGCTCACCATCGAAAATCGCAGCAACGAAAACATCAGCATCGAACTCGCACTTGAAGGGCAGCTCGGACATCGCCAGCAACGCGTTCGCACCCCGCGACCGTTTGACGATGATCATCTCGTGTCGGTGGGTGACAACGAGATGTTGTTGTTGGAAGGGTCGGCCATACCCGGATTGGCGGCGATGGCCATAGGCAGCGACGGTCCCGCGCGCCTGGAAGCGCCGTCCGGACCGTCACGTACGCCCCAGATGTTTGCCATTCGGCGTGATTTGACCGTTCCGGCCAATGGATCAATACCGTGCGCCTTCTATCTCGCCGTTGGTCCGGAACGTGACGGCGCGCAGGCCACGGTTACGGTGTTGCGGCGTCGCGGATGGCGCATGCTGTTGTCGGCCACGCGCGAAGCACTGAATACATTGGAGCAAACAACCGGCAGCGATGCGATGGATGGTCTCGTGAATCGCAATTTGTTGTTTGCGTATTTTTATGGTGTGGGCCGAGCGTTGGATGATGCGCATTATTATCTCGTGCGTTCACGCGCACCATGGCATGCCGCAGGATGCACCATTCGCGATTGGGAAGCGCTGATGTGGACGTTGCCCGCGGTGCAATTGGCCGACACGGGTCTCGCACGCGAGTTGCTGGTGCGCACGTGTGAACTGCACGGCTACGCGCCGGGGCAGGGGGTGCACTACCTCGACGGAACGTTGTTTCAGCCTGGATTCACGCTCGAAGGGCCAGCGGCGTACGCGATCGCAACCGATCGCTACATTCGCGATTCGGGTGATGAGCACATTGTCGAGGAGCCGGTGATTGCGGATACGTTGTATCTGTCATCCGAAGATATTGCCGCGCGTCGCGACGAACGCATTCCGTTGTATTCCACGGAGGTCATGCCGTCAGGCGAGCCAGCGCCGCATCCGTTCACGTTGCATGGAAACGCGGTCGTGGCACTCGCGCTTGACATCTTGAAACGCACGCTTGATGAAGAAGCGGCAAAAGCGGTGCAAGATCCGGCAGCCGTGCGCGCCGCGTTGCGTCGACACTTTTCCGTTGATCGCGGCGGCAAGGCGCGACTCGCGTCGGCGATTGATCTCGTCGGCGGCGCGTCGTTGGACGATGACCCGGTTGGATCGCTGTTATGGTTGCCGTTATACGAAGCGCTCGATCGGGATGATTCGTTGTATCGCCGGTCGGTCCGGGCCATCACCAACGATTCGGGTGCGCTGTTGCCGCAGTTGGCGCGTTTGTTGGGGCCCGATGCGCCGGAGGTGTTGGCGTGGTTGCGTCGCGCATCGCTCGACAACGGCATTGCGGCTGAATTTGTTGATGCGGAAGGGAAAGCCACGGCAAATGGTGGT
>JBDUBA010000038.1:0-2091 GCA_040004335.1 Gemmatimonas sp.
CTCTTGACAGAACACCGGGTCTACCCATAGTCTATCCATGTATAGACTAACCATGGTGAACTATGCGGGCGGAACTACTGCCGGGCACGTTGGACATGCTCATTCTCAAAGCGCTGACACTGGCACCCATGCACGGGTATGCCATCGCCGCACATCTGCGCCAGGTCTCCAAAGAAGTGGTGCAGGTGGAGGAAGGATCACTCTATCCCGCACTGCAACGCGTGTTGGCCAAAAAGTGGGTCAAGGCCGAGTGGGGGGAGACGCCCACGAAGCGAAAGGCGCGGTACTACACCATTACGCCTGCCGGGCAGAAACAGCTCGAAGGCGAAATGGAGGGATTCAAGCGGATGTCGACGGCAATTCTGCGCGTGATTGGTCAAACCTGACACGCTGACTGTTCATGTTTGAGCCGCTGTACGAATTCTGGTATCGCGTTCGTTCGCGCTTTGTGCGCGACGAATTGGATGCCGATTTGGCGCAGGAGTTGCGCGTACATGCGGAACTCCTGGAGGCAGAGGCGCGCGCTACAGGCGCGTCACCGATTGAAGCCAGGCATGCAGCGGCATTGCGATTGGGAAACATCACCAACATTCGCGAGGTAACGCGCGAACGGTGGTCGTTTGGATGGTTGGATTCGTTACTGCAGGACACCCGCTACGCCACTCGTTTTCTGCGACGGTCCCCGGGATTTACTGCCGTCGCCGTTCTTTCGCTCACGCTCGGCGTTGGTGCCAACGCAACCGTATTTGCCGTCGCTGACCGGTTGATGTTCAGCGCGCCGCCGTACGTCGTGAACGCCAATCAACTGTTTCAAATCAGCGTGAAACGCGAAACGGAGTCGTTGGGCGATGCGACATTCGAAAACACCACGGGATTCGACGAATATTACGCACTGCGTGATCAGGCAAGGTCGTTTTCATCGATTGCGCTGTACACCACGCCGGGACGCGCGAAACTTGGACGAGGGCCGGATGCGCCGCTTATTCGGTCATCTATGGCAACCGCCAACTTCTTCGACGTGCTTGGTGTGCAACCGGTGCGTGGTCGCTTTCTGCTTCCGGACGACGAAAAGGCATCAAGCAGCGAGTACGCGACGGTTATCTCGTACGAATATTGGCAATCACACTTTGGAGGGGCCGATAGCGTCGTTGGTGCGCGCTTTGTGGCCGACAATCTTCCCTTCGTAGTTGTTGGAGTTGCGCCGCGTGGATTTTCCGGCGTGGAACTGGACGCCGCCGACGTGTGGACGCCTTTGGGGGCACTGGCGCCGCGAGTAATCGGAACCGACTGGAAAGTACAAAGGGGTTACAACTCCCGCGTATTGGTTCGGTTGCACGACGGCGTGCGTCCGGCCACCGCGTCGACCGAAGCGAGTGTGATTCTCAATCGCACGCATGACTTCTTTGAAGCGCGAAGCAAGACGTTAAAGACTGCGCTGCTTGGTTCAATCATCAGCGCGCGCGGACCGGCGACACAAAGCGGCGAAGTACAACTCTCAACAAAACTCGTCGTGGCGTCGGCTTTAGTGTTGCTCGCCGCATGCGCCAACCTCGCCAACCTTCTGCTTGTTCGCGCACTCACTCGGCGACGCGAAATTGCGTTGCGAATGGCCATCGGCGTTTCGCGTGCGCGACTCGCGTCGCAAATGTTGATCGAGTCGCTGATCATTGCCGCACTGGGCTCAGCGATCGCTCTCGTAGTTGCGCGTTGGAGCGGTGAAGCGTTGCGGACTTTGGTGTTTCCGGAACTGCAGTGGGCGTCAACGGCAGTCAGCCTGCATGTGTTTCTCTACGCCGTTGCGTGCGGTACTCTGGTCGCGGTTTTGGCCACGCTCATTCCCGCCATTCGCCTCACCCGCTCGGACGTGAGCGCAGCGTTGCGTTCGGTGGCGCCGCAATTGACGCGTGCAACCGGCAACGTTCGGCGCGTATTGCTGGCGGCGCAGGTCGCACTCGCCGTGCTGCTGATTGTTGGGGCGACTGCATTCAGCCGGAGCCTGAACCGGGCCTACGAGTTCAACATGGGCTTGGATGTTGATCGCTTGATTACAGCGCGATTCTGGGTGCAGGATGATTCGCTCAGCGATCCGTC
>JBDUBA010000101.1:0-6912 GCA_040004335.1 Gemmatimonas sp.
CCGCCGATGCCGGGGCCTGGCGTAAACTTCATGTAGCCAAACGGCTTCGTCGCGGCGGCGTCGATCACGTCCCACACATCGACGTTGAGTTTGTCACACATGATGGCGATTTCGTTTACGAGACCAATGTTCACGGCGCGAAACGTGTTCTCCAACAGCTTGACCAACTCGGCCGCTTCGGTTGACTTGACCGGCACAACCGTATCGATGCAGCTCTGATAAAGGGCAGTCGCCACCGCCAGACAGGCCGGGGTGATACCACCAACAACTTTCGGCGTATTCTTGGTGTGATACACGGGATTGCCGGGATCGACTCGCTCGGGGCTGAACGCAATGAAGACGTCCACGCCAACCGTCAGCCCTTTGGCTTCAAGGCGCGGTTGCAACAACTCACGAGTTGTACCGGGATACGTGGTGCTCTCCAGCACAACGCACATGCCTGGATGCGCCTGGCGCGCTATCGCGTCGGCCGAGGCAAGCACAAACGCCATGTCCGGATCACGCGTTTTGGACAACGGCGTGGGCACCGCCACCGAAATGGCATCGCATTCCTTGAGACGTGCTTCCACAGCCGTTGCCGTGAACAGTCCCGCCTCGACCATCCCCTTCACTTCCGCACCGGGTACGTCCTGAATGTGCGACTCGCCGGCCATCAGCAAATCGACCACACGCTGGCTCACGTCATAACCAATCACGCGAAATCCGGCCTTGGCGAATTCCATGGCTAACGGCAGCCCTACGTAGCCGAGGCCAATGACACCAACCACCGCGGAACGGTCGTTGATTTTCGCGAGTAATTGTTGCTGCATCAAGAAAGCTCCAAGGGCGGAAAGGTCGAAGTCGCGATCGGCGCGCCGCGCTTATTGACCAAAAAATGAACGCACAGCCGTGACAACTTCATCAAGCTGCGCTGAAGTGAGCTCAGGATAGACGGGCAAGGACAAAACTTCCTTCGACGCGCGTTCCGATTCGGGACACTGCCCTTCACGATATCCGAGGTATGCAAAACAGGCCTGGAGGTGCAACGGCATCGGGTAATAAACCGCATGTCCGATTCCTCGCTCCTTAAGATGCGCCTGCAACGCGTCGCGACGGTTCGTGCGAATCGTGTACTGGTTGTAAATGGACGTGTTTGCAGCATCAACAAACGGAGTCGTCATTCCGTCAACACCCGAAAACGCAGCATCGTAAAACGCTGCGTTTTCTCGCCGCCGGGCACTCCATTTCTCAAGGTGCGGAAGCTTCGCCAACAGCACCGCCGCCTGCAGGGTATCCAACCGGCTGTTGTACCCCACAATCTCGTGGTAGTAGGTCTTCCGGCTGCCGTGCGTCCGAAGCTTCATCAGCGTGTCGAACAGCACGTCATCTTGACAGACCATCATCCCGCCGTCCCCGTAACCACCCAAATTCTTGGACGGGAAGAAACTGAACGTG
Source organism: Gemmatimonas sp. (assembly GCA_040004335.1). Classification (GTDB taxonomy): domain Bacteria; phylum Gemmatimonadota; class Gemmatimonadetes; order Gemmatimonadales; family Gemmatimonadaceae; genus Gemmatimonas. The sequence goes on from JBDUBA010000101.1 coordinate 1,435, forward strand.
CCAATGTCCGCCGCTTCCCCGGCCATGACCCGCTTTCCGCCGATCTCGCGACTGGCGCCAATCGTCTGAGCCGCATCTTCAATGACGCGTACGCTTCCCGCCGCCTTGGCGATCTGCTCAATCGGCGACATCTGGCCAAAAAGATCGACCGCAATGACGGTCTTGGTTCGACTGTTCACCGCGGCGCCCACCGCCTCGGGGGCAATGTTGAACGTGGCCGGATCGATGTCGACAAAAACGGGTGTCGCCGCAACATTGTGCACCGCGCCCGCCGTGGCAAAAAACGTGAAGGGCGTGGTGACGACTTCGTCCCCGTGGCCCACGTTCAGCGCGCGAAGCGCCAGCAAGAGCGCGTCAGTTCCGTTGGCGCACCCGATGGCATACCGGCTCTGTGACAGCTCCGCGACCCTACGCTCGAGTTCGGCGACTGGTTCACCCAGGATAAAAGTCTGTGCGTCGACCACCGCCATCATAGCGCTGACAACTTCGTCGCGAATGGTGGCGTGCTGGGCTTTGAGGTCGAGCAAAGGAACGGCCATGGAGGTCAGATCTGTGACAGTGGGCGGTAAGCCCCGTGATTGGGAACCGGGAAGTCTCGGCGGTTACAGACTGCTGCGCAACGGGAGCGGCACCTCTCGACCGGTCTTGGCCGATTCGTAGATGCCGAGGATGATTTCGAGCGACTTGCGGCCGGCGCGACCGTCCGTGTCCGGGCGCGCGTCGCCCCGCAGCACGGCCAGCACATTGTGGTAATACTTTTCATGGCCAAAGCCGTACACCGATGGCGGATTCGTGTTGGCCTGCTCGATGAGTTTGTCGTCATCGTCGTAATCGGCAAATGCCCAATGTTCGATCTTGTTCACGGCCGTACCGCCAATCTTGACCGAACCCTTTTCACCCAGAATGGTGATGGACCCTTCGAGATTCTTCGGAAACGTGAGCATCGTAACTTCGATCGTGCCCAGCGCACCCGAACGGAATTTGATGACGGCAATCCCCGTGTCCTCGGCTTCGATTTTGCGCGCAAGCGTCGCTGTTTTTGCCATGATGCTTTCGACGGGACCAACAAGCCACTGCAGCAAATCGACGTAGTGCGACGCCTGATTCATAAACGCGCCGCCGTCAAACTCCCACGTGCCGCGCCACGGTGCCTGATCGTAGTAATCCTGCGGACGCGTCCAGTGCACCGTGCAATTCGCGAGATAAATGCGACCAAAACGTCCGCGATCAATAGCGCGCTTGAGCAACTGAATTGTGGCGTTCAAGCGGTTCTGCTTGACGACGAACAACTTGACGCCATTGTCATCACACGCCTGAACGAGTGCATCGGCGCCGGCCAGCGTAATGGCCATCGGCTTTTCCGAGATGACGTGTCGTCCGGCCTTCGCTGCGATGATGCCCAGTGGCGGGTGTAATCCAGATGGCGCGGCAATCACCACGGCGTCGCTCGGCACTTCGGCCAGCATTTTTTCGAAATTCGTGAACCACGGTACGCCATTCATTTCACCCGCGTCTTTGGCACGTGTTTCCTCCACGTCGCACACCGAAACGAGTTGCAGCCCTTGTACGCACTCAATCGCCTCAAAGTGATTCTTGGCTATGCGGCCGCATCCAACGAGTGCGACCCGAATGTCGCGTTCAGCAAGGGTCTTGCTATCGGCGCCGGTCATGCGTGTGCCTCGCTTCGCGTGACACGATCACCGTCGCGCACGTAGAGAATTCCAGACCCGGGACAGCGCAACATCTCGCGATCGGACATGCCTGGTTCGCCGCCAAGCGATTCCAGAGTGAACCCAGCTTCGGACATCCAACCGCGACGGCGCGCCGGAACTCCTAGCATGAGCGCGTAATCGGGTACATCGCGATTGACGACGGCGCCCGCACCAATAAAGGCGTACTTGCCAATGGTGATGCCGCAAATGATGGTGGCGTTTGCCCCAATGCTGGCCCCCTGACGCACCAATGTTTTGCGATACTCATTCTTCCGCGACACCGCGCTCCGAGGGTTGAACACGTTGGTGAAAACCATGCTAGGTCCACAAAATACATCGTCGCCTAACTCAACACCTTCGTAAATGGACACATTGTTCTGCACGCGCACATTGTTGCCCAAACGCGTGCCGTTCATGATCACCACGTTCTGACCAATCGAGCAACGCTCACCAATGACCGCGCCTTTTACGATGTGACAGAAATGCCACACGCGCGTGTTGGCACCAATCTCGGCATCGTCGTCGACGTACGCGCTCTCGTGAACCAGCGCGCCTTCGGCCAGTCGTGCTCCCGCGCCAACATGACCGGTGCCGGCGGTTGCAATCATTCCCTTCGGGATACTCGCGGCGCTCATGACGATGGTTGTGGAGTTCCCGCACGGTGCGCTTTGAGCACCGTGTGCCACTCCTGCAGCGAGCGTACCCCTGGTTCATGCAGGCGACGCGCCGCAATCGCATCACACGCGGCGCTCGCCGCGCTCAACGTGGTCGTGTACGCAACGTGATTCGCAATCGCCGCCTGGCGCAGGAACTCGTCGTCCTGCTGCGCGTGTTTGCCCAGCGGCGTGTTGATCAGCAATTGCACGTCGCCGTTCACGATCAGGTCGACGCAATGCGGACGGCCTTCACGAACCTTGAGCACCGCGGTTGCCGGAACGCCGTGGGCATTGAGATACGCCGCCGTTCCCGTTGTGGCGTACACTTTGAAGCCCTGGGCATGAAAACGTTTCGCGAGTTTGCTGGCGATGGGTTTGTCACTGTCGTTCACCGTTACCAACACGGCGCCACTCGATGGCAAGTTGTTGTCCGCCGCAATCTGCGATTTGAGAAACGCCGTACCGAAATCGTCAGCGATGCCCATCACTTCACCCGTCGAGCGCATCTCCGGGCCCAGCACCGGGTCGAACTCGCGAAACTTGTTGAACGGGAATACCGCTTCTTTCACGCTGAAATACGGCGGAATGATTTCTTGCGTGAATCCAACCTGCTCGAGCGTTTCGCCCAACATCAAGCGTGCCGCGAGCGAAGCGAGCGGGTGTCCGATGGCCTTTGATACAAACGGCACGGTGCGAGACGCGCGCGGATTCACTTCGATGACGTACACGAGTCCGTCTTTGTAGGCGTATTGCACATTGATGAGTCCCACAACACCCAGCGCCCGTGCAAAGGCAATCGTGTGTTGCTTCATCGTTTCAACCGCTGCTGGCGGGATGAGATACGACGGAAGCGCGCACGCGGAATCACCGGAGTGAATGCCAGCGCTTTCGATGTGTTCCATCACGGCACCAATCACCACGTTCGTGCCGTCGCTGAGCGCATCCACGTCCGCTTCAAACGCGTCTTCGAGGAAGCGATCGACAAGCACGGGCCGCTCTTCGCTGACACGCACCGCTCGCTCGAAGTAACCGCGCAGCGAATCAACATCATGCACAATTTCCATCGCGCGTCCACCCAACACGTACGACGGACGGACCAACACTGGATAACCAATCCGTTCGGCAATGGTGACGGCTTCGTCCAGACTGGTGGCGGTTCCGTTTTCCGGCTGCAGAATACCCAGACCTCGCGCGAGTTTCTCAAAGCGGCGACGATCTTCCGCGATGTCAATAGCGTCCGGTGACGTGCCAAGAATTTTGACACCGGCTGCTTCGAGCGCGCGCGTGAGCTTGAGCGGGGTTTGCCCACCCAACTGCACAACCACCCCAACCGGCTTTTCCTTGCGGACAATTTCCAGCACGTCCTCAAGCGTGAGTGGCTCGAAATACAGCTTGTCGGAAATATCGAAGTCGGTCGAAACCGTTTCGGGATTCGAGTTGACCATGATCGTTTCGTACCCCTGCTCACGCAGCGCGAGCGCCGCACGCACGCAGCAGTAATCAAACTCGACGCCCTGACCGATACGATTGGGCCCGGAGCCGAGGATGACAACCTTTTTCCGATCAGTGGCGGGGGCTTCGTTCTCTTCGTCGTAGCTGCCGTACAAGTACGGCGTCGCCGAAGGAAATTCACCGGCACACGTATCCACCATCTTGTACGCCGGAATAACGCCCAACGACCAGCGGCGTTCGCGCACAACGGTTTCGGTTTCGTTACGCAGGAGGGCAAGCTGGCGGTCGGAAAAACCCAAACGTTTGATACGACGCAGTTCTGCCGCTCCAACAACTGCCAACGCCGCATACCACCTTTCTGCTTCGATCAATTCCTGCAGCTGGTCGAGGAACCACGGATCAATGGCGGTCAAGTCGTACACTTCTTTCGTGCTCATCCCAAGCAGCATCGCGCGCTTCACCTGAAAAATGCGCTCAGGCGTTGGCGTGCGCAGCCCGCCGCGCAACGTCTCCATACTCAGGTCGGATAACCGATCATCAATGGGGCGTTCGGCAATGTTCCAGCCAATGCGTCCTGTTTCGAGCGCGCGCAGCGCCTTCTGAAACGCCTCCTTGAAGGTACGACCAATGGCCATCGATTCACCGACCGATTTCATCTGCGTGGTCAACCGCGGATCGCTGGTGGTGAATTTCTCGAACGCAAATCGCGGACACTTGACGACGACGTAGTCGAGCACGGGTTCAAACGACGCCGGCGTGGTCTTCGTGATGTCGTTCGGAATTTCATCGAGACGATAACCAACCGCGAGTTTCGCACCAATGCGCGCAATTGGAAATCCGGTGGCCTTGGACGCGAGCGCCGACGACCGCGACACCCGCGGATTCATTTCGATCACAATGAGTTCGCCGTTTTCCGGATTGACCGCGAACTGGATGTTGCAACCGCCGGCATCCACACCAATTTCGCGAATAATCTTGACGGCTGCGTCGCGCATGACCTGATACTCGCGATCGGTCAGCGTCATGGCCGGTGCAACGGTGATCGAGTCACCGGTGTGTACGCCCATTGGATCGAGATTCTCGATGGAGCAGACAATCACCACGTTGTCCGTGTGATCGCGCATCACTTCGAGTTCGAACTCCTTCCAGCCAAGCAACGAGCGCTCAACCAGCACCTGCGTAGTTGGCGACAAGTCGAGACCACGACGCACAATCGATTCAAACTCTTCGCGATTATAGGCGATACCACCACCGGTTCCGCCCAGCGTGAACGACGGACGAATGATGGACGGATATCCCGTTTCTTCAACCACGGCATACGCTTCGTCGAGCGTGCTGGCGGTGCGACCTTGCGCACACGTCAACCCGATCTTGACCATCGCCTCCGCAAACAACTTGCGGTCTTCGGCAACGCGAATGGCCCGCGCATTCGCGCCGATCAATTCAACGCCATATTTGGCGAGCACACCGCTGTCGGACAGCGCGAGCGCCACGTTCAGCGCCGTTTGCCCGCCCATGGTTGGTAACACGGCATCCGGACGTTCTTTCGCGATAACCTTCTCCACGAATTCCGCGGTCACCGGCTCCACATACGTTGCATCCGCAAACTCCGGATCCGTCATGATCGTGGCCGGATTCGAATTCACGAGAATGACTTC
>JBDUBA010000041.1:0-2081 GCA_040004335.1 Gemmatimonas sp.
CGGGCTGGGAATACAAACGCGAACATCTGCGACTGCAACAACGTTCGCATTACGTCATCAAGGATGGCGGCGATCAACCCAACGTCGTACCAAGCACGGCCAGCATCTGGTTCTATTTCCGCGAACAGGATTATCCGCGCACCATGGAACTGTTTGAGACTGGCAAGAAAATGGCCGCCGGCGCTGCGATGATGACCGACACCAAACTCGATACGGTGATGATTCTGGGTTCGGGTTGGGCAGGCCATTTCAGCAAGCCAATTGCGGAAACCATGCAGGAGAACATCAAGGTGGTTGGCATGCCCAAGTGGGATGACAAGGATCAAACGCTGGCCAAAGGAATTCAGCGCGAACTGAATGCACCAGAGTTCGGATTGTCTGAACAAATCGGTCCGCTTCGGGGCGCGGAAGTTCCCGTCAACTGGATGGGCGGCGGATCGGACGACATCGGTGACGTGTCGTGGAACGTCCCAACAATTACGCTCCGCTATCCGGCAAACATTCCGGGATTGCCGGGACACAATTGGGCCAACGCGATCAGCATGGCCACACCGATTGCACACAAAGGTTCGCTTGCGGGCGCGAAAGTTCAGGCAATGACGATGCTCGATATTTTTCTCACACCAAAAGTTGTGGCTGATGCGTGGTCGTATTTCAAGGACGTGCAAACGAAGGACATCAAGTATCAGCCGTTTATTCGTCCGGGGGATCAGCCGCCCATTTGGCTCAACGCTGATATCATGGCGAAGTATCGCGAGCAGCAGAAAAAATTCTATTACGACCCCACGAAATACAAAACGTATCTCGAGCAGTTGGGCATCACCTATCCAACCGTCCGACCGAAACCAGCACCAGTGAAAGGGGATGATGCCGCGAGCGGTGCGTCAGGCAGCACTGCAAACGGAAAGGGCGGCAGCAAGTAAGCACGCAGCTGAACGCACTTCCTCACACAGCGTTTCAACCACGACGCAATCCGTGAACAGCGAACCCTCACAACTCGGCGACCTTTCACCCGACGAATTTCGAAAGGCCGCCCACTCGGCGGTGGAGTGGATCGCTGATTACCTCGAACATCCAGCGCGTTATCCCGTACGTAGTCAGGTGGCGCCGGGCGACATAAAAAATTCGTTGCCCGCGTCGCCACCGCAGCACGGCGAGTCATTGGCGCAAATGATGGAAGATTTCAAGGAACGGATTGTTCCGGGCATCACGCATTGGAATAATCCCGCGTTCTTTGCGTATTTCAGTATCACCGGTTCGTATCCGGGCATCCTTGGGGAGTTGCTGACGGCTGGCCTCAACGTGAACGGCATGTTGTGGGCGTCCAGTCCGTCGGTCACGGAACTTGAAGAAGTCACGCTCAGTTGGTTGCGGCAGCTGATGGGATTGAAAGGCGCGTGGTACGGTGAGATTCTCGACACTGCGTCCATGTCGACGTTCTACGCACTGGCCGCTGCGCGTGAAGCCGTGAACCTTGATGTGCGCACGCGCGGATTGGCGGGTCGCACAGACATCCCCGCGCTCCGTGTGTATTGCTCCGAACATGCGCACTCGTCCGTTGACAAGGCTGTCATGGCGCTCGGACTTGGCCACGAAAATTGCGTGAAGATCGAAACGGATTCTGATTTCCGGCTACGACCGGATTTGTTGCGCGCGGCAATTGAGAACGATGTTGCGTCGGGCCTCCGTCCGATGGCGATTGTGGCAACCGTTGGTACGACGAGTGTGAGCAGCATCGATCCTGTCGCAGCCATCGCGCCTGTTGCCGCGCAATTCGGTTGCTGGTTGCATGTCGACGGTGCGTATGGCGCAACAGCGGCGGTTGTTCCGGAACTCCGTCATGTGCTCGATGGCGTCGAACTCGCAGACTCGTTCGTTGTAAATCCGCACAAGTGGTTGTTCACTCCGGTTGATTGTTCGGTGCTGTACATCAAACGTCCGGAAATGCTCAAGGCTGCGTTTGCACTGTTGCCGGAATATCTGGTCACGAAACAGCAGGACGCCGTGATGAACCTGATGGACTACGGCATTCAACTGGGTCGCCGCTTTCGTTCGCTGAAGTTGTGGATGGTGATGCGCGC
>JBDUBA010000394.1:0-23006 GCA_040004335.1 Gemmatimonas sp.
GAAACGCTTACCGGTCTGGTGCAACTCATGTCGGAATCGGGTCGCCTCGCTCGCGTTGAAACGGGTTCATCGAAATTCGATGCACTCCTTGGGCCAATTCTGACGGCTATCCCCACACTTGGCGCGTACATCATTGCTGGGTTGGTGCTCACGAACGAACCATGGTACGGGCGCATGATCGTTCCCGCCATTCCCACCGTCGTTCTCGGCGCGTTGGTGTGGATCGGCAAAAAGCGTTATTGGCCAAGACCTCTGCGCGACATCGCCGCATTGAAAGTGTATTTGCCGTAGGAATTTGCGATGACGGTTGAGCCGTGTGAAGAAGATGGTCGCGGAGTGGGTCCGGCGAGTGCCCGTTACCGTGCTATTCTACCGCCCAGGCGCCACAGTCGATGTAGTGAATGGCACCGTGAGTACGTTCGCACCCCACGACATTTCGATTGCACCTCGCGTACCCGTCAGCGCTTTGACCGCGATCGTGAACTCCTCGATATGACTCGCCGCCGGCGTGACCTGCATCGCAACTCGGCCAACATCCTGCGTCGGATCGTATTGTGTGCCCCAAATACCGGTCTGTTTATTGACGATCATAAACGTTCCGTTTTTCGTGTGTTGCACCCACAACGTGTACATCCCGGGCGCGAGCTTCATCGTGCCCATGTCCAGCGTTCGCGTCGTGAACAGATGCGTGGCGTCATTCGCACCGGCCCGCCAAACGCTGTCAAATGGCACAAGCGTACCACCCCACACCGTGCGTTCGCGGATGAGCGGCCGGCCGTAGTCAATCAGCACCATTCCACCTGGGCCAAACCCCCCGCGCGCTTCGTCGCGGACTGACAACACACCCGTTGGTTTCATCGCACGCGCAACCGACGCAATGTCAAACGACTTCGCACTCCGGGTGCCGACCGCTTTGTTTGTCGTGTAAATGCCGTCGGTGTATTGCAACTGATTCTTCGCGTCATACTTGAGCAACATCGCGTACGCGCTACCGCGCAAACGCAGCGTGTCACCGCCGGCCGCTTGCAACCCCGTCATTCCGACGTTGCCGTTAATGCCGATTGCCGGTAGTGAATCAATCGCGCTTCCACCCTTCTTCATGGCGACCAACAGTTCAGTAGGGCCGTACACGAACGTTGGAAAGTTCACCATCGCCCGGCTGACGGCGAATGCGCGACGTTGCACACTGTCGGGAAACACATTCTCGCGAATGGCGGAATCGGCGGTGAATTTAAATCGCGACGTCGTGAACGAATTCGCCACGGGTGTTCCATCGCCGTTGAATCGCGTGATGTTGGCCGAAGCAGGTCGACCGTCTGCTCCAACGGTGATATCGTAGTCCACGCGCGCGACCGTTGGGCCGTTGCGCTGCACCATCTGTCCCGAAATTTTGTTGCCCGCACGTGTGTACTGCTCAATGGCGACAGTGTCCGTGCCCAGTTTGTACACGATGGACGCGGTTTGCGCAGCAAGTAGCGAGGGAGTTGCCAGCGCAATCGAGAAACCTGCGACAGCGGAGATTGAGCGACGCATAAGAATTTGACGAGGGGACGGGGCGAGGAAAAACTTCAACTTGGGAACGATGGCGTATCCGGCTTGACCGAATCAAGGTGCACCGTACGAATTGTGGAAACACAGCGGCTACAAACAAACATGGCTGATCTCGGATCGAGCATGCTGCGGTCAGGAATGTGCGGTTCCATGTACCTGATCGGTTCGACGATCCCGATCTGGAGCTGCAGCTTCTCGATATTGACGAGGCAGTTGGCATTGATCACGAGCGCATACTCAGGCCGAAGGTCAATGCCGTTCAGGCGCATGAGCTGTTCGATCGGAAACAGATGTTCGCACACACCCGTTGCATTCGCGTCTTCGTTGAACGCGATCTCTTCGTCGCGCCAGTGTTCGCCGCGTTCAATGCGCTCCACGTATTTGCGCCGAGCGGGATCGTCCGCCATTTCCGTCAGGCGCTTCCGCTTCTCGAGCGCGACGCGCGCCATAACCCTCGCGTCGCGCCCGCCGTTACCGAAGATGTCGCGCAAATTGCCGAAGAAACTCACGTCGCGTGCGTGGCAAGCGTTGACATTGCGCTTTTCTAACGGATTCCCGGTGCGAACCCACCTGACGCCGCATCGAATTCCTTGCGTTTTCGCGACAGCATTCCGGCCGAAATCAGCGTGAACAGGATGGCAATGGGCAAAGGCTCCAGGAATGTCAACGCACTGTTGTACAACGGATTCTGGTAGTCCTCGGCGAACTTTTTCATTTTTGCATCGAGGGAATCAAGCTTTGCCTGTGACGCACCAGAGGCTTTGGCTTGAACCACCATCGAGTCACCGTATGATTTGCCAAAGTCGCCAACGAAGCCTCCGAAAAACATGGCCTCCCAGGCCGCCACGTAAAACACACAGGTAATGAGGGAGATGAGAATGCCAGTTTTGAAAGCCGCTCCGAAAGAGATTCGCCCCGCCAGGTGATTGTCCCGGTACGACCGCACGCCGAAGTAGACCACCGAGAAGCCCAGCACCATGGTCGCGTATCCGGTGACCAGGCTGTGCCCCATGCCAAACTTTTTCATGATCGCCATGTTCGCGACCAGGCACACCGCGAGGACGAGTCCCGAAATCAAGCCAAACTTGATGACCGTCTGTTTCACGTCACTGCTCCGAAGGTTGAAGGAGGCGGCAGGATAGGGCTCAGCGTCGAATTTCGCCGTCACACGAAAGGGTGATTTTTTGGCAGGTGTCCAAAAATCATGCGTTTGGGTGACCTTAGGGGAGGATGCCGAGCTCTTTTCCGGCCTGAACCGCTTGAGTGCGGCGCCGGGCGTTGAGCTTTTCAAACAGTCGTCGCGAGTGGGTTTTGACGGTGTTCTCGCTGACGAAAATGCGTTCGGCGATTTCCTTGTTGCTGAGCCCACTGGCGATGAGCTCGAGAATTTGAAGTTCACGGGGAGTAAGACCCGCGGCCTCCACCCCAGCTGGGTTGCGAGTGAACTCCGTTGCAACTGGCGCGCTAACCTCTTTGATGACAATGGTTTCAGGCTTTTTGGTAAGCGTGAGGCCAAACCAGATCCCTAAACCCACAAAAACGATCGCCACCAAGCCGCCGTAAACTTCAAACGAGTGTTCGACGATGAGAAAGCGATACTCGACACTCTTGAGGAGCAGCGTGAGTGCTCCGCCGACAAGGCCGAAAACCAGGATCGGACGGGTGATCGATAGCGGTTTCACGAGGGCGTGAATCGGTGAGGTGAAGCAGGCTCGTACTGGTCCGCTTTATGCATAGCCTGGATACAGCGAGAGTTGGCCTTCGGCCGGCGTTCTTGCGTTTCCGGGGTAATATACGGAGCTTGATAACTCAAGCAGTTTTTGCCCTCTTCCTGAGGAACAAACAATGACCAGCAGTACCACCTCTCCTCGCGCCGCCGATGGCCGTAACATGGTGGCAACCACACTGTTTTGCGTGAGCACCTTTCTCGCTCCGCTGGCAGTCCACACTCAACCGCTGTCTGGGGACGGCTATCTGTTTCGACAGCCCCGCGCTTCGTTTACACTGCGCGGTGGTTATTCCCAACCGGCTGCAACCGGTGATGTGTTTTCGCACGCCATTCGCAATCTCACGCTCGGTCGCAGTGATTTTGGCGCACTCAATGTGACTGGCGATGTTGGAATTCGATTGCTGTCGCGCTTGTCGCTGCAGTTCACCGGTGGATTTTCCGAGAGTAACGCCGACAGTGAAATGCGATATTGGATCGACAACAACGATCAGCCGATTACACAAACGACCACGGTCATACGCGCACCGCTGATGGCGGGACTGCGACTCGACCTTACCAGCCCGGGCCGATCTGTTGGCAAGCTGGCGTACATCCCCTCGCGCATCACGCCCTACATCTCAGGCGGAGTGGGATCGATGTATTACAAGTTCAGACAGGTTGGATCGTTCAAGGATGACAACAGTCTCGATGTGCTCGATCTGACGCTTGAGACTACTGGCAGGTCGTTCGCCAGCTACGGAGCGATTGGCGCAGACATTTCGCTGATGCCAACACTCGCATTCACCACTGAGGCGCGGTACGAGTCTTCGCACGCGCGTCCGAGTGGATATTCGTTTGGCGATTTCGACAGACTCGATCTTTCCGGTGTGACGGCTACCGTTGGCCTAACCTTCCGCTACTAGAGGCGCGCAAATGACTACTCACAATTACAAAACTGCGCGCGCGCGATTGATGGTCGCCACAGTCGCAGCCGCACTCTTCTCATCGGTCGCCGTTGCGCAAGTTTCGTCCGCGCAAACGCAGACGACTGACTCACGCTGGCAGGCGTTCATGGGCTGCTGGGTTCCGGATGCGGCCGACGCTGCGATCGGCACGAACTCCGTTTCCGGATCGATGGTGTGTGTGGTGCCGGTGCAGAACAGCCCGAGCGTCGACATCGCGACCATTCACAATCGCGTGGTGGTGAATCGCGATCGCTTCACGGTGACCGGCGAACGTGTGGCCAAGAAAGCTGACGACTGCGGAGGGTTCGAAACTTCCAACTGGTCGGCCGACGGACATCGCATTTATTCGCGTTCCGAATACAAGTGCGGCACGCTGGACGTGAAGGGTTCGAGCATGTTTACCCTTTCATCCACGGGCGATTGGTTGCAGGTACAGGGCACCGCCGTTGGTTTGAACTCCGGCGCGCGCATTGTACGCCTCCGTCCAGCCGACGTTTCCCTGGCACCAGGCAGCATCATTTCCGATTCGTCGGTGGTCACGACCGTACCTGCCCAATCAAGTTTTGCGCAGCAAGCCATGCGCTCGGCAGCCAGTGTGCCAACGGACGCAAAAGCGTTGCTCGACATTTCCAAACACGTCGATGAACAGGTTGCGCAGGCGTACTTGAGTGAAGTTGGCACGTCGATCAAACTGAACGCGCATGAACTGGTGGTGCTGGCCGATGCCGGAATGCCGAGTGACCTCACCGACATGATGGTGGCCATGGCGAATCCGGAGCGTTTCCAGCTCAAGACGCGTTCACCAGATGCCAATTCGAACACTGTGTCGTCGTCAGCCGCAGCGCGTGCCGATCAGCGTTGCAGTTTCGGCTATCTCGATGATCGGCGCTTCGATCTGACGATGTCACAGTATGATCGCAGTTACTGCGCGAGCCGCTACGGATCGATCTACGGTTCTCCATTTGGATATTTGAGCGGATATCGGTATGGCTACGATCGGTATTACGGGTACAACGGATACAACGGCAGCAACTACTACTACGGTCAGCAGCCCATCATCATCGTCACGCGCGGTGACGGCGGGGGTATCGATGGTGGTTCGCCGGCGCCGAGGGGTCGCGCAGTGAAGGGTGGTGGTTACAGCGCGGGTGGATCTTCTTCACCGAGCTCCGGCACCAGCACGCCGCGGCAAACTTCGAGTCCAAGTAGTGGCTCGTCGTCGTCGGGTGCGTCGTCCTCTGGTTCGTCCAGCGGGGGCAGCGGTTCGACGACGACATCCAGTGGTGATGCCGGAGCGCGCACTGCCAAGCCGAAACCGCCTGGCGGCAACTGAATTTTGTAAGCCGAAGTTGATCGATTGAAGCAGCGGCGGGGTCTCACACGAGGCCTCGCCGCTTTTCATTGGTGTCGTTGGCCATCAGATGCCTAGATTGCGGCAAGTTGGCGCCTCCTCATCGTCCTTCGCGGAGCACATGCAGGTGATTGCACTTCGTTGGGTGCTGGGACTTCTTCTGGGTGGCATGGGCGGCGGATTTTTTGTTCTGACGCTGGTTGCGAATGGTTTTCGCAAATCGTTTGGCGCGTCCGAGATTAATCCGTTGCTTCGCGTTATCCCGCTGGCTGGAATGCTGGTCCTGCTGGCCGGACTGGTTGCGCCATCAAACAGACCGTTGCTGCACGTGGGTGCGGCGTGCGCCGTGGCGATGATGGGTTATTGCTTGTGGACGATGGTCACTGAGTCGGCGGACGTTGTGTGGATTGGTCTCATTTATGGCGCGGTGTGGTTGTACTTCTACTGGCGGACGATCAGTGCGGTGGTGGTGTAGGAGACTGTTGCGACCTCACCTTCTGCGTTTCGCTCGGGCGTTTCTGCGATGGCGCCTGACGCCTAACGAGTACCAGCTGTAGGGCTTCGGAGTGCGGGTGTTTTGCGCACTCGAAATACGAGTACGTGTTGGCGGTCGTCGGCGTCGAGTGCTTCCGTCGTCACTGCGTCCGCGCTTATGTCGCGATTGTTGCTCAACAATCGGTATTTCGATGCCAGCGCCGGATCGTACTTGAAACTCGTTCGCGCAATGGGTGCGCCCGTTGAGTCGAGTACCAAGACTGCGGGCGCACCACCCTCAAGCGCGCGCTTGTCCAGCATGATCCACAAGTTTCCGTCCCGATCGGATTCAACATTGGCGATTGGAGACACGAATGGTGTAGCGACGGGCGCGAAGTCGAAAGTCACACCCTCAAACCGATACACGTCGCTGTCAGCAGGCGTACGCGGAATGTCGCGTGTGGTCATGCGAATAATTCGCTTGAGTTTTCCATCGGCACTCCACAGTTCGACTTCAAATTTTTCGCGAACGGAGTAATACAGCTGGTTGCCAGCGACTCCCCAGACGCTTCGCCGTGGCACCGCGGGAAACGAAGACATATGAGCCTTGTTTTGGGCGGTCAAACCCGCACGTGCTTCAACCCGAGTGACGTCGTGATCCCAATGTTTCGGGAACTCTGCAATCAGCTTTCCCGTGATATCAACGTGCAGTGGCTTCGCCGAATCGGCCCACACAACTCCAAGTTTGCTGAGATGTTCGCCCGGAGGACGCTGCGCGAGGAGCAATGTGCCGTCGGGAAATGCGGCCTTGAACGAGGTGCCAGGTACTTCCTCATTCGCTCTCGGCCGAATCACTGTTGTGCGCCGAAGGTATTCGCCAGATGGCGAAAAGAACGTTGCCGTCGCCGGGTAACGTTCATATACCAACAACGTATCGCCATGAATGCGTTGCATCGCGCTCAAATCTTGAAATTCGCCGGGGCCCCTTCCCTTCCTTGCAATATTTCGGGTGAACGTGCCCGTCGAATCGAACTCACGAATTTCCGTTTCGAGTGCGACCATCACCCGTCCATCCGCCATTCGGATTGGTCCCCGCACGGACCGGAACACGTGCGCGTCGCCGCGGGCGTCATCACCAATGACAGTTATTGGTTGCGGCCCGATTTCCCACGTTTCCAATGCGGACGTGTCCAGCTTCGCAATTTGCACGAGCTCAATGCCCGCACTGTCGGTGCGCGTAACCATCGGCACGACTGGCGCCGCTGGTTGCTCGGCCTTGTTGCAGGCCACAAACATCGCGAGCGCAAGCGCGCGCGGAACGATTCCAGAGGTCTTCCTCCCGACGTTCGCTGCAACATGGTATCGCACGATCACACCGCATCCACATACGCGGGCATCCCGTCGCAGTGCAGACACTTGAACACAAACGCCGTTGGCGATTGATCACGTTTGAGCGATTCCAATGTTCGTGTAGCCGCGCTGCCGGATATGCCCATCTTCTGCACGATGTACATCATCAGCGTGCCTTCGAGACGCGGAAAACGTTTCTGGATATCGTCGTAACTGGCGGGCGTCAGAAACGCGGCGGGCTCGCCGCAGCAACTTGGCCATTGTTCGCTTTGCCACGCATTGAATCCGGGTGTGCGTTCGCAGATGGTGGACATCGACTCTTCCGACGCATCACCATCGAACGCTTCCGAATCGACAAAGGTCGCATCGAACTTCTCGAACGCCGATCCATCGGCAATACACCACGGACATAGCGCGTCGTCGAGTTCTTCGTCGGAATACGCGGGACCTGTGTAAATAAATCCGCGCACTTTCTTGCAGCGACGACGATTGTTGTTGGACGCAACGACGCTGCCGCTGGCCACCGGGTCGACGTGGTACCGGAGCGTGGGCAAACTTTCAGCGGTGGTTGAATCTGAAGTCATGGTTTCTTGTGTTTGGCAAAGAAGTCCATCATGCCCGCAAGATTCGGCTGCACCACGCTGCTGTGATTCCCGCCCGGAACTTCGATGTAAACCAGTTCGGTGTTCACGGCCTTGAGTGCGGCTACCATCGTGCGCGAACCACGAACGTTTACTGTTGGATCGGTGTCGCCATGCACATCAAACTCGGGAATGTTCTTCATCAATTCCGCTGATGTCGGTTGTCCTTGCCCCGAGAAAACACCAAGTGCCGCCCAGATGTCAGGATATTTTGCTGCGATCTTCCATGTACCAATCGCACCAAGCGAATGCCCCATGAGATAAATGCGTTTCGGATCGATGTTGTACTGTTTGCGCACTTGCTCCAGCACTTGCATCACATCCAACTCGCTCAACTCCGAACTGCGTCGCGCTGCAGTGTCGGTTGAAGCGGTTCCCACTCCCGAACCATACCCACCATCAACGCGGTAGCCGAGTGCACCCGCAAGAATGTATCCGCCTTGTTCGGCCAACTGCGGAAGAGTCTTGCCATAGCTGTCAAAGAAACTGTCTTCTGTTGCTCCAAGTCCGTGTAACGCAATAATGAGCGGTGTGCTGGCCGTGGGTTTGTATGTGGTGGGCACGTACAAATGGTACGGCAGAATTTCATTGGCTGCACTCAACGCATAGTGACGTTTGAAGTCTCCCGTGCGCGCAGCGAACGGATCCTTGTGTTGCTTGACCGCTGCGACAACTGAATCGGCTACGGCGAAATCTTTATCGATATCGAGCATGCGCAATTCGAGCTGGCCGCGATTCACATTCCGCATACGATCAACCGGAAACAAAATCTCGGCACTCAAATTGGCGGGCGCCGCTTTCGCCTCCGCCTCCAGACGCGACACAACATCGTCGATTCCCTTTCGCACAACCACCGGCAACGAAGTCGTGCCGATGACGCGCATGCCATCCACCATTTCAACGACGATGTTGTAGCGACTATCTGCAACATCATCCAGGTCGAGCTTCATCGGAAACGGTTTGGCCTGCAAATCGCTCGATGTCACATCAAACTTTCCAATTTCAGTGCGACTGGCGCCCTGCCCGGCTTTCGTGAGCAATACGCGTGCAGATGTCGTCTTCGTCAGCGCCAACGTCGGTTTGTATTGCTGCTCGATGCGCAACGCGTATGGCTGCCGCGAATCGATTACCACGCGATCACTCTTGAGGAGTAGCGACGTGCTCAAGTCGGCCGAGTCGGTCCAGGCGCGACCGGCAAGCAGCGCTGTGCCTTTGGCCAGCTGTCGTCGTGCTTCGCCCATCTGCCCCGCGCGATTGGCGGCTGTGAATGCCGCATCAACAGAATCGAGACGCGCTTTGAGTTCGCCCGTTGGATTGGCGACGGCTTTCCGCGTGCTGTACGCCACTTGCAGCGACAACAAGCTGGTTTGCGCTTGCGCGTGTGTCACGGTGGGCGCGCTCGCACTCAGACACGCGAGAACGACCAGCAACTGCCGGTTGCGTCCCGAAATTGTTCGCCGAGTAGTTGCGGTGGGCATCGAAGGAATTGTTGGAGGGAAAAAGTTTCAGGTATCAAGCACCTGACGAATCTTGAGCGCGAGCGCCGCCGAGGTAAACGGTTTTTGCAAGAACGAAACTTCGGCGCGAGCGAAGTGCGGTGGTCGCGAGCCGGCGAATCGCGTCGTCATCTTCCACCAACAACACCGTTTCGGATCCGCCTTGTGCAACCGGCGAACGCTGATTAGCGCGCCACTCTGCCTGACGATGCCCAAAAATAGTCGCGAGCCCGAGCCCAGTGCTACTGCCAATGGCTTTCGTGCGGTAGCACGGCTCGAATATGTGGCTGCAGTATCGTGCGCAGGCCAGCAGATAGATCTGACTTACCGCGGCCACCCAACACGGAAGACCAGCGCCAACGATCAACTCCGCCGCGCGAGTGGACGGCCGAACCACACACGGATGTAATTAGCGGCTGGCGCGTGGGGTCGTTAGAATTGCAATCGAGCAGTCGTTTCTGGAGCCACTGCTTCGGTCGCTGCCCCACCCTCCGAGGTTCACATGTCGCGTGTCGCACTGCCCACACCTCTGGTCTCCACCGATTGGCTGGCTCAGCACCTGCGTGAATCGTGGGTACGCGTGGTTGATGCCAGCATGTATCTACCCAACACGGGCCGCAATGCGCACGAGGAATTTCTCGCGGGACATATTCCCGGTGCGGTGTTTGCGGATATCGGATGGTTGAGTGACGAGAGTGCGCCATTTCCGCACACCGTTCCGCGCGCCGACACCTTTGCTATGCGGGCCGGCTCATTGGGGATAGGTTCGGCGCACGCGGTCGTCATTTACGATACGTCCGGACAGAACTTCAGCGCGCCACGTTTGTGGTGGATGTTGCGCACCTTTGGTCATCAAGAAGTGGCGGTGCTGGACGGCGGCTTCAAGAAGTGGCAACAGGAACGCCGCGAAGTTGAAACCATCTTGCCTGAGGTAACACGCGCCGCACTTGAAGCGCACCTCGATGTGAATCGATTGCGGGACATCAAGGCCATGCGCGCCAACCTCGAGAGTCGCAAAGAACAAGTGATCGATGCGCGGTCACCGGGACGCTTTGAAGCCACCGAGCCCGAGCCGCGCGCCGGTGTGCGCGGTGGACACATTCCCGGTAGCACGAACATTCACTTCGCGACGTTGGTGAACGATGATGGCACAATGCGATCACGTGCCGAGCTTGCGCAGATTGTGACGAACGCCGGTGTTGATACGAGCGCGCCAATTGTAGCGAGTTGTGGCACTGGGGTGACTGCGTGCGCTGTGATTTTGGCGTTGGATGTGTTGGGTGTCTCCGACACGGCGGTATTTGATGGCAGCTGGACCGAATGGGGTAGCGCGACGGATACGCCAATTGCAACCGGCCCCGCCCGCTCGTGAGTACCGCTGCGAGCGTTGGTGTTGGTGTTGTGGCAATCATCCACATCTACGTTCTCGTGCTCGAGATGTTTTTGTGGACCAAGCCCGCTCGACTTCGCGTATTTGGCCACACACAGGCGGCGGCGAACGCGTCAAGTGTGTTGGCGGCAGAAGTCCGACTTAACTGCGGAGGACGGCCGAGAACTGCTGAGAGCTGCCGGAACGCTGAGCACCACTGAGCGTTCCTAGTACGACGGACGAGTATATGCGTACTGCATGAGTGCGATCGGAATCACAAAAACCAAAATCCAGAAAATGAAAATTTTGGAGAGTCTTCCCCAATTGAATTGGTAGTGTTCGACTGACGGGTAGACATTGTGCGCCACGGCGTCGTGTGCCAGCGATTTTCGTTCAAGCGACTTACGTTCGAACTCGTTCGAATCGGACGACGTGCGCTCGGGTTTCAAAAGATAGAACATCGTTAGTTCGCGAATTGTGAAAACACATCGAGTACCGCGTTGCGTCCATCAACCTTCATTACGCGCGGCGTGAGTGGCCGGCGTACCTGCCAACATGTCTTTTGCCAACCGCACGCTCGATTTGTCGTAGCCAAGCCTCTCGTAAAACGCGTGAGCCTCGGTGCGGCGGACGTTGCTGGTAATCTCCATCAGCCCGCACCCGGCAGACAACAATCTAGCCTCCGCTGCGGCGACGAGCGCGCGCCCCAGCCCATTTCCACGCTCGGACTCCTCAACAATGAGCGCGGTAATGCGTCCAACTGGTCGTGGCCGATGCAACACGACGGTTTGATGCAGCTGACACAACCCCACAAGCTGCGATGTGCTGCCCGCCGCCACCAACGCGCTATTCCCCTGTTCTTCCCACTCGGTCCAGCGGTGTTCTACTTCTGCTGGTGTCGCTGGGTGACCCAGTTGTGTAAGGAGTCTCGCTATCTCACTCGCATCCGCGATCGTGGCTGCCCGAATTGGCACAACGCGGCCTGCAATGGTTGTCGCGCTGTGCCTGTTCATACGGTTCAGTAGACGCACAGAAGGTTGATGTTGAAGCGATTTGATTACGGCGCGGGACGCTTGTACAAGCCAACCAGAACTCCCTTGCCGCGAATGTGCGTTTGCATGGCTTGCATGATTGCCGCGCGCGTTGGCGCTGTCTGCTGGCCCGCGGCTGTCACGTTGATCGTCGCATCAAGCGCGTAGAGCTCAAACAGGTAGTGATGCGCGGGTCCGGTTGATGGCGCGGCGGGTCCGCGATAGTACGGTCCTGTGCCACTCAACTGCCGCATATTGTCTGGCGCCTGCGAGCCCTGCGGAAACCCCTCCGGCAACGACGTCGCGGTGCCCGGAATATTCCACACCATCCAATGCAACATGTCGTCGGTTCCATCACCTGTCGCGGCGTCTGGATCGTGCACGATGAGCACAAAACTGCGCGTTGAATCGGGCGCACCGGTCCACGCAAGCGGTGGCGAGACATCATGACCTGCCTGCGCGTGTTTCATGGGAATCATTCCGCCGTCAATAAACGCCGAACTTGTGAGCGTCATGACGCGCATTGGTTGTCTGCCGCCACCACCGCCGCCCCTGCCGCCACCACCGCGACCACCGGCGGGTGGCGTGGCAGGCGGCGTTGAGGGAGGTGTCTGCGCCTGCAACGCGTCACTGACAACAACAGCCGCGATGAGAGCCGCCACGGCAAAACCGAATCGGTAACGCATGTCGGTTCTCATTTGTACGTCGCCGGTTGCGTCTTCCGCCACGCATCGTACCGCAGGCGGAGCGTCTTGACCGGATTCAAATTTTCACCAGGCTTGATGACGTTTGGTCCTGGTTGCGTTGGCTGCGTGACGGTGATGTACATCGAATATTTGCCGTTGTTGTGCGAGTCACCGTTCGTGTCGTTTTTGTTGGCCATCAGGATGTACGCCACATACGCGGTGCGTCCTTCACACGGAATTGGTGGTTTTGAACCGTCCGCTGGCAGCGCGGGGCACGTGCAGCGGCTGTCGCCACCAAACTGGTCGGCGGTTTCCAATGCGGCCATGACGCGATCGGTCAACGCGCCGTTGGTTGCAAGAAACGCGCGCACGGCGTTCGGAATCACTTCACCCGGACGCAGAATATTTCCCTGAATTGAGTAGTAGATCTGCGTGCCGGGCACCATGCCCTGAATATCCTGCGACACGTAACCATTGGTGAGGCCGGAATGGCCGGCCGTACGTCCTTGCAAATCGAGAATACCGAACTGCCGACCTTGATACGACGGATCGGCCGACAACAATTCAATGATACGTTTTGGATCGGTGCCCTTCTGCAACTCGTTGTACACGAGCATCTGATTCGCATGTGTGTTGTCTACGTTCGCCTGGCACGCAGCAACACCTTTGCCCGGCACAACCACCGCCTGGATGTTCATGAGGAACGCGTCGGTGTTATTGACGCACGTGGCGGACGCAATCACCACACGACCCGTGGCCAGATCGACCGCGATGACCGACCACGTTGCGTGTGCGACTTGAGGAATTGTCAGCAGCAACGCGAATAGCAGCGAGGCGCGGCCAACGGCGCGCGCAAATGGAATTTTGATCATGACGCAAACGTGCACGCCAAACGTGGTCAGGCGCAAGATCAGCTCGCTCACATTGCCCTTTCGGGCCTCCGTATGAAGCGTCTATTCGCCTCGCAACACCCGCATGGGATCGGCCATTGATGCTCGGCGCGCCGGCAGGTAGTTGGCCAACAGCGTCACCATGACAAACAGCGCTGCCATCGCGAGGTACGTGGGTGCATCGAGCGGGCTTACGCCGTACAGGTACGCGCCCAGCATTTGTGATGCGCCGACTGCCAGCAGAAGTCCAATGAACACGCCGATGCCGGCCAGCTTCATGCCATCACGCACTACACCGCGCTGCACATCGCCACGCTGCGCGCCCAAAGTCATGCGAATGCCAATTTCTCGGGCCCGCTGCCCCACTGAATATGCGACGATACCGTACAGTCCGACCGTCGCGAGCAACAGCCCAACAAGTCCCAGCGCGCCGGCGACCAATGCCGCCACACGCTGCGGAATCAGTGAAAAACTCATGGCGTCCGGTAGCGTGAGCACTTTGGGTGGAGGCAATGCCGAGTCCATGCCGTGTATGACTTGCGCAACAGCTTTCGCGATTGTTGGGGGTTCCGCACTGCTTCGTACAATGAGCGTTGGATCAGAGCGCCATTCCTGTGCGAACGACATATACGCAAATGGGGCCGTCGTTTCACTCAATGTTGTGTACTTGGCGTCACGCACGACCCCGATGACGGTTATCTGGTCATCGCCCGACTTGAATGTGTGACCGATGGCGCTTTGTTTCGGCCAGTAACGCTCTGCCATCGTTTCGTTGATAACCGCTACGCGTTCCTTGCCAGCGGCGTCCTGCTTCCCAATCACACGACCCTGAATGAGTGGAATACGCAACACGTTGAAAAAATCAGCGCCGACGTTGTTCGTGCCAATCAAATGCCTACTGGCGGTGTCTGCTGCCGATGCATATTCGCCATCGGGTGTGACGTGGATGCCGCTGTTCTGAAGTGTGACCGGAATGGTGGTTGCATACGAGACACTTTGCACACCGGGCAACGCTTCGATTCGCGTGCGAAGTTCCTCGAAAAATTGTGTGGCGCGCGGCATGTCGTATCCCCACGATTCGCTCGAGAACGATGCCACTGAAACCCCGTCGGCCGTGAATCCCGGGTTGGTGCGTTGCCCACTTTGCAGCGCGCGCACCAGCAACCCCGCAGTCACCAGCAACACCATCGACAACGCGAGCTGTCCGACCACCAACACATTGCTCACGATGGGCCGGCGGCGTCCGCTTCCGGCGCTTTCGCTGCGCAACTGCGTTTGCAGATCTTTGCGGGCCGAACGCAGCGCTGGCAACAGTCCGAACAACAATCCCGCAATTAGCGAAAGTATTGCGGCGAACAACACCACGCGTCCGTCCATTGGCAAAAGAATGACGAGTGGTTCGTCCGTGAGAAGGGGCAAGTGTTCGATGGCTCGCGTTGCGGCCAGCGCCATCAACACGCCAAGCGTCGCGCCGACGGAAAACAATACCATCGTTTCGGTTAACAACTGTCGCACGATGCGCGAACGCTGCGCACCCAGCGCCGCTCGCAATGCAATCTCGTGTCGACGTGCAATGGCGCGCGCCGACAACATGGCCACGACATTTACGCCAGCGATGGTCAGCACGGCTAACGCCGCGGCAAACAACACGGCCAGAAACGCCGCCATGACCTTGTGCGCGTCGTCGGGCAACCCCGTGAGTGGAATCGTGCGGGCAAACGTATACTTTCGCGCCCACTTCTCTTCCTCCGATTCCTGCGCGTATCGCTTTGTGAGCGCGGCGACTTCGACTTGCGCCTGCTGCGGCGTCGCAGCATCGCGTAAGCGACCAAACGTCCACAACCACGAGGCGTTCACGCCACGGGAACGCGTGGGGCGCAGGGCAGGCTGCATGGACAATGTTACCCACGCCGCCGTCTTGAGCGGTGTGAACACCCCAATGAACGCCGGTGGCGCCACGCCAATAAGAGTGTACGGCCGCCCGTTGACGCCAATCGTCTGTCCCACCAGGCCGCTATCGGCGCCCAACTGCGTGCTCCAGAAGTCATGCGACACGACAACGAGCGCGTGCGCCATGAGCTCCTCATCTTCACCAGGCAAAAAAAATCGGCCCAGTTCTGGCTTGACGCCGAGCACTGAGAAATAGTTCGCGGAGACCAAGGAGCCGTAGGCCGATCGACCGACGTCACCGCGTGAAATTGTCAGGTCGACTTTGCTCCACGCGGCGATGTCCGAAAACGTCTTGCTGCCATCACGCAGATATTTGTAGTACGGATACGACGCTTGCGTGCCCTCGGTCGCATTCGGCGTGATACGATCGATCTGCAACAAACGCCCGGTATTGGAGGCACCAGGAAGCGGTTTGAATAGAAACGCGTTGGCGCCCGCGAATATCGTGGTGACGGCACCAATGCCGACGGCAATTACCAGAACCACGACCAGCGTGAAAACGGGATTCCGGCGCAACGTGCGCAGCGCATACCGCGCATCGGCCCACGCCGTACTCACGGTGGTCTCCCAAAGCGACGCGCGCACGCCTTCACGAATATTGGTCATGTTTCCGACTTCCCGTTGAACGGCGCGTCGCACCCTGTCTGGCGCTTCGCCCGCCGCAATTTTTGAATTGGTGAGTTGCTCTGCGTAGTGCGACAGCTCGTCGTGCAGGTCACGATCGAGTGCGCGCTCATTGCGCAACGCCTGCAGCCCTCGCGTGAGATGCCGCCAAACGGAAACCACACTTGTACGCACGAGACTAATCAGCCGCCAACAATCGTGAGACCGCGGCCACTCGGCGTACCCAGTCGGCGGTTTCAACTCCGAGTCGCTTCTTTCCAGCGCGCGTGAGGGAGTAGTACTTCGCGCGTCGACCGTTTTCCGTCTGACGCCACTCGGCATCAACCAATCCGTCGCGTTCGAGTCGCTGAAACGCCGTCATGAGCGAACCAGGATTCACTTTGAAGACGTCGCGGGAAATCTGTTCGATGCGGCGCGACACACCAAAGCCATGCATTGGCTCAAGACTGAGCGCCTTGAGGATGAGCATGTCAAGCGTGCCGGGAATTACGTCGGTGTTTGCGTCGTCGGTCAAGGCCAAGTCTGGTGAGTGGTATGGGGACAATACCAGACCTTCATCTTGGTTGTCAAGATGACTACCAGTTGTTTAACAAGATGAAACCTGCCCCACTTAATGCCGTTCCCACCTGTCCGTTACAGATAACTCAGCCAGACATCCTTTCGGCGTTGCTTGAGTGCTGCAAACCACCTGCAGAACGGATACGTCGCAATCACGATAAACATCCAGGTCGCGTACACGCCAGGCAACGTGAAGCCCCAGCCCGGAGGTGGCGTGAACGGATAGTTGCCGAGGTCGGGTGATTCAAACATCCAGTGCGCCGAGCCGTACCGTATCAAACACACGACAACGGCCAGCAGGTGGAGGAACATGAAATGCAACATGAAATAGAACAACGGAACGCGTCCGAACGTCAACGCCGGAGCCAAGGCACGCGGTTTCGCGTTATCCAGCGCGCGGAGCAACAACAGTGTTGGTCCCAGCGTCATCAGCAGAAACAACAGTGACGGCGGATATTTGGTAACGTTGAAAAACGAAATGACGGTAAGCGTATTTGACTTCTGCACCGCCCAGCGGGCGGGGTCGCCGTACACATTAAGTGCGCGCAGTGCAAGAAAGGAAACCACAAGGCCGAGCCCCACACGAAGCAGGAACGTGCGACGTCGTTCGGGCTGCCAATCGTAGACGCGGCCCAGCGCATAACCAACTGCGGTGACACCGATCCAGGGGATCAATGGATAGCTGGCGAAAATCACATGCGCCGGCGTGTTCAGCACAAATCCCGGCTGATGCAGCATGATCAGGACCGGGTTCGCGAGTTGGGCGCCATCGAACAGGTTGTGAAACGCAATGAGCACGAGTCCGAACACTATCGGCACTGCGAGTGGAAACCGCACGAGCAACGACAGCGTAATCATGGACCAACCCAATGCCCACAACACCAACAACAGCGTGACCTTGAAGTCAAAGTTGAACTGATACGCGACGCAGCGCACAATCACGGTTTCCAATACGATCAACCACACCCCACGCGTCAACAGAAATCGCGAGAGCTGTGCCGGTGATTGTTTGCGGAGCGAGAGGTATGCGCCAGTACCTGTCAGCAGAAAGAACGTTGGCGCGCAAAGATGCGTGATCCAGCGCGTAAAAAACAGCGCCCCGGTTGTTGTGACAATATTGGTGGGATTCTGTCCGGGAATTCCGAAAAAATCACGCGTGTGATCGAGTGCCATGATGATCATGATGATGCCGCGTG
The DNA here is from genome assembly GCA_040004335.1 of Gemmatimonas sp. Taxonomy (GTDB): domain Bacteria; phylum Gemmatimonadota; class Gemmatimonadetes; order Gemmatimonadales; family Gemmatimonadaceae; genus Gemmatimonas. The sequence continues at coordinate 17,841 of JBDUBA010000394.1, forward strand.
TGAAATCGACGGCATCAAGGCGCGGTCGGGCCACCGCGTTGGGTTTGACGGAATCAGGCGCCGTCATGGTTTGCGCGGTTGCGAACCCTTCAGCACTTCACCAGCAACACCTTCGTTCGTAATGATGACGGGTTTGATGAAACCCTTCTCGTCAAACTGCAACTCGTCGATGCTCACTACGCGATGATTGCGGTCCGTTTCGCCGAGTGGCCGCCGATGATACACGATGTACCATTTCGAGGAATTCGGCGCGTGCAGCACGGAATGATGTCCGGCGCCCGTGGCCACCGTCGAGTCCTGCTGCAAGATTTTCCCAACGCGTTCGAACGGACCCATTGGTGTTGATCCAATCGCGTACGCTACCGCGTAATTTGGGCCGGTCCACCCGCCTTCGGACCACATGAAATAATATTTGTTGTCCTTGAGCAGCATGTACGCACCTTCCACATAACCCGCAGGCGTAATCTCCTTGAACGTGCTGCCATCGGCAAAGGGAATGAACCCGGTGAACGCTTCGTTCAGCTTTGCAATGTTACAGTGTTTCCAACCACCGTAAATGATGTAATACGCGCCATCCTTGTCTTGAAAAACCATCTGATCGATGGGCTGCGCGCCGTTGTAAAATTTGTCGATTAGCGGTTTCCCGATATTATCGATAAACGGGCCATTGGGTGTTTTTGATTTGGCGACACCAATACCACCCACTTGTTCAGCGTTCTGAATGTCGTTGGCGCCAAAAAACAGATAGTACCATTCGCCCTTCTTGATAATCGAAGGCGCCCACATTGCTCGACGCGCCCAACTGATGTTCTGCATGTCCAGCACGCGCGTGTGTTTTGTCCAGGTGATGAGATCTGTTGACGAAAACGCATCCATGAACGTCTGTTGGTCGTAGGGCGCCGAGTAGGTGGAAAAGATCCAGTATTGATTGTCGAAGACGTGCGCTTCGGGATCGGCATACCATCCCGGCAGGATCGGATTGCCCGAGTGCGGCCCTTGGCCGCGCAGCTGCGGTGCCGGCAATGTCAGGAGCGCGATGGAGAGTGTTAACGCAGCACGAACACGCATGAAGTGCTCCGAACGATAGGGTCGAATTTGAGGAACGTGTCTTTTCGTGAGCGGCACGGAAACCAACCTCAAGCACTCCGGAATTTGCGTCATGACCTCTATTCTCGATAGGCAGCGCAGTCACTACGACCACGAAGAACGTTTCAAACCTGTCGCAGATTTCATTGTCGTTTTTCAATCGCCCGCCGCATGTGTAGTAGCGGCAAATACACATTGTCGTGCATCGGCAACGAGATTTCGCCAATGGGTGTAAACCCCAACGCCTCGTACAGCGGTCTTCCGGGCTTCGTCGCCATCAGCTCGAAGTGACGAAATCCGGCGTCGTACGCATCATGCGCGCAACGCTCATAGAGTTGCCGAGCCAATCCTTGGCGTGCGTGATCGGGATGAACAAAAAAGGCACGAATGCGTGCGGGCTCCGTGGCCGGATCGAGACGGGGATCGCCATCCGACCGTTTCATGTGGCTCCCACCAAACAACGTCCGTCGCCCACTCCAACCTCCGGCCGCCGCTATCGAACCGTCTCCATCGATAACAAAGTAGGTCGCGTCATCGAGCAGCTGCGTGTCCACACCAAACACATCCCGCAGCGACACTTCAATTTGCTCTGTCGAATAGAAGCCAGCGCTGAGTCCGCGAACGGAGGCGGCGATGAGTTCCTGGATTGCCGGAACGTCGGCCGTCGTGGCACGTCGAATTGTGCGAGAAGTTACAGTCATGCGGTACCGCCGACTCCGTTTGTGACCAGTCGTATCTACAATGGAGGGAACCGCACGGAACAGCAATGCGCTGAAACCCACGGCATCGTCACTTGCTCTCTTTGGCGCGTTACAAAAGTTTTTGTCCGGGGCCCGGGACCTCAGGCGTTGAATACATGCCAACAGCGACGACTGTCGCCGGGCACAGTCAACCAGGCGTAAATTCGTGTTCGATTACTATCGAGCCAGGCGCGCCCACCACCGAGGAACCGTACCATGACCGAATTTCTTCTGATTTATCGCAGCGCTCCATCCTCAGCGGCCGCTGCATTTGCCACGCCCGAAATGGCGCAGCAAAGCATGCAGCGGTGGATCGCGTGGATTCGTGAGCTTGATGCACAAGGCCATTTGAAGGACGGCGGCCAACCACTCGAACCCAGCGGTAAGACAGTTCAGGGCAAGAGCAGAGTCATCACCGATGGACCGTTTGCCGAAAGCAAAGATCTTGTTGGCGGATTTTCGATCATCCTCGCGAAGGACGCGGCGCAGGCAGCCGAGTTGGCGAAAGGGTGCCCCATTCTTGATGGCGAGGGCAGCGTCGAAGTACGCCCAGTCCGCTCGATGGCGCTCTGAGCGATTACTCGCTCGAGTTGAGCGACCATCTGTTTCGACATGAGTCGGGACGGATGGTCGCGGCGCTGACGCGCATTTTTGGCGTGCACAATTTGCCATTGGCAGAAGACGTCGTGCAGCACGCGTTCCTGCGTGCATTCGAAGTATGGAAATTGCGCGGCGTTCCGGAAAATCCATCGGCGTGGTTGATGGCAACGGCGAAACATCGCGCGTTGGACATTGTGCGCAATGAACGAACCGCGCGCACGTTTGCGCCCGAACTTGGACGGTTGCTCGACAGCGAATGGACGATGGCGCCAGTGGTGCAGGAAGCATTTTCGGCGCACACGATTCGCGATGAACAGTTGCGGATGATGTTTTCCTGCTGTCATCCGCAGTTGCCGGAAGAGGCGCAAGTTGCGCTCATGCTCAACATTCTCTGCGGTTTTGGTGCCGACGAAATTGCGGGCGCATTTCTTGTGAAGCGTTCGGCGATGGAAAAGCGCATCACGCGTGGCAAGAAGGTGCTCGCAACGTCAAAACGATTGTTCGACCTCGGTGATGGCGATTTTGTACCGCGATTGAACGCGGTGCGTCGCGGTTTGTATTTGTTGTTCAACGAGGGGTATCACGGATCGTCCGCACGCGTGGCGGTGCGTAGTGAGTTGTGTTTCGAAGCGATGCGTCTGGTTGGAATGTTGATGGATCACGCGCCATCCAATACCGCCGAAACGAAAGCGCTGGCCGCGCTCATGTGCTTGAATGCGTCACGCCTTCCGGCGCGCGTGAGTGATTCGGGAGAGATGACAACGTTGGCCGATCAGGACCGGAGTTTGTGGGACAAATCGCTGATTGCGCAGGGAGTTGCGTTGCTGGAGACCGCGTCGGTTGGTGCCATGTTTTCGACGTATCACCTGGAGGCCGCCATCGCGGCCATACATTCTCACGCCAGCAGCATTGCTGATACCAAGTGGGATGTGATTGTAATGCTGTACGATCGGTTGGTGTCGCTTACGCCGTCGCCGGTAGTGTCACTGAACAGGGCGATTGCAATTGGGGAGCGCGATGGTGCGGCGGCCGGCCTCGAGGCAATGCGGGCGATTGACGATCGTGAGCGATTGAATGCCTACCCATTCTTTTTTGCGGCCATGGGTGAGTTTGAATTGCGCATGGGAAATAGTGATGCGGCGCGTGCTCAGTTTGAGGAGGCGGTGCGCGTCGCGCGTAATGCGACGGAGCGGCGGTTTCTGAACAAGAAATTGGAGCGCGTGCGGTAGGCGTTGACTGCGGTTCAAATTTTGTGCGGGGTTCAGCGATACTTTTATGAGTTCTGCACGTACTCGGCGTTTCCGCGAGGAAGTCTGTTCTGACGCAAAGGTCGCAAAGGGCTAGAACAGTTTTGTCGCGGAGACGCTGAGTTGAAGGCAACTAATCGCGACTTCGAACTTATCTCGCACTATGGCTGGTGAAGTGAATTAATCGCGGAGACGCGGAGAACTGCGCGCCGGTCACCCTGAAACCGCATTGAATTCGCGATGGCGTTTTCATGAAACTGCGCCCGGCCTAAGTACCACACGTACAGATATCCAGAAGATGCACACGCGTGAAACCGTGCCAATGTTTGTAGGACAAGTGGTAAGTTCTCCGCGTTTCCGCGTCTCCGCGAAAAGAACAGCTTCACTCGCTCCACACGAGCATCGAGCAACCTCCGTGTGGCTACACCGTGACCAACCATGCGATCTCCACGATTTCTTCACGAAATGATGGCGGCAATCTTCATACTTCAACGCAAGCTCCGGCTTATCTAACTCAAACCCTGTCTTATCCGGCTGAGGTTGCACCTGCTGAGTTCGACGCCAGATGTGCAATGGCATGATGACCCGGCGTCTCCTCCACACAGGACGGACATGATATGTTTTCCGCGTGTTGACTGCGATGCCCCTTCAACCTCTTAAGTGATGAGACCTCATTTGTCGTACCGTATGAAGTTGCTTGCAACGGCGGCAGCGGTGTGTGCAGCGATGGCGCCGGTCGTCAGCTGCTCCCGTGGCGACGACGTTACCGTTCCGCGAGCGATGGCGAAGTCGGAGCCCGCCCAGGCCGGCGGGAGCGGAGACTCGAAACAAGACTTTGTTTCGGTTTCCCGCGCAAGCAAGAGCGCCCCAGCTCCCATGTCCGCGCCATCGGACGCGACCTCGCCGGCCAGTGCCGAGCAAGTTGCCAATTCAAGCGCTGCCGCCATTGTCGCGCCCACCATGGTTATCCGAAACGGCGCGGCAAGTATCGAAGTTGACTCGCTGGACGCAGCCATCGCGGCCGTTCAACGATTGGCAGCCGGTCTGGGGGGGTACATCGGCAACACCTCACAGACCACGGGCTCGTACGCGATACGTTCGGCGGAACTGGAACTCAAAATTCCCGCGGCGCGGTACGAAGCCGCCATCAGCGGCCTGACGCCCATTGGCAAAGTTGAATCACAAACGTCAACCGCCGAAGACGTTGGCGAAGAGTTTGTGGATGTAACGGCGCGGCAAAACAACGCGCACAAACTGGAAGAACGTTTGATCACCCTGCTGGCCACGCGCACGGGAAAACTGGAAGATGTGTTGGCGGTGGAACGTGAGCTCGCGCGCGTGCGTGAGGAGATTGAGCGGTACGAAGGGCGGTTGCGTTATCTCAAGTCACATGTGGCGACCAGCACGTTGGTGATCACAGTGCACGAGAAGAAGCCGGTGGTCACCGAATACGCCGGACAAAACGTCATCGTCGAATCGTTCAAGAATGCGTG
>JBDUBA010000217.1:0-22978 GCA_040004335.1 Gemmatimonas sp.
GTTACCGAACACAATCGCCCCTTCCCGAAGTAGTTGACTGTTCGTCATAGATCGGAGGATTCTGCCATGTTGAATCGTCGTGTTTTCGTAAAGTCTGGAGCGCTCGCGCTGGTAACGATGGGATTGTCGCCGTCGTTTCTGCGCCGTACTGCTCTCGCCATGCCATTGCCACGCGCTGCGCGCGGCAAGACGCTCATTTGTCTCTTTCAGCGCGGCGCCGCCGACGCGTTGAACGTGGTCGTTCCATTTGGCGACAAGGGGTACTACAGCGCACGTCCGCAGCTTGCGATTGCGCAACCAACGCGCACCGCGGCGGGCGCCGGCGTCATCGACCTCGACGGATTTTTTGGCCTGCATCCAGCGATGGCCGCATTCAAGCCGTTGTGGGACCAGGGGCTGCTGGTGCCGATTCACGCCGTCGGAAGTCCCAGTGCCACGCGTTCGCATTTTGATGCGCAGGACTACATGGAGTCGGGCACGCCCGACATGAAAGGCACGACGGACGGATGGCTCAATCGCTATCTCGCAACGAAAGGCACGTGCCAGGCGTGTGAAACTGGTGGCCCACCACCAGCGTTTCGTGCGGTTGCAATGACCGCACAAACGCCACGCATTTTGAGTGGTAACGCGCCAACGATCGCGATGAATTCCATTCAGGAATTTTCCATTCGCACCAACGGCGGCGACGCAGAGAAACGTATCGAGGCGTTGTATCGCACCGGATCGTCCGATCTCGTGCACGGCAGCGGTTCCGAAATGTTCGAAGCGCTCAAGGTGCTCAAGGCTGCAAATCCCGCGCAGTACAAACCCGCGGCGGGCATTGAATATCCCAAGTCTCCGTTTGGTGCACGACTCGCGCAAATCGCACAGTTGATCAAGGCAAACGTCGGGCTCGAAGTTGCATTCGCCGATGTTGGTGGTTGGGATACTCACGTCAACCAGGCCAACGCACTTGGCCAACGCCTGACAGACTTCTCGCAGTCAATCGCGACACTCGTTGCTGACCTCGGCGACAAGATGGATGATGTCGTCATTCTCACGATGTCGGAGTTTGGTCGCACGGTTCGTCAGAACGGAACCGGCGGCACCGATCATGGGCACGCTGGCGCGATGTTTGTGTTGGGCGGCCATTTGAAGGGACCCAAGACCGTGCATGGCAAGTGGCCGGGACTCGCACCAGAGCAGTTGTATGAGGGACGCGATCTCGCGCTCACCACGGACTTCCGTTCGGTATTCAGCGAACTCGCGTCGAAACACCTCGGCGCGGCGTCGATGGACAAGATGTTTCCCGGATTCACCGTAGACCAGTCGAAGTGGGTTGGGCTCCTGTAACAGCGAACTGCGGGAAGCAGCCTAATGGCCGAATGGGCCGAGCAGCTTGCGCTGCAGCCTAAACGCCAAAGAACTGGCTGCAGCCTAAACGCCGAATAACAGACTGCAGCCTGATAGCCAAATAACAGACTGCAGCCTAACGGGCCGCAAAAAAGATCGTCGAAAAGCAAAAGCTTTTCGGCGATCTTTTTTGCGCGGTTGTTTTTGCTCTTGCCGTTCTTCGGCACTTAGGCTGCAGCGTAAGCTGCGTGGCCTATTGGGCGATTAGGCTGCTTTTAGTTCTTCGGCCGTTTGGCTGCAGTCCGTTCTTCGGCACTTAGGCTGCAGCGTAAGCTGCGTGGCCTATTGGGCTATTAGGCTGCTTTTTAGTTCTTCGGCCATTTGGCTGCAGTGCCGGTGTTAGCGTCAGTGCTGTCGTGCCTCCGGTTCGACCCCGACTGCTCCCGCTAGCACTTTCTTTAGTGCCGCGCGCTGCCGTGCCATCTGCTGTGCGTGTTCGCGTTCCGTCTGTTTCTTCTGTTCACGGATCGCGTTGGCACTTTCGCGCGACGCGGCGCGTATGCCGTCCATCAATTTGCGCGCCAGCTGTTGCGTGAATTGCGATTGGCCGATCTTCCGCGCAACGTCGCTGATGGCGTTGCTGATTTCATCATCCGCCGAACGTGAACTGCGACCGCGCGCATTTCGGTCGGCGCGATCGGGCGACGATCGGTCGGCGCGATCGGGCGACGATCGGTCGGCGCGGTCAGCGCGATCACGCGACGATCGCGCAGCACGTTCGTCGCCCGGGATCGCGGCGATCACACTGCGGATGCCTTCCCAACCAGCATTCAGGTCGGCCGTCAGCCCGTTGCACTGTGTGCGCGGTTCCGTGCCTGGCTTAAACCATTCCTTGCGCGACTCGCCACACCAATCGGACGCAAGCGTGCCGCTCGCGACATCGATTTGTATCGGCAACAACGAGCTGGGTGGTTGCCAGGCGACATCACGACTGGGTGAATGCCAACCATCGCGAATGAACTCGCTCCAGGCGGGCGCCGCAAAGTGTCCACCAGTAGCGGAACTACTCAATGGTTGCGGCGTGTCGAGTCCAAACCAGACTGCCGCAACCAACGTTGGCGTGTAACCAACAAACCACACATCGGCGCCGTCATTGGTCGTGCCGGTTTTCCCGGCAACCGGACCACGAATTCCCGCGCTGCGTACGGCGCGACCCGTTCCATCGTCCACGACACTGCGCAACATCGACGTCACCAGAAACGCGTCGGAGCTGTCAATCACCCGAGCCGTAGCCGGTGTCTGTCCGTGCCACAATTCACGCCCGAAGGCATCACTCACCTGCACCATCATGTGTGGTGTCACGCGATATCCGCCGTTACCAAACGGTGCGTAGGCCGCCGTGATTTCCATGGGTGTCACTTCGCCCGCACCAAGCGCGAGAGCGGGAACCTGTGGCAACGGACTATGAATGCCGAGTAGCGCCGCCATGTTCGCCACACGATTGATGCCGATGTCGCTGCTTACGCGAACGGTTGCCGCATTCGCTGAACGCACCAATGCTTGCCGCAGCGTAATGCGACCCGCGTATTCGTCGCCAAAGTTGGTTGGCGTCCAGATGTCGCGTCCCGTCTCTATGCTGATCGGATCGTCATCCACCATCGTGGCGGTTGTGTATCCTTGCTGCAACGCGGTGACGTAGACGAATGGCTTGAACGCGCTTCCCGGTTGCCGATGGGCGAGCAGCGCGCGATTGAATCCTTTGCGTTCAACGTTCCGACCCCCAACAATTGCACGAATTGCACCAGTTGTTGGATCAAGTGCGACGAGCGCGCCTTGCGCCTGTGCCGCGCCGCTTCCCGCCCATACTCCACGTTCAGCATCCAATTGTGCGGCGCCATGCAACACCGAACGTTCGGCCGCGCGCTGCGCTTTCCGATCGAACGTGGTGCGCACGACAAGATTTGCGTTGGTCAAACCTTCCGGAATAACACCCTTCGCGCGCAGCGAATCGACACTCACCCGTACAATTTCAAGCGCCCACGAATCCGTCAGTCGTTGCGGCACCCATTCTTCCGCAACTACGCGGACAGCGAACGCGTGCGCCGCCACAATCGCGGCGCGCGGCGCAACTTTTTCCCGTTCGAGGATGGTCAACACGACGTCGCGACGCGTGCGCGCTTTCTCGAGATCGCGACGCGGCGAATACGACGACGGGGCCTTCGGCAGTCCGGCCAACATCGCCGCTTCGGCCAACGTGACGTTGGAAATACTCTTGCCGAACAAATCGCGACTGGCGCCCTCAACACCGTATACGCCATTGCCGAGGTAGATGGCGTTCAGGTAGCGCTCGAGGATTTGGTCTTTGGTGAGGGCGTTTTCGAGCAACCCTGCATAACGCCATTCGAGAAACTTGCGACCGAAACTGCGTTCCGACGCGCGATCCGCGAGGAACACATTCTTGGCGAGTTGCATGCTGATCGTGCTCGCGCCTTCGCGTACGCCCAACGCGCGAATGTTGACGAGCGTCGCGCGGCCAACACCTCGCCAGTCAACGCCGTGGTGTGTGTGAAAGCGCCGGTCTTCGACGGCGATAAATGCGTTCTGCACCGTGAGCGGAACTTTCGACAGCGGCACGTTCACGCGTTTGACCGGCACGAGCGGGCCAAGCAGCTGTCCGTTGACATCGAGTACCGCGCCACCTTCCGTGGGGTGCCACGTGCGAAGTTCTGTTACGGTTGGACATCCCTCAAATCCGCAGGTGGTCCACCAGGTCGCTGGTGTTGCGACCGCAACGGAGAGGAAAACGAGCAGCAGAATGACCCGCTTTTTCGACCAGCGGTGCCAGCGCGGGGGACGCAAACGCGTTCGCCAACTCCAGCGCGCCTTCTTAGGGCTGTCCGGAATGGCGCCCGTTAATGAGGGCGTAGCATTTGAGTCGTTACTTTGTGGAAGGTCCATCATCGTCTCCCCGTTTGACACCACTCGATAATGCTTCGTTTCAAAACCCGATCGTCTCTTTGTTTTACCCAGCGTGCGTCAGCTCTGTTGGTTGTCGTCGTGCTTGGGTTGCCATTGCCCGGTCAGAGTAACGCGATCAAGAAGAAAGTCGTGCGCCCAACCGCACCCGCTGCCGCGTCTTCTGCAGTACGTGGCGTTACACCCGCAAGTGACAACGCACACGCAACCAACGGGGGCGTGCCGCTTGTCCCAAACGAAATGGGGCGTATTCCCATCGTCGAATGGCATCAGGTGGTCGACGCGGACGGCACATACAAAGTGTCGCGCGAACGGTTCCTCGCTGAGCTCACCGAGTTGCACGCTCGCGGCTACGTGCCCATCAGCCTCGGCGATTATCTCGACCGGAAAATTGACATCCCGACTGGAAAGTCGCCGGTGCTCTTCACATTCGATGATGCCTCACCAAGTCAGTTCAGTTACATCGAGAAGGGTGGTCAGTTGATCATCGATCCGAAAAGCGCGCTCGGTATTTTGAACGACTTCATGAAGGTGCATCCGGATTGGAAACCGCGCGGTGTGTTCTGCATGCTTCCGGCTGCGCAGGTCGGGCACGCCTTCTTTGGTGAGAAGGGAATTGACGGGCAGAAGTCCGAATGGCGCTTCAAGAAGGTGCAGTACCTTCAGCAGCAAGGCTTCGATCTGTGCAATCACACGCTTTGGCACGCGCAGCTCAACAAATATTCCGACGCCGTTGTGCAGGAACAGCTCGCCCGCGGTGCGATGGCGATCGACTCGGCCGTACCCGGTTACAAGATTCGAGGCTTTGCGCTGCCATATGGTCTTTGGCCAAAAAACCGGGCGCTCGCGTTCAGCGGCAGCTGGTTTGACAAGAAGAGCAAGCGCGAGGTGAAGTACAGCAATGAAGCGGTGTTTGAGGTCGCAGGCGGCCCGGCGCGAAGCCCGTACGATCCGCAATTCAATCCGCATTCACTGCCGCGCGTTCAGTTGCAGGGCGGCACCAAGCTCAAACCAACACTCGACGCGCTGGATAAACCCGGACCAAATGGGCGCTATGTGTCCGACGGAAATCCAGCGACCGTGGCCCGTCCCTGAACTTGTTGCATGAAACGATTCTATAGAAAATCCCGGCCAAGGTGCGCCGGGATTTTGATCGCAGACTCACCATTTGTTGGACTACAACTTCCAACCGCGTAATGTCGTCAGCGCTTTATCGAGTGCGCCTTGCTGTTCGGTTGAGGTCGAAGCTGCGCGCAACTCCTCGTACGTTTTGATCGCCAGTTGCAGCGCTTCACGATCATGTTCGGCGCCGGCCAGTGAAGCGGCGTTGTCGGCCAGTGCGGCCTTGGCGAGTTGGTCTGCCGGAAATCGCTGCGTGACCTGGAGCCAGCGAGTGGTGCGATCTCGCGGGTTGCCCTCGGTCAACGCCCACATATGCCAGGCGCCGCGATTTTCTGGATCGACGCTGAGTGCGCGCGCGGCCAGGTCGCCCACGATTTCAGGACCGCGCCCAGACAGCCAGTAGGCATTTGCAAGGATCACTATTGCCCGTGCGTTTTTCGGCTGGTCTTCCACAATGCGCTCGTACAGCGGCCCTGCCACCTCTGGCATGTGAAGCCAAGGCTCGGCCGCGCTCACGAGGGCGTCGGGCATCACGGCGTCGCGAAGTTCGTGAAGCCGTTTCATCAGAACACCCATATTGCCGGATGCTTCGTATGCGCCAACGGCGTCGGCGAGGGCCAGCCGGAAGTCCTGGGGGGGTGCGATCATGCCGTTAAAATAGCCAGAACGCCTCATGATCGGGACTTTTCTCACGACGATCCGGTGAATTGGAGGTTGCGCGAGCGGCCGTGTGTCGTAATACTCCTAGTAGTCATGAGATGAGGGCTGGCGGCAAACGCAGTACTTGGCAGCCAGCTGTTAGTCGGCCTCGCGCTACGCAATGCGAAGCCCGTCGAAAGCGACAATCCCCCATGTCGCGTTTCCTCCGTACCGTGCAATCTGGCCTGCTTGTTCGGGCCCAGACCACACGCCCGGCCAAGTCCAAAAGCAGTTGTATTGAATTTCGCGCTTAGCGCGATCCGGCGTCCACACCTGTGGATATGCCCGCTCGTACGGCCAACGGCCAATTGCGCCGTTGTACCGCGCCACGCGAGACTGGTTTGTACCGGTCCAGTGTGTGCCCCACGCTTCAACGCAGTTTCTTGAATGAACGAACGTAAACGTCCATCCCGTCGGGGTCGCACATCGCGCACTCGGCAAACCCCCGACATAAACGGGGAACCAAATCCGTACAGCGATGGACCAGAGGATGACGGCACAAGTGCCGCAGCGCCTCCTCCACCCGCGGCCCCTGCGCCGTCGTCGGCCGTCCCACCGCCAGAATACGAGCGACCGGTCCGCCCCGCCATCGATGAGCGGCCAGCGTACAACGGCCGGCCGGTCTTTGACGACCGGCCCCCGCGCCCACTGTCCTATGGCGTTCCCTACGGCACTGAGTCTCCGTCCTCCCCTCCGCCCGAACGTCCACGACATGAGCCCCGGCATGAGCCGAGGCACGATCCTCGACACGATCGCACTGAACGCGGCGATCGCGCTCCGCGCGGTGACCGTGCCCCCGTTGGTGATCGCAATGCGATGCGTAAAAACGCGCGTCGAGGGCGCGGACGTTTCCGCGGGCGCGAGGAAAGCGACCTGCCGGTAGGCCCACCGCCAGAACGCACACCACCCGCACCGCTGGTCGCAGAAGGAACGCTGAGTGGATGGATGGACATTGCGCGCGAAGGTGGGTTTGTTCGCCTCGCGAATAACAGCTATCTGCCTGAACCAACTGATCCATTCGTACCGGCGGCGCTGGTCCGCCAATTCGCGTTGCGCCGAGGCGACAAAGTCGAAGCAGCGTTCGGACGCGATCAACGCGGCCGGAGCGTGGTCATCGATATCACGTCAGTCAACGACGCCCCGCCGTCCGCAGAAAAGCGTCCCGAATTCAATTCACTGACTGCGTCGTATCCCGATCGCAAACTGACGCTGGAAACCGGACGACCCGCGAAGGTTGGACCCGAACTCACGCGGCGCGCCATCGATCTCATTGCTCCCATCGGATACGGACAACGTGCGTTGATTGTGGCGCCAGCGCGCGCAGGCAAAACCACGTTGCTGCAGGCAATCGTTGAAGGTGTCGCCGTCAATCACCCGCAGGCGGCGCTCTTCATTCTCCTGGTGGACGAGCGCCCGGAAGAAGTCAGTGAAATGGTAGAGTGGGGTTACGGCGAAGTGGTGGCCTCCAGCTTCGACATGCCCGCCAAACGTCACGTCGAAGTTGCGGAAATGGTGCAGGAACGTGCGCGACGCCTGGTCGAACAGGGCAAGGATGTCGTCATTGTCCTCGATTCCATTACCCGTCTGGCTCGGGCGTTCAACACCGTCGAACGTGGCACCGGTCGCACGATGTCCGGCGGTCTCGATTCAAATGCAATGCAAAAGCCGAAAGCATTTTTTGGATCGGCGCGTATGATTGCCCCGGCGCACGGTGGTGGTTCACTCACGATCATTTCCACGGCGCTTGTGGAAACCGGATCACGAATGGACGACATCATCTTCGAAGAGTTCAAAGGTACGGGTAACTGCGAAATCAAACTCGATCGCAGTCTTGCCGACCGCCGCATTTTCCCCGCGTTTGACATTGCGGTGAGCGGAACCCGACGCGAGGAGAAACTCTTCCGTCCTGATCAGCTCGAAAAAGTATATCTGTTGCGCCGTGGCCTGCATCAACTGCCACCACAGGCCGGCATGGAATGGCTCATCAAGCGTATTGCAGCCACTTCCAACAACGATTCGTTGCTGGACGGACTGTAAAGCGCGAGCGTCGCGAACTACCGCACCTCATGCCATCACCAACGGACGCACACCGTTCTGAATTTTCAGTACGGTGTGTGTGTGGCATTGCGTATCACACGAACGATTCACACATCGGCCGGTTGTTGCCGTGTAAATGCGGTCGCCAAGTCGAAATTCTCCGTCCGCCTGCGACGGAGAACACCACCCGCAACAATTCCACGGCGCGCCGAGCAGGTTCGTCATCCGAGCCGCAAGCCAAACGACGTCGCACGGTGCGCAAGCGACGGTTTGTTCCCAGTGAATTTGCACTGAAGTTTGGCAAAGCCGGCGTTTGGGCTGACCGCGCAAATGTTACCTCGGCGCAGTGGCTGGGCCGACAGTTGCAACCGATGTTTGTCGGATCGTTCATGGAACGGTCGGTCGCGATTTCCTCCTGGTTGATGTTGCTTGGCACCACGATCGCGTGGGTCTTGTTGAAATTCTTTTCCGAAGAAACAATCCCAGCCGCAATCATTGCGTACGGCCCCCGCTTTGTTGCACTCTGGCCGTTGGTTTTGCTGGTTCCTGTCGCGCTCCTGTTCCTCCGACGCGCGCTGTGGCTGTTGGCAATCACCGCGCTCATTATCGTCTTCCCCATCATGGGATACGTAGTGAATGTTGAGTCGCTCGGTTCCAAACCGCCGCGCGTTCCAGCGCCCGGCACGTTCCGCATGCTCACGTTCAACGTCGAAAGTGGCAACGCCTTGTCGTACGATCTGGCCATCATGCTGAAGGAAGAGGCGCCAGATGTGTTCACGTTTCAGGAATGCGATGACAAACTTGCCGGTGTCATCAAAGAGTTGCAGGGATGGTACAGCGAGCGATATGGCAGTTTGTGTACCGGCAGCCGCTGGAAGATTGAATCGACTGACGTGATGCCGCGGGAGGAGTTCGCGCGCATTTCAAAACTCGGATTTGGTGGAGCGGCGTTGGTGCTGCGCACATTCATCCAATCGCCACATGGACCACTTGTTGTCGTCAACCTGCATCTCGAAACCGCGCGGCGCGGTTTGGAAGGCCTGCTTGGCAGTCAGGGCATCGTTCCGGACAACAATCCGTTCAACAAGGATGTGAACGACCTCAGTAGAGCAGTTGAGGATGATCAGGGCACTACCGATAACGCTGGCCGTTTCCGGAAGAACGCCACCATTCGCGACGCCGAGTCTGATCGTGCAAGTCGTTGGGCGGTTTCCGGCGTCGGTGACGCACCGGTTCTCATTGCCGGCGATTTCAATCTCCCTGTTGAGAGCACAATTTTTCAGCAGTACTGGGGCAAGTTCGTGGATGCGTTCGAAACGCGCGGCAATGGACTTGGTTGGACAAAACGCGAGGGACGTTGGTTACGTATCCGCATCGATCACATCCTTTCTCCGAAAGGCGGCCTTGAACCACAGAACGTGGTCGTTGGTCCCGACTATCGATCAGATCACTTGCCGTTGATTGCCGACTACGCGTGGCCCGCCACTGCAACGGTCAAGCCGTGAAGTACGTCGATATTGTCGCGCCCTTCGCCGCGGTGTTGGTAATCTGCGTGTGGCAACTCTGGCAGGCACGGGAGAAAAAAGATGACTACAGTTCCACTATCGCAACGACTTCGCACTGAGACCAAGGAAGCGCACACCACTGCCGAACGCAGTGGCATCATGCGCGATTTGTTACGCGGAACCATAGCGATACCGGCGTACGTTGCGCTGCAGCAAAATCTCGCCGCGCTCTATGATGCGATGGAATCGGAGATTGATCGGAACGACACTCACCCGGCGCTGCGGAACGTCAACTGGAACGCCGTGCGACGACTTGCCGCTCTGCAGTCCGACATCAAGTTGCTGACGGCGTCAGACAGTAGCAGTGAAACAAGTGCGCATCACGATTCGCTGGTACCGGCCACGCGGCAGTACGTCGCTCACCTGCACGACCTCGGAACTCGCGCACCTGAATTGCTCTTTGCCCACGCGTACCTGCGCTACCTCGGCGACATGTACGGCGGACAAATCATCAAACGCATTTTGCTTGAAACGGTGTTGCCGCCGAATTCGCGCGCGGTGGCCTTTTACGAGTTTGATCAGATTCCCGATCTGCACGCGTTCATGGTTCCGTTTCGCGGGTCGCTCGATTCAGCGGCGCTTTCGGAAGACACGGCCAATCAAATGGTGAGTGAGGCGCAACTGGGGTACGCACTGCACGCTCGCATGTTTGAAGAGCTGGCAGCGCCCTAAAGTGTGTTGGAGAAGCTGCAACGATGTTCGCACGTGTCAGTTGAACTAACGATTTCGCGAAACGGATCCGAGTATTTGCGCGGTCCGTTCGGCGACGCGACGCGATGCAGCTTCCGATATCGCCGCATTTTTACATCCAGGCTTTGACGACTGCGGCGCAGTACCTGCCCGCCGCGCATGGTCGTCGCCAATAATTCGCGTCATGCCCCTGCACGCTACTTTCGCCGCTCATCAGGGTGCCTCGTGGATTTATTGAGGTGAGGGTCTCGATCCGCCCGTTCGCGGAACACTTCCTCGTCGAATTGGCGCGGCGGCGCGTCCCCGAAAGGGTGTCTCGTATCATGAATATTGACTGTCGCCAACGGCAGCCCGAGCCATGAAAACGGCTTCGTTCGGCGCGCGTGGGTGGATCTGTCACGCCGCTGCGTGTTCAAGTCGGCATTTCACCACGGGAACAGACTATTGCACCGGTGAACGGGAGGCAACGCACGAGCAGCCGCCTCGAGAACCGCCACTCAAGACCTGACATCCCCGCGCCGATACCATCACAGGTCTCGCTCCTCGCCGCGGGCGCGCGTTGATGCGCGTCGCATTCTCCCGCGGACCGACTTCCCTGTGCCTCCGGTCATGTTCCGATCCCTCACGTTCAAGGCGAAAATTCTCGCCCTGCCCTTGGTCGCCGCCCTTGGATTCCTGGTCACGCTTGGCGTGACCGTCGGGTTAGGCCGGAAAGCGCAGGCTCATTTGGTCATGATCGAGACGGGGTATTCCCCCGCGCTCGATGCGAGCCGAGCGTTGGAAGTGAAGCTCGATGCGTACCATCGTTCACTGCGCGATGCGGTCGGCGTGAGCGACACTGGCGCCATCACGGCAGCAGACACTCTCGTGAACGCGTTTGCGGCCACTGCCGATTCATTGAAGCACAATCCGGTAATGGATGCCGACGCAGTTGGCCGAATGGCCGCGGACTTCACCGAATATGCGGCTTCCGCGAAAGCCTCCAGCAACCGGTTGATTCACGCAACGGTTGGCGACGGAGTTGGTGGCGGCGACGGAGTAAAAGCCAAATACGCAGCGCTGGCCGCTGCGCTCACGAAACAATCGAAAACGAACGGCGAACATATTGTCGAAGCATTTGCGCGAGCGAACGCGCTGCAGTCAACGGCGCAGTGGGCAACGAGCGGCGTACTGGTAGTGTCGCTGGCATTGATCGGCATACTGGCGATGGCCACGTTACGCAGTGTGATTGGCGCTGTGAAATCGATGTCGACAGCGGCGACGGAAATTGCAAGCGGCCGTATCGAACAGAAGATTGACATTCAATCGGCCGATGAGATTGGCGACCTCGCGACGGCATTCCGCGGACTCGTGGATTATATCGGTGGAATTGCGCACGCGGCCGATCGACTGGCGGCGGGCGATTTGTCGGCCGTTGTTACACCGCGCTCGGAGCATGACGTGCTATCGCGGAACATGAACCGCGCGTCGGAGACGCTGCAGGATATCGTTGGTGAAGCGCAACAACTCATTGAAACCGGACGTCGCGGTGAGCTATCAAAGCGCGGCAATCCGGAACGTTTCAAGGGTGCGTACGCCGACTTGATCAGCGGCATGAACTCGATGCTCGACACTGTGCTCGAGCCGATCACCGAAGCGCAGCGCGTGTTGGAACGTGTCGCCCAACGTGACCTGACCGCACGCATCGAAGGCACATACCACGGCGATCACGCGGCCATCAAGCACTCGCTCAATTCTGCGCTCGAAAACATCTCGGAAGTGTTTGCGTCGCTCACCACGGCAATCATGCAAGTGAATTCCGCCGCCACCGAGATTGGCGCCGGCAGTCAGGAACTCGCGAGTGGCGCGGCTGACCAGGCACGTTCTGTTGATCAGGTTTCGAATCGAATCAGGTTGGTGGATGAACGCACAAAGGCCAACGTGGTTGATGCGCATGATGCGCGCGCCGCGATGGAACGAGCGCATCACGACACGGAAGACGGCGTCAGGAGTATGGAGCAGTTGGCCGAAGCCGTCACGGAAATCAAGAAATCGGCTGATGCAACTGCAAAGATCGTGAAAACGATTGACGAAATCGCGTTCCAGACGAACCTGCTGGCACTGAACGCTGCCGTTGAAGCGGCGCGCGCGGGTGATGCTGGGCGTGGATTCGCAGTCGTCGCGGATGAAGTGCGGGCTCTCGCGTTACGGGCAGCCGCCGCGGCGCGTAATACGTCCGCGCTCATTGAAGAATCCGTGCAGAAAACAGAAGCAGGGGTCAAACTGAACGAAGCCGTGCGTCGCCGCCTCGAAGAAATTCGGGTCGGTGTGCAACGCGCTTCCGACATGATGACCAACATTTCGAACGGCGCGCGCGAGCAGGAAAGCGAACTGGCGGAAGTCACCAGTTCCATGTCGCAGATTGGGACGCTCACGCAGCGCACCGCCGCGAATGCGGAAGAATCGGCGAGCGCGGCGGCCGAGTTGTCGGCGCAGGCCGGCGAGATGCACGACCTGGCGTCGCAGTTTACCGTCGATGGCGTGTCGGAATTGGCATCGCAGTCGGCGGCGCAGCAGCGTCTCGCGGTGCGACGTCATGCGCGCGAACGCGCGGACGCCGACCTGGATATCATGCCAACTGGCGGTACGCCGTCAGGCACCGTGAATCGCAATACAGCCGAACGCAATGCCGCCCGAAACGCCGTCGACGATGAAGCGTATCGCGTGTTGACTCAGTTTTAACGCACTGATGCAGTTCAACTCCGTTGCAGCAACGCTACGGAGATCTAACACATCGGTTTAGGTTTTTGCGGCCGCCGCGTACTCATCCAGGAGTGTGGCGGCCGCGCGCGTACCAATGCGATAATTCTCGGCGCTGATCCACTCGTTGGGGGCGTGTGCGTTTTCGCCAGGCAAGCCAAATCCCATCAGCAATACTGGCGCGCCAAGAATACGTTCGAAGTCGCCAACGACCGGAATGGATCCGCCTTCACCGGTGATCACCGGCTCGCGACCAAATGCCGCTTCGAGGGCCCGTTTGCCCGCGTCGATAATTGGGCCCTTGAGATCGGCGCGCCACGGTCGACCACCATGTAGTGCGGTGACCGTCACTTTCACGCCTGCCGGCGTAACACGATTGACGTGGTCCGTGACCAGCTGCGCAATCTTGTCGGGAGTTTGATCGGGCACCAAACGGAAACTGACTTTCGCCATTGAAATGGCCGGTAACACCGTCTTCGCGCCTTCGCCGGTGTAGCCGCTGAGCAAGCCGTTGATTTCGCACGTCGGACGTGTCCACAAACGTTCGAGCGTGGTGTAACCCGGTTCGCCGCCCAACGCCGTTGCTCCAACTTCTTCCATCAACTTGGCGTCGTCAAACGGCAGCGTGCGCATTTGTGCACGTACGGCGTCGGGAAATGGGCGCACGTCGTCGTACAATCCGGGAATGGCAATGCGGCCATCGGCATCATGGAACGTCGCGAGAATGCGCGCCAACACCATCGCGGGATTTACGACCGCGCCCCCATACATGCCGGAATGCAAATCGCCAGCGGGCCCTTGTACATCGATTTGCAAATACGCCATACCGCGCAGTGACGACAGAATACTTGGAATTCCCTCGGCAAACATGCAGGAATCGGAAATGACAACAGCATCGCACGCGAGGCGCGTTTTTTCGCGTTCGAGGAACGCTTCGAGGTTTTCACTGCCCACTTCTTCTTCGCCTTCGGCCAACACGATCACGTTTACGGGCAACGTTCCACGCGTTGCGAGATGCGCTTCGAGCGCCTTGATGTGCAGATACAACTGTCCTTTGTCATCGACTGAACCGCGCGCATAAATCTTTCCGTCACGCACCGTGGGTTCAAATGGCGGTGACGTCCACAAATCGAGTGGTTCGGCTGGTTGCACGTCGTAGTGACCGTATATGAGCAACGTTGGTGCGTTTGGCCCGGCCTTCCGCCATTCGCCGAGCACAATCGGGTGCCCCGGTGTGGGAATGATCTCAGTAGCGCAGCCAATATTCTTGAGTGCGTTCGCGACAAACTGCGCGGCTTTCTGACAGTCCGCCTTGTGTTCGGAACGCGCGCTCACACTGGGGATGCGCAGGAACTCGAACAGCTCGGCTTCATTGCGCGCGTCGTTCGCAGTGCACCATGCGGCGAGGTCGGCGGGGATTGCAGGAGCGGTCACTGGGGCCTTGGGAGCAGAGGGTCGTACCAAAACAAGTCAGCGCACGAACAAGGTGCGCTGAGTGACAAACGGGAATCAATGTGTTGGACGCCGGGTCGGCAACCGATCGTGAGAAGCACGGCGCCAGGCCGAAATTGAATATTCCCGCCTACTTGCGCGCTGCGATGTCGGACCGAGTTGGGACCGGTACCACGCCGCGAAACAACCAGAGTCGGCGCTCGCCAACCACACCCCGATCGCGACGCAGCTGCACCGTTTCGCCCCGTTTAGAGCTGGAAAACCAACGACCAACGACGCCGGCTAACGAGTCACCATTCGCATTGGCGTCGAAAGCCACAACCAATGCGTCATTGGATCTCAGCTGTTCGCGCGCACCGCTCCACAAATCGTATTGATTGGCACGACTGGACAAGTTGAGCGAAAACACCGTTGGTTGATCGGGCAGATGGAAGGCCAGTTCTGACGCGTCCTGATACCGGTCAGCGGCTACCCAACGCGTGTTGGCGCCCGAGAGAAACTGATCGTTCCGCGCACGGTTCACGGCGCTTGCGAGATCGGTCCATCCGTGCGCACGCGCAATCGGATCGCGCCGCGGTGCCACGGGCGCGAGCGGCTTCCATGTTTGCCCAAGCGCCGCCATTCCAAACACGGCCGCAAACGCCACACCGCCTTTCCACCAGCGCGAATAGGCCCACGAAGCGCGTGAACTGGCAAGCAGAACGACCGCCGCTGCATAAGCCAGCGCCGGCCAGTTGGGTTCGATCGTATGTTTCCAGGCGCTGATGGCAAAAAATACAAACGGCGTGGCCGCGATGGCGGCCAACGCAAAACGAATTCCCGACTTGCTGGTGGCCGACGAATAATTGCGCAACCGCCATTCATTGCGAACAGTGACAATGATGATGAGGAACAGCAGCACGCCGAGGATTGGTGTAGCCAGTCCGAGTTGGCCACCGATCATTTGAATTTCGCGACCGACGGGTGTGCCGCGTGACGCTGTGCCAAACCCGTGACTGAGTTGAAAACGAAACGCAACCCAATTGGCCGACGCATTCCAGATCACGACGGGCGAAAAAATAGCCAGCGCAATTATTGACGCCATCCATGGCCCCGCCTCGGCAAATCTCGCGCGCAGTGGCGCATACGTAAGGCATGCAATCACCAGCGACACAGGCAACAATACAGCCGTGAACTTGCTGATAAATGCGAATCCAAGCGCCACACCCGTGAGTGACCACCACGCGAGGGATTGCCGCGAACCGAGCGTCGAACTCAACGCGCGCTCAAGAAACACCATTGCCACCGCCGCCGCGGCCAACAACGCAACGTCGGGCGTGGCTAACGCCAGACCAAAGACGGAGAATGGAAGTACGGCCGCCAGAATGGATGCGCGAATTGCGGCACGCGTACCGCCCAACCGTCCGGCCAATACCACAATTGCGATGTGCAGGATGGTAGCGGCAACGGCTGGTCCAAACCGAACGCCGAACGTTGTGTTGCCAAAAAGTGAAGTGCCGGCGGCAATCAGCAGCGCGATGCCGGGCGGATGATCGAAGTAGCCTGCCTGCAAATGGCGCGACCATTCCCAGTAGTACGTTTCGTCGGGCAACAGAGGAACGAATGCAGAAACAACGGCGCGCACCACAATCGTAAGCGCAATGAACAACGCCGCGGTCTTCCATGAATCCGTTGCGGCGCGCGGGTGCGCACCAAAAGGACATGATGGAACACACTGTTGCGCGACGGCAACCCCTTCAATTTCGTATACTTCGTGTTCTGCGGTTAACACCGTCGTTACCGTCTGCGGGTGGTGCACGCGATTACCGAATAATCGCCGCGGATCAAACTACTGTTCACGTGAGCGCTTCTGCCACGTTCCTGTATTTCCCCTGCTCGCGTTTATACGCCGTTACATGCCAAACAGATTGGCCAATGAATCCAGCCCGTACCTGCGACAGCACGCCGACAACCCGGTGAACTGGTACCCGTGGGGCACCGAGGCGTTCACGCAGGCCGCGGTGGAAGATAAACCAGTGCTGCTCAGTGTTGGATATGCGGCGTGTCACTGGTGTCATGTGATGGCGCACGAATCCTTCGAGGATGCGGAAACGGCCGCGCTGATGAACGCCCTCTTCATCAACATCAAGGTCGATCGGGAGGAACGCCCCGACGTCGACTCGATTTACATGCAAGCGGTGCAGGCCATGGTTGGACAAGGCGGCTGGCCGATGACCGTGGCGCTTACTCCGAAAGGGGAACCGTTTTGGGGGGGCACGTATTTCCCGTCGGTGGACCGCCCCGGCATGCCGTCATTCAAGCGTGTACTTGCAACCCTCGGTGACGCCTGGAAATCCCGGCGCGCCTCGATCGAAAAGACCGCAAAAACGATGTTGGAGCTGTACAACAGTACTGCGTCAGCATCGCCGTCAGGACCGCTGTCTCCGGAGTTGCTCGAGCGCGCTTTTGCGACACTCGCTCGTCAGCATGACTCTGCGCGCGGAGGATTTGGTGGTGCGCCAAAATTTCCGCAAACGATGTCATTGGAGTTCTGCTTGCGCTGGTGGGCGCGGAGCGGCACAACGTCGGCGTTGGAGATCGCGCATCAATCGTTTATCGCGATGGCCCGGGGCGGCATTTACGATCAGGTCGGTGGGGCGTTTCACCGATACAGCGTGGATGCCGGGTGGTTGGTGCCGCACTTCGAAAAAATGTTGTACGACAACGCGCTGCTGGTGCTGTTCGGTACACATTTGTGGCAAGCGACCGGGGACCTCGAAGTCGCGCGCATTGTTGACGAAACCATTCAATGGTTGCGGCGCGAAATGACGTCCCCAGAAGGTGGGTTTTACGCATCACAAGACGCGGATAGTGATGGACACGAGGGCACATTCTATGTCTGGAACGCGGCCGAACTTGATGCGCACCTGGCCAGCAATTCCGCGGTTCTGCGGACGCTCTGGGGCGTCTCGGACGGAGGGAATTTCGAAGGGAAGAACATCCTGCATGTGCGTCAGAGTCGCGCCGAAGTGGCAAAGAAGTTCAACATCAGCGAAACACAACTTGCCGAATTGGTGAAGTCGGCGGTTCAGCAGCTGTATGACGTTCGGTCCCGCCGCAACTGGCCCGCGCGTGATGACAAAATTCTGGCGGGCTGGAACGGGCTGATGACGCGCGCGTTAGCCGAAGCCGGACGTGTATTCCAGCGCCGCGAATGGGTGGAAGCGGCGGTACGAAACGGCGTGTTTCTGCGTGACACGATGGTGCGCGATGGACGGGTCAAACGCGTCCACATGGATGGTGTGACCAAAGTTCCCGGATTTCTTGAGGATCACGCTGCGGTGTCCTTGGCGTTCATGGCGCTCCACGAAGTAACTGGTCAGCTACGATGGCTGCATGAGGCCCGAGAAATTGCAACGGCGATGCACAGCCAGTTTCGTGATCCCGTGAGTGGCGCGTGGTATGACACGGCGGCGGATGCCGAGGCGCTGATTACGCGGCCGCGGGACGTGTTTGATAACGCGGTGCCGGCCGGTCCGTCACTGGCGCAGGAGTTGATGCTTCGGCTATCCGAGCTCGACGGTGCGGGCGTCTGGGCTACGGAAGTTGTGGATCAGCTCGCCACCCAAGCTGAGCCGATGGCGCGCTGGCCAAATGGCTTTGGCCACCTGCTCGGTGTTACCGACATGGCCCTCTTTGGTGGAGTGGCCGTGGCTGTCGTTGGCGATTCGGACGCGGCCGATTTTCAGGCGCTCATGCAGGTCATTGCGCGGCACTATCTCCCGGGGCTTGTCCTCGTATCAGGACGACCGGGGGAGGACAGTGTGCCGCTCTTGAGGGGCCGGCCACTGCTCGATGGCGGGGCCGCGGCCTACGTCTGTCGCGGATTTGTCTGTGAACTCCCAACGTCCAACCCGACCGAGTTGGAACGTCAGCTCCTTGCGCTTCGCGTGGAGAAGTGAACGCACTCCGTAACGGGGTGTATGGGGCGTCACTGCGGGCCCCAATTTGGCCTGCCACCTTTCGGCACGGCGCTTGCCCATAGCGGTAGCGACTGGCGAACTTCTTGGCTCGCGGGCTGTTCCCGTGGCGTGACGGTTGCGGCTCGCCATGACAAGCGTCCTTGTGATGCACTCTTTCGGGTGCACCGATTCCTCCACTATCCAGCGAAAGGACCAACTCGCCCCGGCGGGTCTCCGACTTATCTATGGCCTTCTCCCGACGTATCCTCGCCATCGCAACGCTGTTCGCCGCATTCGGCGGACTCTCCGCTTGCGATGCCCTGAAGAAAACAAAGGACGCCTGTTCGGTGACCCTTGCCCCGCCCGATATCACGGTGCCGGTGAACGCAACAACGGCCCTGGTCGGTACCGCATTCGATTGTGACGGCGGTTCGATCAAAGGCAAAACCATTCACTACTCGACCAGTAATTCTGCGGTCGCGAGTGTAACCGACGCTGGCGTGATCGTGGGTGTGTCGGTTGGAAAGGCGGTCGTGTCCGGTACGGCGAACGGAAAAACGGGGGACGCAAACGTTACGGTCACACCAGAAAAAGTGGCGACGGTAGCCCTCTCGCCCACCACGAAGACACTTCGGCGCAGCAACACGCTGCAAATGAGTGCTGTCGGGAAGAACAATCAGGGCGTGGTCATCAACGGGATCACGTTTACCTGGGCGTCCAGCAACTCATCGTTGGCCTCAGTTGACAACGCCGGCAAGGTGATCGCGTTGGCTCCGGGCTCGGTAACCATAACGGCAACCTCTGATGGCCAGGTCGGAACGTCGTTGCTCACCATTACCGAAGTGCCAATTGGTTCGTGCGACATCACCCCGAAAACGCAGAAGATAACTGTGACCGGGCAGGCCGCACCTGCGCTCGTGTTGAAGGATACGGCAGGCGGCGTGCTTTCCCAGACGGGTCGGGCAATTACCTGGTCCAGCGACAACAATCTTGTCGCGACCGTGTCGGGCACCGGAGTCATCACCGCGGTGAAAGCTGGTTCGGCGGTTGTCACGGCGGCGGATCAAACGAATCCGGCGATCAGCTGTCAGACGACGGCGGAAGTGGTGGTCGCTCGCATCATCTCAGCGAACATCACGCCAATTGGAGCGGGTTTGCGACTCGGCGCGCAGCGTCAGTATACTGTGGCGTTGCTGGACAGCAACACGCAGGCAATTTCGCCGGTCGGACGTACAATCATCTGGAAGAATCCGACGCCGGCTGTCGCGATCGTGAGCACAACGGGACTCGTCACGCCAACAGCGATTGGTTCCGGAAAAGTTGCCGTCGATGCCGAGGGTATTGTTGATACTGCGACGTTTACGGTCACCAAGATTCCAGTACTCAAGGTCGATGTGTCGCCACTCCAGCGACAAGTCGCGGAAGGCGGAACTGCACAGTTCACGGCCGTCGTGACCGATTCGGCCAACAACATCGTGTCGGATCGTCTGGTCGAATGGCAGACAAGTGATATCACGAAGGGACAAGTTTCAACCACCGGCCTCGTCACCACGTTCGCACCGGGACAAATCACTATCTCGGCCATTTCCGAAGGGAAGACCGGAACGGCCACGCTGATCATCACGCAGGTGCCGGTCGATACGATTCTGCTGCAGTCGAACACGTTTACGCTCGTGAAAGGCACGAGCGGTCAGATCTCGATTGATTTGCGAGATGCGGCCAATCGCCAGTTGCGAAACCGTACGGTTATCGTGACCAGCGATCAGCCGAGTATCGCGTCAGGTACGGCCAGCGCAGCGGCGACAACGGTGAACGTCACCGGAAGCGCTGTTGGATCAGCAACGCTCACGATTCAGGCGGTCAACGCCAATAATCAGAACGAGGGCAAGCCGTCGAAGGTGGTGGTCACAGTGACGGCCCCGCCAGCGGTGCGTGCACGACCTTAACGGGATGTACCTGTAGCGAACGTCTGCAAAGACATTCTGCAGCAAGTTCGGTAGGTTTAGGCGGGGCGACACCAACACACGGTGTCGCCCCGTTCACTTTAAGCGTTGATGCTGATCCACGACCCTACAGCAACACGACGCCCAGGAAAACACGCGGTATGCCCACACCATCGTTTATGCGCGGGTTGTTTGCCGGCGAGATTGCAGACGAACTGCTGTTTCCCTACCCCGCGCCGCTCAACGAGCGCAATCCGGAAGAAGCCGCTGTGGTCAATCGGCTCATTGCGGCGCTGAACGAAATGGTGGCCGGTGGATTGATCAACTCCGCGCAATTTGACGACGAAGAAACGATCAAGGATGACGTCATTCAGGCGATGGCGGATGCAGGACTGCTGGCCATTGCAACGCCGAAAGAATTTGGTGGATTGGGATTGTCCGTGAGTTCGTACGCACGCGTTTTTGGTGCGATTGCTTCGGTCGATCCGTCGCTGGGGGTATTTATGGGCGTGCACTGCGGGTTGTGCACGAAAGCCATTGTGCTATTTGCCAACAACGAGCAGAAGGCGCGTTACCTGCCGGCGCTGGCGCGTGGTGAAACTCGCGGTGCCTACGCACTAACCGAACCGGAAACAGGATCGGATGCCCAGCACATCGTGTCGCGCGCCGAACGTTCGGCGGACGGCAAAGGGTGGATCTTGAATGGGCGCAAACATTGGATTGGCAACGGACATCGCGCGGGCGTACTCGTGACGTTTGCGCAAACGCCGGTCGAGCGCGATGGAGCGATGATTCAACGGCCGACCGCGTTCATCATTCGTCCCGACATGCCGGGATTTCGGGTGGTGCGGACGGTGCGCAAGATGGGCATTCGCGGATCGACACAGGCGGAGCTGGCGTACGAAAACATGTTCGTCCCCGACGATCATGTGTTGGGCGAAGTTGGAAAGGGATTTCGTGTGGCGGTGAATGCGCTGAACGCCGGACGGTTGAGCCTCGCATCGGGATGCGCAACCGCTACCAAGCGTTTGTTGGGTGAAATGACGCGATATGCTGAAGCGCGCGTACAGTTTGGAGCGCCGCTCGCAACGTTTGAAATCACGCAGCGCAAACTCGCGACCGTTGCGTCAGAAGCCTACGCGGCTGATTGCATGGTGGGGTCGCTGGCCGCCGCACTGGACGCGGAGAACGTCGACGCATCGCTGGAGGCCGCGTGCGTCAAAGTGTTTGCCAGCGAAATGGTGTGGCGCGCGGCCGATGAAATGGTGCAACTGGCGGGCGGCCGCGGATACGTGCAACCCTGGCCGTATGAGCGTTACCTCCGCGACGCGCGCATCAACCGCATTTTTGAAGGCGCGAACGAAATTCTGCGGTTGTTTGTCGGATTGAACGGCATTGAAGATCCGGCGCAGGAACTCAAGGAGTTGGCGGCGGCGCTCAAACATCCGGTTCGCAATTGGCTGTTGATGTCGGAATACGCGCGCGATCGAGTCAAGACTGCGATTGGCGCGACGGAGAAGTTCTCGGTAGAAGTGCATCCGCGATTGGACAAACATCGCAAATACGTCGAGAAACACACGGCCGAACTTGCACAGATGACGGAGCGCGCCATCATGCGCCACCGGAAGGAAATTCTGCACAAACAATTGGTTGTTGAGCGATTGGCCGAGATGGCAATGGAGATTTATGCGCGGACGAGTACGATTGCGCGGACGCAGCGGCTGCTCGAGCACAGTGGCGAAGCGCAGTGCGCGCGTGAACTCGCATTCACGGATCTGTTTTGTCGCGAGTCGGGGCTGCGATTCCGGAATGCCCGGAATGGCTTGAATGAGCCGGATGATGTAACGGACGTGTTGCGTTTAGCTGTCGCGGGTATCGTGCGCGCCGATGCAGGATATGGGAGCGCGGATGCGATGGTGGAGGCGCCGGTGCCACCGTTGCCGCCGTTCACGCTCATTCTTGGGGGTTGATGCAGATCGGCGTCGTTGACGTGCGTTGCTTAGTTCGCGCGCGGCTTCGTGTCTATTTTCGGCCATCGTGTCAACAGCGTTGACGCGGGTTTAGCGGATCAATCGGATACTGCCATTGGTGCGGGGTCGCGATGATCAAGCGGGGGTTGAGCGAAGCTCTTTTTTCGCGCCTCACTGCGTGCGGGGAAGTGAAATTCGAAGAGATGCGTCGTAAAGCTATGGTTCACTACGATCGCGCCTCACTGCGCGCGGGGAAGTGAAATTCGAATAGATGCGTAGTAAAGCAATGGTTCACGCGGAGGCGCGGAGACGCGGAGAACTGCGCTCGCGACGACAGATGCTCCCGCGAGAAATTGGTTTCTTCATTTTTATTGAAACCGCACTCGGGTCCGAATGATTTCGTGAGGGTTGAACCTTGCTCGGCGTGTAATACACATCCAGGAATAGCGTTCTGGCTCCGCACCTCCGCACCTCCGCACCTCCGCACCTCCGCACCTCCGCACCTCCGCACC
>JBDUBA010000468.1:0-6894 GCA_040004335.1 Gemmatimonas sp.
AGGCCAATCATGAGCGAACATGAACACAACCCAGGTTGCGCTGAATATTCCGAGGTTTCTCGGCGCGGCTTTTTGGGAGCCGCCGGTGCAGTTGCAATTTCGAGCTTGCTGCCAACCTGGTTGCCGAAAGTTGTGCTCGCGCAGTCGGCGTCAACGCGCGACATCATCATATCGGTATTTCTGAGCGGTGGTGTTGATGGCATGTCGATGGTCGCGCCGTACGGCGATCCCGCGTATTACACGTGGCGCCCCACGATCAATATCGCGCGTCCCGACGCGGCCGGCACCGGTCCGAAACTGACCGCACTCGACAACTTCTTTGGATTCTCGCCGGGCATGGCGCCACTGTATCCGGCGTATCAAGCGGGAGATCTGCTCGTGGTGCACGCCACGGGTTCCGTCAACAATTCGCGCTCGCACTTTGATGCGCAACGGTACATGGAAGTTGGCAAACCCGCGGATGCTAACGTTGTCACCGGTTGGTTGGGACGACACATCGCCACGGTGTCACCTCTCAGAGCCACGACACCACTACGCGCGCTCGGTCTCACAACAGGCATGCCACTCACGCTTTCCGGGGCACCAAAAACGCTGCCAATTCCAACACCCGGATCGTTCACGATTGGCGGAACTGCCAACACGGCGACCGCGCGTTCGCAGTTCATGGCTGCGAATTACGCAACTGCTCAGCAACCGGTCGCCGCGAACGCGCTTGATACCACCAACACCATTGCGTTGTTGTCGTCCATCAACATCAACGGATACGCGCCAAGGCAAGGCGCGGTGTATCCAACCAGTGGCTTCGGGAATCAACTCAAATCGGCCGCAGCTCTGATCAAGGCCGATGTTGGTGTCGAAGCCATTCACGCGTTCTTTGGTGGATGGGACACACATTCTGCGCAGGGCACCACGGGTGCGAACGGCTACATGCACTTAAAGATGTTGGATTTGTCACAGTCGCTTGCCGCGTTTTATGCGGACGTGATTCAGGGCACGACCGTGAATGGTGTCACCGTCGTCATCGTGTCCGAGTTTGGTCGCAACGCCATAGAAAACGGCAACAACGGCACCGATCACGGCCGCGGCAACGTGATGTATGCGATGGGCAAGAAGATCAACGGCGGCCGCGTGTTGGTGAACGGCTGGCCGGGACTCGCAAAGGAGAATCTTGAATCGGGACAGGATTTGCGCGTGACGCTGGATCATCGCGACGTGCTGGCCGAGATCGTGCAGAATCGCTTGCTCAATTCAAACGTGGCCGCCATTTTCCCGGGATACACGCCCACGTTCCGGGCTGCGACGAAGGTGTAACTGTTTCGGGGTAATCAGCGTCCTGGTGGTTTGCAGTTCGTTTTAACTGCAGTGACGCTGAGCACACCTGAGAAGTGCTGAGAACGGGTATTTTTCAGGACTTGAATAGACGTGCTGATTTGCAGGACGTAGTTGCAGTACCGTAGTAGCAGGACCGCAGGGGCGAAGTACCGCACATGAACACGTATTGGAAACAGGAAGGGCGCCTATTGAGGGCGCCCTTTTTGTGTCGTCGATATTCTGCTTCAGTTGAGTTACGGCGAAACCACGACCGTTCCAACCATGCCGTTGTGCAACGTGCACACATACGGAAACACACCAACGGTCGTAAACGTTCGCGACACGGTTTGATTGGAACGAATTTCAATATCCGCGGGCGAGCCCGCAATACGCGGACTGAACACCACGTTGTGATCCATGCTTGGGAAGATGAACCGCACCGTGCCGTTCACCTTGAGCACAATGTCGGCCGGGCTGTACGTGAGTCCAGGCATCGACACATCAACGCTGGCCTTCGCATCGGGATTCGCCACAATGGTCAACGTTGCGTTGCCAATTACGGTCGTTGTACCTTCAACAACGGACGCCCGAATTTGTGTGGTGCCAATACCGGCGGTTGTGATCACCCCGGCCGAAGAAATGGTCGCGACTGCGATGTTGGTGCTGCTCCACGTCAGTGGCCGATTACCCAACGCAATCACCGCGTTGTTGGCGTCACGTGCTGACACGGTGGCCTGAGCCAAATCGCCAATTTGCAGAGTGACATCGGACAGTGCCACGCTCACGGTGGCCACCGCTCCGCCAGCCGCAATTACCGTTAGCGCGGTGGTGCCGCTAATGCCACCGCGTGTCGCCGTGATTGTGACGGCGCCGGGCGCGACTGCTGTCACAACACCCGAACCATTCACCGTTGCCTTTTCGGTCGAACTGGAACTCCACGTGGGCGTTCCCGCGACCACCGCACCTGCGGCTGTCTTCGCGACCGCGGAGAGTTGCACCGTTTGCCCCGGCGACAGTGTCGTTAATGGCGCCGTGACATCAATTCGAGAGATCACGGGGTCGGGCGTTGTCACGCCACCTGAATCACTGCTACAACTCTGCACCGTGAACACGGCGGCGCCCAGTGCCAACGCGATTCCCAAACGCATGCCGATTGCTCGCGCACGCCCACGAATGGTGAGAGGCAGCCGGCGATTGAAGTGCTGAGCCATGAAATGCCTCGTGTGCAGGACGAGTTTGCCACGTGACAGCAGTTGCAATTGTCACGCGCAAACGAGATGTGTTCATATTTCTATTAGTCAGACAAATCAGTGTGCCAAATGTTCACCCGAATTTCCAGAAAATATCGGTGAAGATTTGGCACACTGTTACTCGGATCAGTTTCCGCGCGGTGGCTGCGCACGTGGTTGCGGCGCCGGCGGCTGACCTCCCGGATGCCACGTTGGCCGCGGGCCGTCGGCCAGGAAGCGCAGAGCACGCGCCGTTTGACTGATCACGTTCGCCATGTGCGCCGCATCGACCGTGTTGGGATTGTCGCGAACGGTGTGATAGTCGGGATGCAAATTGAACGAGGAAATTGTGTGCGCCGGAATACCCGCGCGTGCAAACCCGATGTTATCGCTGCGATTGAAAAATTGTTGCCCGGGGCGCAGATCGGGAACCAGATCCATCGCGTTCGCGGACAGCAGATCGCCCATGGTGGAACGTTCGTAGCCGGTGAGCCACGCCTTTCCAAAACCGCCCACAAGCGAATCGGGGCGCGCAATCATTTCCATGTTGAGATCGACCACGGTGTTGGCCAGCGGACGAATAGGATGCGCGAGATACCAACTCGTTCCAATGCCGCCCACTTCCTCACCGGTAATGGCCACGAACATGATGGTGCGTTTCGGACGCGGTCCTTTTTGCAGCGCACGCGCCATTTCGATGAGTGAAATGCATCCCGACGCATCATCATCAGCGCCGTTGTTAATGGAGTCGCCGTCGATGGGACGGCTGATGCCCAGGTGATCGTAGTGCGCCGTGACCAGCACCACTTCTTCGCCGAGTGTTGGGTCGCTGCCTTTGAGGATGCCCACAACATTCGAGCCCTTCACGCGACGTTCGGCCGGCAACGTATCCCACGCGGCCCACGACTGGAGCGCGCGCGGGCGCGGCTGCGAACTGCCACCACCGCCCCGACCTGCGTTCGCGCCCGGAATGTTGACGGCTGCGACCAACTCGATTGGGATGTTCTGCAAATACGTGCCTGAATCGCCGCCAGGCGTGAGTCCAACTGACTTGAATTGCTCCATCAACCACTGCGCCGCGCGCGTCGAGCCAGGTGAACCAGCGCGACGTCCTTCCATCGCATCGCCGGCCAGAATATCAATGCCGCGCTGAATGGATTTCGGATCGATCTTGTCTTCGGGATACGCACGCGACGGAACAGCCGCTGGACGTTTTTGCGGAACGGCGGCAATAGCCAACATTTGTCCACCGCGACCGCCTGGGCTGACCGCGAGGCGCGTGATGTTACCAAGGGAGGCGTAAGCAAAGTCGCCAATTTCCGTCCACGCGGTAGTTCCCTTTTTCCACGCGAACAACTTTGTGCCATTCGCGGACAACAGCGTGGTTGAATCGGCCCACACCACATCTTCAGAAGTCTTGCTGACGGTTGCGACCAGCGTATCGATTTTTTTTGTGGCAGGATCGAACGACATCACGAACCAACCCTCGGCTCCCTTTTGCACGAAGCTCACGCGTTTCGATCCCGGAATGCGAAGCAGTGAACGACCAATATTGCGTGCGACGGTTTCGGTGCCTTCGCGATTTGTGTGCGCAATCTGCAGCGTGGCCGGGCTGCCCAGCACAAAAAGTGCCCAGGTCGAATCGTCCGCCTGCGCGAAATACCCAACCGGTTTGACCGACGGAAACATCACGCTGGGTGCACCCGAGTTTGGCATGCGCCACAACCGCTGCGTTGAATCAGCTTCGACACGAATGACGGTGACGCCATCGTCATTGACGGTTGGAAACGCGGAGTATTCGCTTTCCATTGTTTTCTGCACCGGAATGGCGAGGCCCGTGCTGAAGTCGTAGCGATAGATGTCCGACTGCGCGTCTGCTCGCGTTGACGTATAAAACAGGTATTTGGAATCGTTTGAAAACGACGGTTGATTGTCGTAGCCATCGCGATGCGTGACGTTGAGTGGGGCCCCCACCTTGGGCAATGCCGCGCCTCCCGGCGTGAGTGGCACCAGATAGATGTCGGTTGAAGGCGGTCCAGCAGGCGTGGCACCACGTCCGGCACCTCCTCGTCCGGGATCGGCGGTCTGCGCCAGCAGCAACGAGGGGGCGGTCAACAGGACAGCTGTCGCGAACGCGCGACGCGTGGTCGTGATCAACACGCTGTTGGCAGCGGCACGGCGGCGTTGGCTTGCAGTTTCGGTCATGGCACCGAGCATGGGGGACCTGATGGGTCTGTGAAAAACGGTGGGAACTGGAAGATATGACAGGAAACTGTTGCCTGCACTGGGGTCGCGTCACTAGGCTCCGATCATGATGCGTCCTTTCAGTGCCCTCTTGTGCCTCGTCACGGCATGTACCGTCCTGGCGTGCAACGACACGAGTCCAGGGATTACACCACCGCAACCGAATGACGGCAAGGTCAAGACGCTAGCCGTCACACCTGGTGGATCGTTTCTGCAGGTCGGACAGCAGCGTGCGCTGGCCGTCGAAGCGCGCGACAGCATTGGCACGCTGGTTACCAGCATTTCGATTTTGTGGCAGAGTGATGCGCCAACCGTAGCAAGCGTGAGTGCATCGGGAGTTGTCGCTGCACTGGCACCGGGTGTTGCACACATCACCGCAACGTCCGGACAGATCAGCACCATAATCGATGTTGGTGTCACCGCGGTTGCACCCGGTGTCGCGCAGTGGAATTTCACCCGTTCGGGATTCACCGACGCAACGTTTCTGGGCGTGTGGGATGATGGGGCCGGCACGACATGGACCGTTGGTCAGCAGGGTTTCATTCTGCGCAGTGTGAATGGGGGTGCCTGGCAAATCGTGCCGTCGGGCGTGACAGTGACCCTGCTTGGCGTTTGGGGATCGAGCCCAACCGATATTTGGTTCGTTGGAGAAAACGGCACGATTCTGCACTACAATGGCACCAGCTTTCAGAGTGTCCCGGGATCACCCAACATCACGTTGCTTGAAGTGTGGGGACTCGGCGCGAATGAGGTGTACGCGCTGGGTGATCAAGGCGTCATCATGCGATGGGATGGCACACGCTTCTCGATTCAAAGCACCGGTGTCGTGGATGATCTGTGGGGCATCTGGGGAACGTCGCGTGACAATTTGTGGGCCATCGGCAACAACGGCACCATACTCAAACTTGCTGGGTTGAATTGGCAGAAGGTGGAGAGTAATACCATTTCGCCGCTGTTTGGCGTGTGGGGCACATCGAGCACCGATATCTTCGCGGTGGGTGTTGATGGTGTCATCATGCATTTCGATGGCGTCAGCTGGAGCGCGATGACCACACCCAATCGCTCGAATTTGTTCGGAGTCACCGGCCGCCGCGCAAACGATGTGTACGCAATTGGAAACACTGGGGCAACGTGGCACTACGACGGCACCGTGTGGCGGGCGTTGCCCCTTGGCATCGGTCAGAATTTACGCGGCATTGTGGTGGCGACCGATGGCTCGTTGCGCACCGTTGGATGGTACGGCACCATCGCGAAGATTGTTGGTGCGGGCGTAAACGCCGTTGGCGCATACGAAATTTCAGATCCATCATTCCTCTCCATTTGGGGCGGCAGTTCCGGTCCCGCGTTCGCCGTTGGATTTGGCGGCGCAGTCGTTCGCCAAACGACGACCGCGTGGTCGTTCGAACCCGTGCCCGCGGTTCCCGATCTCTACGGCGTTGCGGGAAACAGCCCGACGGATATCGTCGCAGTGGGTGACACCGGCGCGCTGATTCACTACAACGGCACAACATGGCAGCGCGAGGCGACACCAACCTCCCTGTTGTTGCGCTCGGTGTGGAATGCGGGGCCGAACGATTACGTGGTGGTTGGTGAACGCGGAATCATTCTGCGTTCAGTCGTTGGTGGATGGGTGCAACAGGTGAGCGGAACCCAACGTTTCCTGCGCCATGTGTGGGGAACCGACGCGGCGAATATTTATGCAGTGGGCGACAGCGGATTGGTGCTGCGTTCGGACGGGGGACAGTGGGTGCCGCAGATTGTGCCGACCACCCGTCGGCTGCGCGCCATTTGGGGATCGGCGCGTAATGACTTATTCATTGTTGGTGATACCGGAACGGTGTTGCGGTATAACGGCAAGCAGTGGGCGATACAAACGGTGCCGACCAAGCGCGACTTGCGTTCGGTGTGGGGACGCGGCCCGACTGAGGTGTATGCCGCGGGCGACAGTGGCACGATGTTGCGCTTTGATGGGCTTGCGTGGAAAACAGTCACGGTGCCAACCAACGTGCCGCTGTACACGCTATTTGTGCGACCCGGAAGCGCCAATGTGATTACCGGTGGCGCGAGCGGCAAGCTGCTTGAGGGGCGGCCGTAAACCGATCCTGCAGAA
>JBDUBA010000390.1:0-6890 GCA_040004335.1 Gemmatimonas sp.
GAAGTGAAGGGTTCGTCCGCGTACACCCCGCTGGTGGACAACACCGTGCGCATGGCGCTGAACGTGTGGGCGGGCTGGGCACCCGTGATCGTCGCCAACAATGGCTTCAAACCGGGCAAGGTATGGACCGCGCCCGGCGGCAAAACATTCAAGCTCGAACTGGTGCTCATCGACGATCCGATCGCCATGCGCGATGCGTATGCCTCCGGAAAAATACACATCGGTTGGGCAACACTCGACATGGTGCCGCTGTTTGTGGAACAGTTGCGCAAGGACTCGCGCACCATGCCGCGCATCTTTCAGCAGGTTGATTGGTCGAACGGTGGTGATGGAATCGTGTGCCGCGATGCGATCAAGAGTGTCTCGGATATGCGCGGCAAGACGGTGGTGCTCGCGCAGAATTCGCCGTCGCATTACTTCCTGCTCAATACGCTCATCAGCGGCGGTATTCAGCCCAGCGATGTGAAATACAAGTTCACGCAGGATGCATTTCAGGCCGCCGCCGCGTTCAACGCCGACAAGAGCATCAGCTGCGTTGTATCATGGGCGCCCGACATTTACAACCTGGCGGAAGCGAAAGGCAACCGCATGCTGGTGAATACACAAACCGCCAACAAATTGATTGCGGACGTGTGGTTTGCGCGCGCCGATTTTGCGAAAGACAATCCCGCCGTTATCGAAGGCATGGTGCGTGGCATTTTCGGCGCGATGGACCAACTCAAGAGCGGCGACGTCAAGGCACAAGCGGCCAAGTTGATGGCCGTTGGTTACTCGATTCCTGAAAAAGATGCGCTGTCGATGCTGGGTGACGCGCACTCCACGAACTACGCGGAAAATCGCGAGTTCTTCATGAATCAGAACAACCCGACCAACTTCGAACGCACGTGGAATACGGCCTATTTCCTGTACAAGAAGATTGGCAGCGTCAGTGGTACGCCGGTGCCATTTGATCAGGTGATGGATTTCTCCGTGCTGAAGGCGCTGGCCAGTGAGCCGGTATTTGCAAACTCCAAGGCCGAATACGACGTAACGTTTGTGCCAACGTCGGCCTCGGCCATTCAGGCTGAGAGCAACGAAATTCTCACGAAGACGGTTGTTATTCAGTTTTTCCCGAATTCCGACGAACTGGACAAGAAGATTCAGAAACAAGTCGACGGAAAAACGTTGGAAGAGTTGTACGATCCCCAGGCGCCGTTCGTGGTTGAAGAAGCCGGCAAATTGTCCGGACAATTTGGTGCGGCCCGTATCGTGATCGAAGGCCACACCGACGCATCAATGCGCGGCACGGGTGGCGTTACTGCGGCCGACGTGCAGGAACTCTCGCTCCGCCGTGCCAACGCGGTGAAACAAGCACTCATTCGCAAATTCCCGACACTGCAACCCAACCAGTTCACGACTGTGGGCCGGGGCTGGGACAAACCGGCAGACGCGAGCGATCCAAACAACAGCGCAAAAAATCGCCGCGTCGAAATTAAGATCTATCCACTCGAATCGAAGTAACGGCCACACGAACCGCACTTCACGTGAATAGTTTGTTTACGCTGCGCAGCGAGGCTCCGCCATTAGTTCGCCGGGGTGCCGGAATACTTGGCGTCGGAGTGGTGGTGGTAGTGTGGTGGCTCCTCACATTGGGCGACTCACCGGAAACTCGTATCATATCGCCCGTGTTGGTGCCAAGCCCGGGCGAAGTCATGCGCGGCATTCCGTCGCTGTTCACCGAACGCGCATTGGTCGCCAGCATCTCAGCTTCGCTGCAGCGGGTGTTCGGTGGATTTCTGCTCGCCATTGTTGTCGGCGTACCACTCGGAATTGTTGCCGGGTCGTATCGATTGTTTGATGCGTTCACCCGTCCGCTGTCCGTCTTTGCGCGGAACGTTCCGGTTGCCGTGCTCATTCCGCTTACCATACTGTGGTTTGGCATCGACGAAACGCAAAAGATGATGTTCATTTTCATCTCCACCGTTCCGTTCGTGTTCTTCGACGCTGCGCGTGCTATTGGCGCCGTGCACGACCGGTACGTGGAGACCGCACAGACGCTGGGTGCATCACCGCGCCAGGTCATCAGCAAAGTGCTCATTGCGTTGGCAATGCCCGATATTTTCGGCAGCCTGCGCAGCCTGTTCGGACTCGCCTTCGGCTACATCATGCTGGCCGAGTTGGTAAATGCAGAGCATGGGCTTGGGTTTCTGCTCATGACCAGTCAACGTCGCGGTTTGACCGATCATATTTTTGCGATTCTCATCCTGATTGGGCTGCTCGCGTATGGCATCGACCGCTTGCTGTTCTTCTTCCAGCGCGGACTGTTTCCGTATCGGGTGGAAAACGATTGAATACGTCTGAGAGCACGACCTCCGGTAAGGCCGCGACAGGGCGCGGAGAAGCTGCGCCAATTCCGGCTGCTGTTGTTGCAACCGCGCCCGCTACGATCCCGGCCGTCGTTCAATTCAAGAACGTCGGTAAAACGTACGCCGACGGTTTTACTGCGATTCGCGACGTCACGTTCTGCGTCGACGAGGTTCCCAACGAGATGGAGTTCGTAACCATCCTCGGCCCCTCGGGTTCGGGTAAATCCACCATTCTGCGGCTGATCGCGGGTTTGGCACCGCAGTTTCCGGCGAGCACTGGCGAAGTGCTGGTGCTGGGGAAACCCGTGCTGGGTCCCGGGCCCGATCGCGGCATGGTGTTCCAGGACTACACCTCGTTTGACAATCGTACAGTGCTCGACAACGTTGCGTTCGGCCTTGAATGTGCGGGCGTGCACAAGGTCGAACGACATGAGCGTGCGCGCGAGTGGATTGCGAAAGTCGGGCTTGATGCAACAACCGACGCGGAGAAATATCCGCACCAGCTGTCGGGAGGCATGCGTCAGCGCGTGGCCATTGCGCGCACGCTTATTTTGCGCCCGCGGATCGTCCTCATGGACGAACCGTTCGGCGCCCTCGACCCACGCACCAGGCTTAACATGCAGGATTTGCTGGTGGGCCTTGCGCGCGAAACGCAGGCCACCGTGTTCTTCGTGACACACTCCATCGAAGAAGCGGTTTACCTGGGCGATCGCACGTTCGTTGTGTCATCCGCGCCTGGCACCATTCTGAAACAGATGGAAGTCCCCCGTCCCGATTTTCCAGCGCGCGTAATGCAGCGCAAGCCAGAGTTCATGGAGGTCGTGAATACCATTCGCGATGTCATGGAAACCCTGGAGAGCTCCAAGCGGGGTGGTGATGACTAGGTGGCACGTTGATGGAATGTTAAAAGCAGTCGGCGGCCGCGGCATCCGTACAGGCGACGCGCTGACCAACGCGTGACCATCGCCTTCAACTGATACTTCGTGCGCAAATACCTGAAGGCTGCGTTCCTCTATCGATGGAACCTGCTGTTTTTCCTGGGCGGTGCCGTCGCCGCAATAATGTCGCCTTGGCCCGATGCCACGTTGCCCATTGTTGGTGCGCTGGAATTGGCGTACCTGACAGGGCTCACATCGATGCCGCGCTTTCGAAAGGCCATCGACGCCGGTGAAGCCAGCATTGCGCGTGATGCGGCCGCGCGGCCAGTGCAAGGCAACGCGCAGAATTCGCTCAATCAAATGCTGGAATCACTTCCGGGACTTTCGTTGCGCCGTTTCTTGTTGTTGCGCCAGCGGTGTTTTGAAATGCGGGACATCGCGTCTGGTGTGCAGGGGCGCATGGCAGGCAACGCCGAAGCAGATTCGGCCGAGTCTATCCGCACACCCGCGTTGGATAAGTTGTTGTTTCTGTTTCTCAAATTGTTGATGTCGCAAGCGGGACTGGAGCGGTTTATGAAGAGCACCAGCGAACCCGAACTCGCCACGCGATTGCAGCAGGTGCAGACGCGTCTGGCCGCGGCGCAAACCGCCAGCGATGAACGCGTCATTCGTTCGCTGCAGGACAGTCTGGCGGATGCGCAACTTCGTCTCGACAACTATCAAAAGAGCACCAAGGATCTCGACTTTGTTGGTGTCGAGCTCGATCGCATTGAAACCAAGATCAAGGCGCTCATCGAAATGGGCGTCAGTCGTCAGGACCCCGACTTGTTCAGCACGCAAGTGACGGCGGCGGCCGAGAGCATGCAGCAAACCGAGGATGCCGTGATGAATTTGCAAAGCCTGTCCGGGCTGGCCGATCAGTTGGCGGAGCCGCCGGCCATTTTGAATGCTGACCTCGACCGGATGCCTGTGCGTGAGCGCTGAATCAACGCCCGAAGTAACGCCTCAATCGAAGGCAACATCTCAGACTGAGTCAAAGCCCGAGTTGCATCCGGAATCGAAACCCGCATCAACAACGCACGCGCCAGCCGGGTCAGAAACTGAGGCGGAGCGAAAGTCACATCGAAACACGTTGCCCGCATGGTATCCGTCGTGGGCGCTGTCGTTGGCGGATTCGTATTTTTCCGGCACGTCGTCCGTGTTTGTGCTGCACGGCAATACGTACGACCTGGTGCCGCTGTGTGATGTAGACGGCGTAGAAAAGGCATCGTACGGCACAGTGATTGATTTCCTGTCCGAGCAACTGTTTGGACATTGGGATTTGGTGCTGCATTACGACTTGGGACGCGGATTGCGTGTGTTTGCGGGGCGCGACGAAAAACGTTTGCGTGATATGGTGCAGTTGGCCACCAGGCGCATTGGCGATTTGTCCACGCTCAAAAACGATCCAACCACGGTGTTCTCGCTGCTGGACTTGTTTGTTCGTGACAACATCATGGCGACGCCGGAGAAGCGCTTACGCGTCGCGGTGATGGTGAGTCAGGCGTCATACATTTTTCCCTCAGGTGAACCTGGGCGTTTGAGCTTCCCGGCATCGGGCATGGCGGTGACACTGCTCAACTGGGCCAGCAGCTCGCAGGTCAAACGGTTGGAAATGGCGTTTGTGTTGATTGACGAACGCCGCAGTGACATGAACGATCGCGTCACGGGTAATCCACAGGTGGCGACCATCGAAGTGCCAATGCCCAGCGAAACCGAACGTCTCGCGTACGTCCGTGATGCTGCGAATTCTGAAACGTGGAGTATTGTTTCCGACTACACCCCTGAGCAGCTTGCGAAGTTGAGCGCGGGTATGTCGCTCAACGACTTGTCCGTGATGATTCGTTCTGCGGCCGACGGCGGTGAACGAATGAATGCCAAACGGTTCAGTGCGAACAAGAAGCGACTGCTTGAGCGTCAGGCGCAGGGATTGTTGGAGTTCATCGAACCGAAGTGGAAACTCGACACCGTTATCGGCCACGAAGCCGCGAAACAACGCCTGCGTGACGATGCAGCACTCTTGTCGCGAGGATTGCTCGATTCGGTGCCGATGGGATATCTCATTTGCGGTCCGGTAGGCACGGGCAAATCATTTTTTGCAACGTGTGCTGCCGGCGAGATTGGTATTCCGTGCGTGATGCTCAAGAACTTCCGCTCCAAGTATGTCGGCGAAACCGAAGGCAATCTCGAGCGCGTGTTGGCGTTGTTGCGCGCAATGGGACCTGTAATGGTCGTGATCGACGAAGCGGATGCCGCTTTGGGCGATCGTGATACCGAAGGCGACTCGGGCACATCGAGCCGCGTGTTTGGTATGATTGCTACGCAGATGGGCGACACGCGTTATCGCGGTCGCATTTTGTGGATGTTGCTGACGGCACGTCCCGACCTGTTGCCAATTGACATCAAGCGTCAGGGAAGAGCCGAGGTGCACATTCCGTTGTTTTATCCAACGGACGACCATGAGTTGCGCGACATGTTTGTGGTAATGGCGCGCAAACTCGGCACGAAACTGGACGCGGCGGATGTCCCGCCAATTCCGCAAAAGGGACAACTGTCTGGTGCGGATGTTGAAGGTATGGTGGGGCGGGCGTGGCGGAAATCGTTGTTGGCGGGTGCCGATCGCGTGACTGCCGAGGCGATGAAGGACGTCGTTGATCAGTTCATGCCCAGCACGCAGGGGTTGGAGCGCGAGTTGCAGGAAGTCGCGGCAATGATTGAGTGTACCGACCGGGAGTTTTTGCCGGAGCCGATTGCGGAGCGAATGGAGAAGTTGGGCGGTCGGGATGCGTTGACGCAGCGGTTGACGGCGATCAAGCAGGTGATTGCGACAATGTAAGGGTCTTCGAAAGGCGCTTCGAGTTTCGAAATTGATGCCGCTGGCGGGAGCGCTCGAGCACAAGGAGCGTGCAACCGTGGCGCGACTTCGTGGACCGGAGAGTACTGCTGCGGAGACCTCGCGTTGTTTGTAGCGCGTGCATGTCGTGCAATGAAGGTATTTGGCGCTACCCTGTCCATCCGGGCAATTTCACCGTCACCGTAATTTCCTTGAACCTCCAATCGTTGTGACTATCTCCTCGTTCGTCACGCGCTGCAGCGCCGCGTATCTGCTGATCGTTGGTGTTGCAATGCTGTTTGCCGCAGACGCACTGCTTCCCGTTGTCATTCCAGCGTTCCCGCCATCGGCAACATTTCTCGGTCAGATCATAGCGGCTGGCTGGCTCGCAATGGCCGCGATGAACTGGCAGAGTCGCACGCAGATACTGGGCGGAATTTATGGCAGGCCCGTTGTATACTCGAACGTTCTGTTGTTCACGATTGCCGCACTTGGTGTGGTTCGGGCGGCGCTGTTGCCGGGCGCTTCACCTTGGTTGTGGGTGGTGGTGGTGCCATCTGGAATTTTCGCCATTTTGTACGGAGCTCTGTTGTTGCGCGGACCGTTTGATTCCCTCGCAGCGCGATCGTAAGCGGTCCTGTGGTTGAGCGCAGCGTTATTCGGTCATCTATTTGCAGGACGGGCAGAATGTGTTTGATGCCGCGACAAGTTTTGCGGGTGAGTGGGGCGTTGATGAAACGATTGACTCGCTCGCAGCGCGCGGTGTTCGTGGTGCGATTGTTGTGGCCATCGATA
>JBDUBA010000229.1:0-6890 GCA_040004335.1 Gemmatimonas sp.
GAAATCATCCACCACAATTTGCAGTCCGAGTGATTTCAACGCCTTGAGCGTTTCAATGGCAACGTCGCCGTCAACCATCGCGCTGCTTTCGGTGAGCTCAAGCACCAGCGCCTCGGCGGGACATCCGGTTTCATGCAGGATCTGCGCAACGCGGCGTTCGAACTCGCGTTCACGCAATTGGACCGCCGACAAATTCACTGACACCCGCAGGCCAACACCTTCCGCCGTACGGCGCCAGCGTGTTACGGCCAAGCAGGCAACGCGCAGTACCGTTTCGCCGATGGGGACAATAAGACCGGTATCTTCGGCAAGCGGAAGGAACGACGCTGGTAACACCAGGCCACGTTCCGGATCGCGCCAGCGGAGCAGGGCTTCCGCACCGATAATCTTTGAGCCAACCACGTCGATCATCGGCTGGAAGTGCACTTCGAACTCGTTGGCAACCACGGCCGATCGCAGGCGTGACTCGCGACGATGCGGAACCGACACTTCGGCTGCAGCATCCGCCGCGCCAACGACTGCTGCCACTCCGCTAATTGGCGTTGGCATGCGGCCACGACGACGTGCGTATTTCTCGCGATACATCGCAGCATCGGCAGCGTCGAGCAGTTCTTCGGCGCTGGCCCCGTCAAGTGGTGACATGGCGCCGCCAACGCTGGCGTCGATGCCAGGAGCCTCGAGGCCGTCAATCACTACGGGTGCCGCGAGGCACGACAGCACCGTGTCGCGCACATGAGCGACGTCACGACGACTTGTGACATCGGGCAACAACACAACGAATTCATCGCCGCCCAGGCGCGCGACCGAATCGGAACGACGCACACATCCTTGCAGGCGCTCCGCTACGAGTTGCAGGAGTTGATCGCCGCGGGCGTGTCCCAGGGTGTCATTGATGCACTTGAATCCATCGAGATCGACAAACAGAATGCCGGTTTTCCGGGCGTAACGCGCACCAAACGCAAGCGCGCGTTCGAGGTGATCGAGGAATAGCGCGCGATTGGCCAGCTTGGTGAGCGGATCGTGTGTGGCCCGATGCGCCGCAGCGATGCGCGCCGCTTCAAGCGCGGCGAGGTGGCGCTGGCGTTCGACGGCAAACCGAATAAGCCGCGGCAGCGATGCGTCTGGCGTGACGGCCTTATGCAGGCACTCCTGCGCACCGGCGCGCAACGCGCGCAAGGCCAATCCTTCGTCGAGCGAACGCGCGTACACCACGACTGGCATAGTAGGCGCCGCACCCCGAACGCCTGCCAAGGTTGCCAATCCGTTCGCGTCGTCGAGATCGAGTTCCACCAGAGCGACGTCAAACGCCGCTTCCATCAGTACACGAATTGATGCCACCAGGCTATTGGCCCGTTGCAGGGCAAGCCGTGTACCTAAACCCGCGGTGAGTGCAATTTCGACACGCGCCGCGTCCGCGTCGTTGTTTTCAACGAGCAAGACTCGAAGCGCACCTTCTGCGGGAGATTGCGTCAAAGGCATGTGGGGGGATGGCGGCATCGCGATCATCGGTCTGCGGTGAGCGGCTTGTTCGTGAGTAGCTCCGCAGTACGCTCAACAATACCATTCCCAATCCCACACGCCAGCCCCTCACCACTGGTGTGACGGCACAGATACGCAGGGTAGAATTCCACCTTGCAATCGCGCCCCTCTTTCTCAGAAGTCGCTATGTCGGAAACAAACGCGCCGATCCCGAAGCCCGGCGATACAGCCCCGGACTTTACGCTCGCATCGACCGCAGGAAACACCGTTACACTCTCGGCATTTCGGAACGAGAAGAATGTGTTGCTGGCATTCTTCCCCCTGGCCTTTACCAGCACCTGCACCGCCGAGATGTGCTCGTTTTCTGAAGACTTCGACCAATTCACGGGCAAGGGTGTTGAGGTGTTGCCCATCAGTGTCGATGCCATCCCTTCGCTCAAGGAGTACAAGAAAGCCTACTCTTTCAAGGTGGACCTGTTGTCGGACTTCAAG
This sequence comes from Gemmatimonas sp., assembly GCA_040004335.1. Lineage (GTDB taxonomy): Bacteria > Gemmatimonadota > Gemmatimonadetes > Gemmatimonadales > Gemmatimonadaceae > Gemmatimonas. Next base: position 1,972 of record JBDUBA010000229.1, read on the forward strand.
CGAGTGGCATCACGGGCCTACGGTGTCCTGAATCCGGAGCGGTTCTACTCCAACCGCTCCTACTTCCTGATCGATAAGGCGGGGTCGATTCGGTGGGCCTACGTGGAGGATCACAATGGACTGCATCGCAGCAGCGCCGATTTGCTGGCGCAGATTGAGAAGCTCGGCGACTAACGTGCCGCGCCTTGCGGACTCAACGTTAAGACTGACATCGGTCAGCTTGCCCGATATCCGCACGAGGGGTAGCTTTGCCGCGTGCCCTCCGCCTCCGACTCACGAAATACACGCGCAAAACGTACGACTGACCGGTCACAAGACCGTCAAACGGCTGATTTAAGCGCGGTGAGGCAGGTAGTGTCTATGGATGAGCTTGCTAGGTCAAGCCCTTACAGCACATTTGCACTTATTGCTGACCTCGCTGCACGACTCGCGAGAACGACGGATTTTGAAGCGGGGTCGCTTTCGGCGCTGACCCTGCTGCGCAAACATCTCCGAGCGTCGCACGTCGAACTGGAACTGATGCGCGCGGCCGACCGCCGCATTTTGACGGCGGAGGCGCCCCCGGGCAGCTCCGTCGGAGTGACACCTGACAACAAGGGTGCGGAAGTTCGGTATACAGTACCGCTACAGGCTGCGGGCGACCCGGTGGGTTTGTTGGTCCTCATCCTACCCGAGCAGCCAACGGTTCAGCTTGAGGCCGTGCTCAAGGTTGTCGCCGACATGTTGGCGTCCACGGTGGCTCGCGCACTGCACACCAGTGTTCTAGAGTCAGAAGTGGTGGCGCGCGTGCGAGAGGTGGCCGAGCAGCGACGGTTTATCGAACGGGTCGTGGATTCGTTTCCGGCGGGACTGTACGTGGTCGATCGCGACTATCGCATCCATATCTGGAATCGGAAACGCGAAACCGGCATGCAAGGTGTCTCGCGCGAAGATGCGATCGGGCGCACCATCTTTGAAGTGTTGCATCGCCAACCCGCGGCGTTGCTCAAGCGCGAATTCGATGAAGTGTTTGCCTCCGGGCGGTTGCAGCAATTCCAGATGGAGAGCACCGCCACCGGTGATGTTCGCACCTTCCGGATTTCAAAGATTCCCATGCGTCTTGATGATGATACGGTCACGCATGTCATCACTCTGGGCGAAGACATCACGGAGTGGAAAGCGGCGATCGATCGCACAGCACAGTCGGAAAAGTTGGCGGCCATTGGCCAGCTCGCGGCGGGCGTCATGCATGAAATCAACAATCCGCTGGCAACGATTGCTGCCTGTGCGGAGTCGCTTGCACTGATTCCGTCGGTGGTTACACTGGTTCCGGGAACGGCGGGTTCGCCGCCGACGGAACTGCTGCGCATTATTGACCTCGAAGTGCAGCGCTGCAAACGCATTGTAAACGGTCTGTTGGATTTCGCGCGCACCAAACCCGCGACACGTCAGCCGCTCGATTTGAACACGGTCGTGCAACATGCGCTGTTCCTGTTGCAACATCATCCGCAGTACAAACGCGTGAAGGTGACGGCCGAGCTCGAAGTGGCCGCCGCGATAATGGTGCATGGCGACGCCGATCAACTGGTGCAGGTCTTGATGGCGCTGGTCATCAACGCGTTTGATGCAACACCCGACGGCATGCGCATCTCCATCCGCACTCGTTCAACACAATTGTCGGACGTTGCGCCCTACGGCGTGTTTGAAGTGGCCGATGAGGGTCCGGGCGTGGCGCGGGTGAACCAGTCCAAAATTTTTGAACCGTTTTTCACCACGAAATCGCGGGGGCAAGGCACAGGTCTGGGACTTGCGATTGCGTATGGTATCATTAGCGATCACGGCGGTGCGCTGGAACTCGTTTCAGGCGAAACACCCGGCGCTACGTTTCGCGTCTCGCTTCCACTGGTTCGCTGATTCATGACGACAATACGTGAAGTGACACCGGCAATCCGCGTGTTGCTCGCCGAAGATGAACCCAACCTTGGCACCATTCTGGAGCAGTTCCTGACCGCGCGTGGGTTCAACGTGGTGATGGTGCGCGACGGCAATGCCGCGCTCGAACGACTGCGTTCCGAGCCGTTTGACGTCGCATTGCTTGACATCATGATGCCGGGCATTGACGGGCTTGAAGTGTTGCGGTTGGTGCGGGAAGATCCATTTCCGCCTGAAATAATTATTATCACCGGTAATGGTACGGTCGAAACGGCAATCTCCGCGCTCAAGATGGGTGCGTATGATTTCCTTACGAAACCGTACCGCATGGCGGAAATAGAAGCGTTAGTGCGTCGCGCGTGGGAAAAGCGTGTATTAACGCGCGACAATGCGCGGATGCATTCCCGTCTGAAACGAGCATCGGAACCGGCCGCGTTTGTAACGCAACATGCGCCGATGGCGGCAGTCCTGGGTTTGATCGAACGCGTCGCATCCAGCGCGTCACCGGTACTGATTACCGGTGAGTCGGGTACGGGCAAAGATCTCGTCGCGCGTTTGCTGCACACGCATTCCGATCACGCGAACGGCCCCTTCGTTGATTTGAACTGTGCGGCGCTCACCGAACAGATGTTGGAGACAGAGCTGTTTGGCGTCGAACGCGGCGCATTTCCTGGAGCGGATGAGCGTAAACTCGGTCTGCTGGAACTCGCGACCAGTGGCACGCTCTATCTCGACGCAATTGGTGACCTCGATTTGAAGTTGCAGGGCAAACTGGTGCGTGCGCTCGAAACCGGTTCGTTCTACCGCGTTGGCGGAACGCAGAAAGTCGAGGTGAGTGTTCGAATTGTGGCTGCTACCAACAAGGATTTAACGCGCATGGTGGCCGCGGGACATTTCCGCGACGATTTGCTGCATCGCATCAACACCATTCGGATTGCGCTGCCGCCACTTCGCGAGCGTCTGATCGACATTGCACCACTGACCGATCACTTTCTCGAGCAGTTTGGTGGCGGCAACCCGCCGCGTTTATCCGACGACGCGTTGGACGTGTTAACGCAGTACCGCTGGCCGGGCAACGTGCGTGAATTGCGCAACGTCATTGAACGCGCAGTGTTGCTCTCAACCGACGGCGTGATTGTTGCGCGCGACTTGCCAATTGGGGTGGAGTTCGGAGCGGGTTCACGCGCGACGCCGGCTGCGCCGCTAACGTTGTTTGAGCTCGAACGACGTCATATTCAGGATGTGTTGGACCGGACTGGATGGCATCAGGGCCGGGCCAGTGAGTTGCTGGGAATTTCTCCCAAGACACTCTATCGCAAAATTCGCGATTACGGATTTCATCGGCCGTCCCGCCTTGGTGGCGTGATGGGTGGAGCGTAAACGCAGTGAAAATTCTGGTCATTGAAGACGATCCAACGGTTGGCGAATTCGTCAAACGCGGATTGGAGGAACAACGGTGGCAGGTCGATCTGGTCGCGAACGGCTTGACGGGCGAACAGATGGCGGTCAGCCAACCGTACGATCTGATTGTGCTGGACATGCGGTTGCCTGGCAAGAACGGACTGGACGTATTGCGCACGTTGCGCTCGCGCGGTTTTGAGCGACCCATTCTTGTATTGACGGCGCAAGATGCGGTCGATGCCAAGGTTGAAACGTTGCGGGCCGGCGCCGACGACTACGTAACCAAGCCGTTTGCCTTTGAGGAACTGCTTGCGCGCGTGGAAGCGTTGAGTCGTCGTCCGCGAGCGCTCGCGTCGCCGCTGTTGCGCGTCGCCGATCTCGAACTCGATCAAGGCACGCGTGAAGTGCGCCGGGCGGGCGAGCTCATCGAGCTGACACCCAAGGAATACGCGGTGCTTGAATATCTCATGCGCCACAATGGGCGCGTAATGAGCCGCACCCTCATTACCGAGTACGCGTGGGGCTACCACTTCGATCCGGGTACCAACATTGTGGATGTCGTGATCAATCACCTGCGAAAGAAGATTGATGCGAAACACGACAAGAAGCTGATTTCGACGGTACGTGGTGTGGGTTACATGATTCGCGGCTGATAGGGCCGAGGAGTCGGCGTTGTGCAATCGATTCGCGCTCGACTGACCGCGGGGTTTGCGTTGGCGATGTTGCCAACGCTGGTGATGTTTGTGGTGGCCCTCTTGATTGCGCGCAGGAATGACGCGCTCGATCGCGTGAAGGCACGTGCGTCGGTTGAGCTCACGCGAACGACCAACATGATCGCGTTGGAGCTCCAGAGTCAGCCCGTTCCGGTTGTCACCTCCGAAAAATTCGGTGGAAGCGATTCGGTGCTGATGGCCGCCCGGGCCCTGCTCGATACGGCCGCCGCGGCGAACGCGGCGTACAAGCGTATGATTGCAATGCTCGATCAGTCGCCCGACTACTTGCTGCTGCAGGACGGAACAGGGAGATTCTTCTACCGCTCCACCAACATTCGGCGTCTTGCCGGCAACGATACGTCGCGCCTCAACGCGCCGCCGTCAGACAGCGCCAAGATCAGTGCGGGCGCCCGGCAATTGACCGACTCGACGTACGCGCTGATCAGCTTGACGAATGAACGGATTCTCCTGCGAACGCGCCGTGTTGATCTCGGGCGTATTCAGGGCGTTTGGATCGGGCTGAATGCGGATGAGGTCAACTTTGCACCGGGTTCGCTGGTGGCCGTGATGTTGATTGTCGGGCCACTGCTCCTCGCGCTGTCCTTCAGCATGGCGCACATGATTTCTGGCCGCGCCTTCAAACCCGTTGATCAAATTATTGATCAGGTGGAAGCCATCTCCGACGGTCGCTCGTTGCACAAACGTCTCGCCGTGGGTGATAACACCGACGAGCTGTCACGCTTGCAATCAACGCTGAACGCGATGATCGAACGCCTCGAAACGTCGTTCGGCGCGTTGCGTCGTTTCACCGCCGACGCGAGTCACGAACTCAAGACGCCGCTCACCGTTATCCGCGCGGACGTTGAACGTTCGATGTCGCCGAACTCAACGCGC
>JBDUBA010000047.1:0-22934 GCA_040004335.1 Gemmatimonas sp.
GCAGAGCTCAGCGTTCCGTCGTTTGCAGTTCTCGATGTTCCGTGGTTTGCAGTGCTCATCCTTCCGACAGTTTGCAGTTCTCAACGTTCCGGCGTTCGCATTACTCCGCGATCCGACAGTTCGCAGTGCTTAGCGTTCCGTTCGTTTGCAGTGCTCCGCGTTCGGGCGGTTCGGCAGGCCGCCAGCTTGTCGGACCGATCGGAGGGCAACGGGAAGGATTGCCACGCCCTGTACCTCGTGCCAACATATTTACGAACTGCGCCGCGCACAACTTTCCGCGACCCGAGTCTCGACATCCCGCCCTTCTCTCCGATGCACATGACTGCGAGCCACGTGTGGCGCCGTGTCACTCTGGGCGCCGGAATCGCGCGAAGACTTCCTTCCCTCGCAAAAGAACAGCCTCTACGATGTATTCGATAAGGGCGGTCTATGGCTTGGCGAATTGCGACTACCCCGCAGAACATTCATCTCTGAAGTTGGATCAGACTACATGCTGACCATTCGCTACGACGATAGTGACGTACCGCGTGCCGAAGTTCTTCGTTTGCATAAGTAACATCTCCCGAACCGCGTGCGCAGCGTGACCCTCCACATTCGCCGCTTGACCGAAAACGATCTGCCGGTGCTGACGTTGCTCGCCGCCGAAGACGGCGACTTTGATATTGAAGGTCGCGGCGAACCAATCGAACCACCCGATCCGGCTCGTGCTCGCGCCTATCTCGCCAATCCAACGGTGTTGTTCTGGATTTCAACCGACGGCGAGACAATCACTGGATTTCTGCAATGCCTGGTACTTCCCATTCGCACCGGGCGCGGACGCGAGGTGCTTGTCTATGAAATTGGCGTTCGCAAAACGTATCGGCGCATTGGTGTCGGTCGCGCACTCATGACCCACATGGAGTCTTGGATGCGCGACAACGATGTGGAAGAAATGTGGGTAGCCGCCGACAACCCTGGTGCCGAACGATTCTACAAAGCGTTGGGCTACGCACGCACGGAGCCGGAATATTTTCAACCGGTGTACATGTCGCGCGAACTGGAATAACGGTAATGCGACGCGAGTCACGCGACGCCGTGAGGTGACACGGTGAGACGACTGCGTCAAGCGCAGGAGTCAGACGACGCTCAACTCCGTCACTTTCATCGCATCATATTTGCGAAAGACCGGCGGACTGAACGGCCGCAACACACTGGTCGCGCGTTCAGTATCGGCTTCCTCGGGTGCATAGGCCAACACAAATGCGGCGCCCTGTTGTGCCAGTTTCATCAACGCATCAGCGTCCGCCGCTTCGTCGGTATACAGCCGCGACCATTTTTCACCGAGTTTCGACAACAAGCCCTGTTGTGAACGAACTGCAGCATCATGTTCCGCAACATCGCTACCGGAAGCAACTATGACATCCTCAGTTGCAAACCCAGCGGCACCCAATGCAGCTCCTGCGCGTTCGCCATCCGCGTGGTTCGGAAACACGGCCAGGACGTAATTCTTTGGAAAGAACGACCCAAACGACGATCCGCCATCCTTGAGAGGAGCCGTATCCTCGGCAACTAAATCCGTTGGTTTGTCTGACATGAATTCTCGTTGAGCCTGAAAAACAGTGCGGGACGCTTTCGAAGAACGGCAATACGAAAGCACGAATGCCTGTTAGACCCAGCGTGCAGCCATTTGCTCCACCGTTGTGATCTCCGTAAGTGTGACATTTATCGCAAACAGCTTGCGTGGCCTTTTCGCCAAACTCGACATGCCGAGCGCGGTCAAGTAGAAAGCTGCCCCGTATAAGCGCACCGCTTGTCTGCAGAACCCTCGACTGCACCAGCGCTCAATCGCTCCGTATTGCAACCAACGGGTCGACCCGCATGGCACGATTGGCCGGAATGAGACACGCCAACAACGCGACAACTACGATGGCAACGGAAACGAGCCCATAGGTCACGGGATCGGTTGGTGATACACCAAACAGCAGCGAACGCGTAACACGCGCCAAACCGAATGCGCCACCAATGCCGAGCGCGAGACCCATTCCAGCAATCGTCATGCCCTGACGCAACACAAGTTTCAGAATTCCGCCCGCACTCGCACCAAGAGCCACGCGAATACCGATTTCTCGCTGACGTTCTGTCACGAGATATGACAGCACACCATACGTACCAATTGCCGCCAGCGTGAGCGCAACCACTGCGAATATTCCAAGCAACATTGAGAGGAAGTGTTGTCGGCTCACAGATGCACCGAACACCGCCTCCATGCTGCGCAATTGAATAACCGGCAGCGAAGGATCCATCAATTTGACCGCTGTTTGAATTGATGGCGCCAGATTTTCGGTAGTGCGCGCCGAGCGAATGACAAAGTTGAACAGCTGCGGCGCATTGTTAGCCAGCCGCGGCTCCTGCGCGAAATTGAAATACAACTCCGTTCCCGGCTTTTGATCCAACCCACCTTGCTTCACGTCTTTGGCAACACCCACTATTGTAAACCACGGCGCGCTGGTGTCAGATCCCGGCGGACGCACGCGGCGACCAAGTGGGCTGCCAGTCGGATAGAAACGTTTCGCGAGCGTTTCGTTTACCACTACGGCACCGTTTCCAACCGCGTCAGTTTCAGTGAACGCACGTCCCTCAATGATCGGAATCTTCATTGTTTCGAAATAGCGCGCACTCGTGTGGTTCCAGTAGTCGACGTTCTGCGCTGGAAAGGTTGGCCCAACTGGCACGTTCTCAAATTGCGTATCGTTGGCATTCACCGAGCGATTGGGCGGCATGCCGTCCATTGCCGCAACCATCGAGACGCCGGGCATTTGCTCAAGAGTGTGAATCAGGGTTTCCGCGAACTGGGCGCGCTGCGCGTCTTTGCCATACGTCGCACCCGGTAAGTAGACGCCAAATGTCGTCAGATTTCTAGCATCAAATCCGGCGTCAACGGCGGTGAGGTTGCGAAAGGTGCGCAGCAGCAATCCGGCGCCAATTACAAGAATGACGGCCAGCATGATTTCACCGGCCACCAGACTGCGACGAACGTTGTGTCGCGTCATGCTGGCCGTGCTGCGCGTGCCACCTTCCTTGATAGCGCTGGCAACTGCGCCCTGCCCCAGGTGCAACAACGGTGCGAGACCAAATACAGTCGCAGTCAACAACGCTATTGCGGTTGTGAACAACAGGACATTCGTATCCAGTCCGATCTCGGCGCTGCGCGGAATACTGTCGGGACTCGCCGCCAACAACGCCGCCAAACCCCAGCGCGCCAATGCCAATCCTGACGTGGCGCCAATTGCGGTGAGCACCATGCCTTCGGCCATGAATTGACGGAGAATGGCGCCGCGTCCCGCACCAAGTGCCGTGCGAATGGCAAACTCCTTGTGACGTCCTTCGGCGCGCACCAGCAGCAAGTTGGCAACATTCGCGCACGCTATGAGCAACACGAGAATGACGGCGCCCTGCAGAATCCACAGTGCGCGCGCGATATTGCCGATCACTTCATCGCGCAGCGGAGACAATTGGATTACATGCAAAGAGTCATTCGGAACGTGTGGCGCTTTGGTGAGATTTCCCCAGTCATGCACGAGCGACCGCATTTCGGTTTTCGCTTGCGCCACTGTGACGCCGGGTTTCATGCGGCCTACCACATACAGAAAGTGTGATCCGCGTGACTGCTTGTTGTTGGGATCAAGGCCGAGGGGCATCCACACATCAGCATGGGTATCGTGGAGATCGAACCCGGGCGCGGCCACCGCAACGACTTGCCGCTTACGACCTGATATTTCGATTGACTTCCCGACGATCGCGCTGTCGGCCGCAAAGGTGTTGCGCCACAAATTGTCGGAGATGACAACGACTGGTGCGGCCGCTGGCGTGTCCTGGTCTTGCGAAAAGAGGCGGCCAAGCCTGGGCGCAACACCGAGCACGTCGAACATGCTTGCAGTAATTGCCAATGCCTTCACGCGTTGCGGACGCGGCCCCTCGGCCACATTCACTTCAGTTGCGCGGTACGCAGCGACGGCCGAATATGACTTGGCGCGTTCTTTGAGTTCGAAATATTCCGGCGGTGAGATCCAGAACTTGTCAAACCCGAGTCGCGGGAAAGTGCTGGTGAGGAACATCAATTGATCAGCTGCCGGATAGGCGAGCGGCTTGAGTGCGACTGCATTGATGACGCTGAAGATGGCGCTGGTCGCGCCGATGCCGAGTGCGATTGTCAGAATCGCGATGAACGCGAACCCTGGTGAACGCCTCAACAGCCGAAAGCCGTGCTTCAGATCGCGAGTCGTATTTTCGATGAACATACCGGGCCGCACATCACGCACTTCATCCTTCACATATTCGATGCTGCCGATTTTCCGCATCGCGGCCGTGCGCGCTTCTTCAGGGTTCAGGCCATCCTTGATGTATTGAGCGATGAGCAAGTCGGCGTAGGTTCGCAATTCTTCATCAAGGTCCGCTTCGACAGCGGCGCGGCCGGTGAGATTGCGTGCGCCCGATTTTACCTGGGAGAACATCGACATGTTAAACCGCCTCCAATGCGTAGCTGATTGCGACGGAAATGCGTTTCCAGTTTCCGGTTTCGACATCGAGTTGTTTGCGGCCCGACGCCGTGAGTTTGTAATACTTGGCGCGCCGATTGTTCTCGGATGCACCCCATCGGGACGACAGGCGGCCGGCCGCTTCGAGACGATGCAGCGCTGGGAACAACGAGCCCGGTCCCGGATCGAACGTCCCTCGCGTGATCTGCTCCACTCGGCGCGACACACCGAGGCCGTGGAGTTCACCCAACGCCAGCGCTTTGAGGATGAGCAGGTCGAGCGTACCCTGCAGCAGGTTCGTTTGTGTAGGAGGCACGGTCGTATCGGGTGTCGATAGGAGAAGGCGCGAAAGATCTATCGGATGGCGATAGGAAAGGTACGGTTGTGAGACAGCGCGAGTTTCGAAAGGGTTTGTGGCCGTGACGCGACTGCGCAGTGCCGCTGCGTAATCGCGTGACCTTCGACTTTCTGGCTCGTGTGGCTGGTCTACTCTTCCGTCATGTTGCTGCGTTTCACTCAGCGCGGAGCGCCGCATTCGGATTGGCGGCTGTCGCACGTGTCGCGGGTACCGCGCTCGCAGCCAGGGCCACGAGTACCATGACAATCGCAACACCAGCGTACACGGTTGGATCCTTCGCACTCTGGTCGAACAGCAGCGGCTGCAACCAGTGACTGGCCACCGCAGCAAGCGCCATTCCGAGGATTGATCCGACAAGCACCAGGCGCACACCTTGGCCAACGACCAAGCGCAGTACATCGACCGTGCGCGCGCCCAATGCAACACGTACGCTCAGTTCATGCATGCGCTCTGCGACGTTATAACCCATGACGCCATACAATCCGACCGCCGCCACAAGCAGTGCAAGGATACCGAATGCACCAAATGTGCCCGCACCCAATCGCCACGAACGCTGTTCGTTGTGCACGACGCTTGCGAGCGGCAGTACCGTGACGTAGGCGCCTGCTGGCATATCACGTTGCACTGACTGTCGAATGCCTTCAGCCAACGTCGCTGGATCACCTTTCACGCGAACCGCCATCCAGTTGCCCCACGAACGCGTGTATTGGTCAATGGACACGTAAAACTGATAACGCGTTCCGCCTCCGATCTCTGATTGCACCATGTCTTCGGCAACGCCCACCACTACATTGCACGGCATGGTGTCCGCGCGAATGCGAAAACACTTGCCAATGACGTTTTGACCGGGCCACAACACGCGGGCCATACTCTCGCTGATCACTGCAACATTCGGCGCGCCCATTCGATCACCGTCATTCAACGCTCGCCCGCGCAGAATTCGTGTGCCGAGTGTTCGAAAGTAGCCACCGGTGGTTGCCTGTAATCGGAAGACTCCAAGGCGGGCGACAGAATCAATTCCCGGAACGAACAGATTGGCCGACGAACTGCTCACGAATGGCGCACTTACTAACCACGCGGCCGACTCAACAACGGGAAGCGCTTGTGCGGATGCCATCATGACATTGCGCATGGCCAGTTGTGTCGCTTCCTCAACCTGCGCGCCGCGATTGACACGGTTGACCAGCAGTACGCGGTCGGCATCGTAACCCATGCGCATCTGTTGCACACCATTCAAACTTCGCACAAACAGTGCCGCACCAATCAGCAACACAACCGAGAGTGCCGCCTGCGTCACCAGCAGCGACGAACGAAGCCGCCCTCCTTCGCTCGTTCCGCCCCGAGCGCCGCCTCGCAGGCGTCCCGCCAGATCACCGCGCGGTGAAAGGAGTGAGGGCGCCAGACCAATGATCAAACCGGAGAAAAACGTCAGGACCAAAACAGCGATCGTCATGCGCCAGTCAATCCCCAAACTCGATGACGTCGCGGAAACGTTCGCCACCAGCAGCTGTTGCAGCGCGAAGGCGGACCATTGCGAAACAATCAGCGCGGCGGTTCCCGCCAGCAGTGCGAGCACCATACTCTCGGTCATCGACTGAAACATCAGACGGCCGCGGCTCACACCCAGCGCAAGCCGCACTACTGTTTCACGTTGACGGCGGATGGCGCGCACCAATGAAAGGTTGGCAACGTTGGCGACTGCAATCAAGAGCACGATCGTTGCGACGATTCCGGTCCACAGTGCGGTGCGCGCTTCGAGTGATGGTGCGGGACCGCCGCCGGGGCGCACCGCAGCAACGATGGCCTGCGGCGCAGCGGTTTCAATGGATGCATAGCCAGGTTCATCGTGCGAAGCCTTTTGCCAGCTGCGTCGATACGCATTTGTGGCATCAGTATTTGCCGCGGCTATACTGACGGATGGTTTTCGGCGCGCGAGCACATTGATCCAACTCCACTGGTACCTGGAGAAGTACGTTTTTGAATCGTTGGTGCCGGTACTGGCAGCAAAGGTTGTGACAGGAATGAAAACAGCAGGCGGATTGGCGTCGTTGACGCCGTCAAATCCCTTTGGGGCTACACCGATGACGGTGGCGCGTGTATTGCCAACTTGCAGCAGCGTTCCAAGCACGTTGCGACCACCGAATTCGGTTTGCCAGAATGCATAGGACAGGACAGCGACATCGGCGCCTTGCGGTGTCTGATCTTCGCTCGCGGTGAAGAATCGCCCGACAGCGGGCCGGGCGTCGAATAGATCGAAGTACGACGCGCTGACAATGCCAACTCGTCGTTCTCGCGACGCTTCACCGTCACCGACGGCAAGGTCGCGCTCGGAGATTGCCACCAGGGCATCGAACGAGGTGGTCCACTCATTGAGATCGAGATATCGAGTGTATTCGGTTGACGTTGTCGTATTTAGCGTGCCGTGATTCAATGATTGCCAATACACGCGGTGCACCGCATTGGGCCGTTTGAGGCCTGTGAGCGGACGAAACATCATTCGATCGACCACGTTGAACATCGCGGCGTTTGCACCAATGCCCAAGGCCAGCGTCAAAACCGCCGTGATGGTGAATCCCGCATTTCGCCGAAGGCCGCGCACCGCATAACGAACATCCTGAAAGAAGTTGTCGATTGACGGGATCGACCAGCGCTCGCGGGCGTTTTCCAGGGTAACTGTAACGTTTCCCAATTGACGGCGTGCGGCGTGTGCACTGTCGAAAGCAGATACGCCGTTCGCGGTTGCGTCCTGTTCCAACTGCCTCTGATGAAACCGCAACTCCTCGACCAATTCGCGGTCGAGTTTATCGCGGCGGAGCCAGTCGCGGAGACGAGCCAGGAGTTCGCGCATGCGGAAGCCTGTGAAGGGAGGGAAATATTACCACCAATGGGATAGACAGTCTAGGGCCTCAAAAGGTTTGATCGGATGCGATGCGTGATCAATGGCGGTCGGAGGGGAGCGGCGCGTGTACAACCGACGCAGGCGAAAAAGCGACGGGTCGCACGCGGAGGCGCCGGAGCCAAACAAGGCGCGGAGAACTGCGAGATATTCTCGAACAAGCTGGTTGCGGTTGCTACCGGCAATCAAAACCGCAACGACAAGCAGCTCAATCCACCATCCATTTTCGCGAACTCACTCATCTCAAGCACCTCCAGCGTGTAACCCCGTGCACGCAGCAATTCATGCGTACCCGGAAATCCAGCAGCAACAAACACAACGTCATTCACCCGCACGCAGTTCGCGGCATAGGCTTCGTCATCGTCGACTCTCAGCACCTCGTATCCGTCAAACGCCACGTGCGACGACAACGCGCCAATCGCTACAAGACGGCGTGCCTCAACCGCAACCACACCGCTCTTAAGATGCAGAATTTCAGACATCCCGCGAATGTCAACCGTTGTGGATGTCAGGCCATACGTTGCAAGCCACTCGCTCAACTGCCGCGCACCCTCATAGTTCGTGCGATGAGAAATACCGATGAAGACGTGACTGCCCGCTTCGCACACATCGCCCGCATCCAACGTGCCTGGTGACACAATTGACGGAGTGTTGAAAAAAAACTGCGCGATTGCCGGACGAATGGCCTCGACCTCGCCCGCTCTACTCCCTGCACCCGGCCTTGTGAGAATTGCGCCCTGCCCTGGCAGAATGATCGCAGCGTCCTCAACAAAGGTGGAGTCTGGATAACGGTCGTCGGCCGCAAGTGTTGTCAGCGTGCAACCGTTCCGCTCGAGCGCGCGACAATACGCCGCGTGTTGCTCGATCGCCAGATCAACACTTGGAGCGCCAAGGTCGACGGTCGTGAGCCCATCCGCAAAATTGCGCGCGGGTGGACGCACAATGGCTTTTGTGAAACGAGCAAACATCGGGTGTATGCGTGAAGTGAGTGTGTAGCGGTGTTGCATCAGTCGCGGAACACTGAATATGCATCGATTCTCGAACTCTGGCGCGTAGCGTGCCCAACCCGCAAGTTGCGCGATGACAGATACCCTCAAGCGCACACTCGGCAGCCGCGACCTCGTCCTGCTGGTTATCGGCAACGTCATTGGCTCGGGGATATTTCTCTCGCCATCGTCGGTGCTCAGGCAGAGCGGAGAGTCACTTCCAATTGCGGTCGGCGTTTGGTTGGTGGGCGGACTGCTGAGCCTCATGGGCGCACTGTCCTATGCCGAGTTGGGGAGCATGGACCCGGGGGCCGGTGGGCTGTACGCGTACATTCGCGATGGCTTTGGCAAGTTCCCCGCATTTCTCTACGGTTGGACGCTGTTTTTTGTTATTGGCGCGGGGACCATCGCGACGCTCGCCGTTGCTGCCGCTGACTACATGACACAATTCACGCCGCTGTCGCCAGCGCAGAAAAATATCGTTGCGATCACACTCATTGTGATCATGGCGGTGATCAACCTGCGCGGGACCGCGGGCAGCACATCCGTGCAGAATGTCGCGACACTTATCAAAGTGGGCGCCATCGTGGCCATGAGCGTGGTGTTCTTCATACTGGGAAAGGGCGCGACCCTGCCGCCAGTTGAGCACGTGGTTGCACCCGTGTCCTTGTCCGGTGTTGGACTTTCAATTATCGCTGTGTTGTGGGCGTACGAAGGGTGGCAATACGTCACGTTTGTTGCGGGTGAGGCAAAAGATCCGCAGCGCACAATTCCGCGCTCGCTCATTCTGGGAACCGTTATTCTGATTGTCATTTATATCGTTGCCAATCTGGCGTATGCGGCCGCGCTTGGTACGTCGCGCATGGCCGCGTCCGAACGGGTAGCGGGTGAAGCGATGGCGGCAGTGCTCGGCCCCACCGCAGGAAAAGCTGTTGCACTCGCCATCATCATCTCGATGTACAGCGCGGCACACGCAACGGTGATCACTGTCCCGCGCGTGTATTACGCCATGGCGCGTGACGGAGTGTTCTTTCAGAAACTCGGCGAAATACATCCGAAGTATGGAACACCGGCCGTTGCAATTGTCAGCAGTTGTGTTGTGTCGGCGTTATTGGCGTTGACTGGTACGTTTGAGCAGTTGCTGACGTACGTTGTGTTCATCGGTTGGATTTTTTATGCGCTTGGAGCGGCGGCGGTCATTGCGTTGCGTATCAAGCGGCCGAATGCAGAGCGTCCGTTTCGGGTGCCGGGATATCCGCTCACTCCCGCGCTCTTTGTGTTGGCGGCGGCTGCAATTGTTGGCAACACGTTGTGGTCACAGCCGGGGCAGTCGGCGATTGGTATTGGCGTAGTGTTGCTTGGGGCGCCTGTGTATCTGTGGTGGAAACGGCAGGCTGCGTAAACGTGAAATAAAACCCGTGCTGTACTCGGAGAAACAACTCGCAAATACCATCCCTTGACTCGGCGGCCGAGCCGAGCGTAGGCTCAGGGTAAGGGATTTTGGCGCTCGGGATGGAAGGGTCGGAGCCGCAGTAGAACGATGCGGCGTATGCCTGCGACATCGGTGAGTGTCGAGTATGCACATCACACACTCGATCGCGTCAGGGAGCGCGCTCACATGTCGACAGCATCACGGGATCGGCGCTGGACGCTGGAGGAACTGCACGCGCTGCCGGACGACCGGAACAAATACGAACTCATTGACGGCGAGCTGTTTGTGACGCCGGCACCGACGGATGAGCACGAAAGAATCCTTTCGCGATTGCATGAGATACTGGTGTCCTACGTGTCCGCAGAAGGTCTGGGACGGATTTATCGTCCGCGCTCAGTCTTCCGGATTGGCCGCCGCGTGGAGGTCGAACCCGACCTGATGGTGCGTCAGGATAACCAGGATCCCGAAGGCGCGTGGGATAGGGCGCCGTTACCGAGTCTCGTTGTGGAAGCTTTGTCAAAGCGAACTCGCACGCATGATCTTACCCGTAAGCGCGCGCTGTACCTCATGGCTGGCATTGCCGAGTATTGGGTCGTTGACGGGAAGGACAGGACGTTCACGGTGTTTGTCGCGGACAGTGAGCCACTGGTGGTGAGCGATGAGTTGACATGGGCACCGGTGGGTGCGAGTGAGGCACTGACGTTTTCGGTGAGCGAGGTATTTGCATAAAACCTTAAATACCGCTTCGTTCTCTGGGATGAAGACAAGCATCGATTTGCCTGACGACCTGTATCGGCGCGTAAAATCCCAAAGTGCCCTGGAAGGGATGGCAGTGCGCGAAGTCGCCACCGCGTTGTTCTCCGCATGGGTCGGTGATGCCTGAGGATTACGCTTGATGCGTCGGTATGGCTGGCGGCGATTTCGTCGGCGGAATCTTCACACGAAACCTGTTCGACCTTGCTTGCTTGGCATGGATGGCTGCTAATCCTGCGTTAAAAACCTATCCTTGAGAGCGAGATGCGAGATGACTTCTCGAGAAGTTGTCTGCGTGACGAACGTTCTACGCACATCGACTATGGAAAACACGCCGCCCAAACCAGGCCCCACTAAAATGTCGCGGCAACTGATACACGCAGTAGTGGCGCTTTGCCTATGCGCATCCGTCACTCGCGCAATTGTCGCGCAGCAAGCACGGAACGCCCTTCCAGCGCCAGCGTCTTCAGCCGGAATGCAACAGCCCGTCGTTCGCCTCACACCGATTCGCACCATCGGCACGCTGGAAGGCCCGCCCGAATATGCGTTTGGACAACTCGGCGAGATTGCGGTGGACAAGACTGGACGCTTGTACACGTACGATGAAAAGGATCATCAGCTGCGTGTGTACGATGCCGCGGGAAAGTTCGTCGCGAAGATTGGCCGACGTGGTTCAGGGCCCGGCGAATATCAGGGAGTCGTGGGTATTGCCATTGTCGCGGATTCGTTTGTAGCGGTTCACGACCCGGGGAACGCGCGCATCACGTTGTTCGAACCGTCAGGCAAGTTGTACCGCACCATCAGCGAGCTACGCGCAACTTCGTGGGGTGGTGCATCATTTTTTGCGGACAATGCGGGGCGCGTGTTTGTTCGTATTCCCGTGCGACGAGCTGGAGCAAACCCTCAGTCAGAAGGCCCCGGTGCAATGATCGGCGCCGAATTCCTCGGATTCGACACCAAGGGTCGTCTGGTCGACTCAATTCCAGTTGTATTTCCGCAACTCGCGAAGCCGTTAGTGCGCACCTTCACACTGATGCTGGCGGAAGGAACACACTCCGCCTTCGTTTCTTTTCCCAGAGTTGTGCCGGCGCCAAATGGTTCGCTCGTCGGAGGTACCGGCGAAACAATGAAGTTCACGATCACTCCACGTGTTGGCGCAACACGGGTGGTCGAACAACCATGGACGCCGGTGGCGTTGACGTCGGCCGAACGCAGCAACTGGGAGGAGTGGGCAACCTATTTCTCGAAGCAAGACGAAGGCCGCTTCACGTATTCCATTCCTACAAAGAAGCCGGCGTACAACGATATCAAAATAGATTTGAACGGGCGCATCTGGGTGTCGATTTTTGCACCGGCAGAGAAGCGTGATATTCCGCAGCGTGCAGCGGGCGACAAGCGGCCGCTGCTAGTGTGGCGGCAACGCGCGACGTTTGATGTGTACAGTCCCACAGGCGCGCTGTTGGGTCGTGCGGTGTTGCCGCCTTTGCAGGGACTGATTCAGGCTACCGGCGATCAGGTGTTTGCGATGGGTAAAGGGCCGGATGATGAGCAGATCATCACGGTGTATCGCATGTCGGGGCTGAAACCGTAGGGCAGCGAAAAAATTGGCGCTGCTCGCGTTTGGTCATTGGTATTGGTTGGCAGATCTCGAGATAGGCGGGATAGACAATCGTTGCCCTCAAATGGTTGACGGCAGCACATGCAGTTGCTGGGCCGAGGTCCGCACGTGAAATTCGGCGGTATGACTGCCCTTCCAATTGCGGCCAACGCTCTGGCGCCCGACACTGTTCGCAAGCTGCGTGAATTGACCGCGCGTTTTACCGACATTGCGGCAGCCGAACGCGCGAATTATCAGCTCTACCTGACGGAGTTATGCGAAGCGATTGGTGTGGAACGTCCGCGGCCGGCAGCGGTGGGTGGGCGTCTGGCAGAAGGCGTGGCCTATCAATTTGAGTTTCCGGTGCAGACCACCACGCGCGAAGGTGTTGTCAGCACGAACTTCATCGATCTGTACAAGGCCGACTGTTTTGCGCTTGAGGCGAAACACGCAGTGGAGGGAGCGAGCACCACGCTTCTGCTCACGAAAGCGTTTGGTCAGGTTGCGAACTACGCGAAAGATCTCGCCGAACGTCCGCCGTACATCATGGTGTTGGATGTTGGCAAAACGCTGATAATCTGGGATCGATGGGCCGGCACGTACGGAGGCTATCACCTCGGCCAACGTATCGATCTCAAGACACTGGCCGACCAGCCGGACAACGTGGCGTTGTTGCGTGATATCTGGAGAGATCCGGGCGTGCGTGACCCGCGGCGATACGCACAGAAAATCACGGTGGAAATTGCGGGATTGCTGGCGGAGTTGGCAGCAACGCTTGAAGCGCGCGGTAATGATGCAGAACGTGTTGCGCGATTCCTCATTCGCTGCGTGTTCAGCATGTTTGCAGAAGACGTGCATTTGTTGCCGCACAAAGCGTTTACACAATTGTTGGATGCAGTGGGTGCGTCGGGTGCCCAGGCATTTGTTGATGCGGCCGAGAATTTATGGATGGCGATGGATGCCGGCACCATGTTTGGTTATCACAAGTTGCTACGTTTTAACGGACACTTTTTTGCAAATGCGGAAGCGTTGCCGCTGGACAAAGCCGAGGTGGCGTTGTTGCGGCGTGCGTCCGCGGCCGATTGGTCGGCAGTTGAGCCGTCAATTTTTGGAACGCTGTTGGTGCGTGCGTTAACGCCCGAAGAACGTCACAGACTTGGCGCCGAGTATACGCCGCGTGCGTTTATTGAGCGTTTGGTGCGTCCAACGGTTGAAGAACCCGTGCGCGAACGATGGACGGCTGTGCAGGCCGAAGTGTTGCAGTTGATGGACACGAAGTCCGCGCGCGCGGCACGAAAATCGGGGAAGGATTCGGCCGATGCGCGTAAAGCGAAGAAGAGCGTGCTCGATTTTCACGAGTGGTTGCGCAATCTGCAGATTCTTGATCCTGCGTGTGGCAGCGGAAATTTTCTGTATGTCACGATGCACACGCTCAAGCGCGTGGAAGTGGAAGTGTTTCGTTTGTTGCGCGAGTTGTCCGGCGGCCAGTTGGATGCGCGGTTAAGTGAAATTGATCCGAGTCAGTTTCACGGTATCGAGGTGAAGGCGTGGGCGCGTGAAATTGCGGAGCTCACGTTGTGGATTGGTTTTCATCAGTTCTGGCGTCAGCAGCATGGTGATGTGCAGCCCGATGAGCCGTTGTTGCGCGAGACCGGCACGTTGGAGCAGCGCGATGCGGTGCTGGCGTGGGATTCGATACGGCATGTGCCGGCGAAGGACCGTCCTGATCCGACACCGCGTATTGTGCATCCGGTGACGGGGCAGTTGGTGCCGGATCCGGCGCGGAAGTTGAAGTATTTCGAGTATGTGGGCGCGCGGCAGGCGGAGTGGCCGGAGGCGGATTTTATTGTGGGGAATCCGCCGTACATGGGCCAGGCGCGTCAGCGCGAGTCATTTGGTGATGGATATGTCGACGCTCTTCGCGGAGCATATTTAAACGTGCCTGATACCGCCGATTTCGTGACGTATTGGTGGTTTCGAGCTGCAGCCGCTGTTGCTTCGGGCCGCACCGTCTGCGCCGGCCTAATCACTACTAACTCGTTGCTTCAAGGACAAAACCGAGCTGTGATCGAGTTGGCCGCCGCTCGCGGCGCTCTCGTGGTATGGGCGGCTGCGGATCATCCTTGGGTCGACGCAGAAGATGTCGCTGCTGTTCGGGTTACCATGTCAGTCTTGTCGCGCGAAACGTCTGGTGCAACACTAGTCGTTGTTGACGAGGATGCAAACGTCGTTAGCGAGCGCAGGGTTGAGCGACTAAATGCTGATCTATCGGCAGATGCTGATGTGCCAACGGCGGCGAGCGTTCCGATTGAGGCGAACGCAAATCTCGCATATCGTGGCTTTCAGCTGATTGGTGCTGGTTTCATCCTTGAGCGCGACGATGCTCAGAGACTCTTAGGTTTGGAGCCGAAGCACGTCGAAATCATTAAGCCATACTTGAATGGCCGTGACTTAACGCAGCGACCACGCGATGTGTTCGTCATTGATTTTGCACTGCTTGATGAAGAACAGGCGCGCGCCTTTCCGATGCTGTACGATCATGTACGAGACCGAGTTCGGCCGGAACGTGTAGCAAACAGTCGCGCGAGCTACGCGAATTATTGGTGGCGTTTTGGGGAACCGCGTCGAGAACTTCGGCGAGCACTGGCTGGCGTTAACCGTTTCATCGTGACAATCGAAACTGCAAAACATCGATTTTTTGCTTTCTTGGACTATCGCGTTGCACCTGACAACAAAATTGTTGTGATCGCCACGAGTGATGCGTCGTTGCTGGGCGTTCTTTCATCAGGAATTCATACCGCTTGGGCGCTTGCCGCTGGCGGGAGACTCGAAGACAGGCCAGTGTACACAAAGACCCTCTGCTTCGACTCCTTCCCCTTCCCCGACCGATCCCCCGCTCTCCGCACCCGAATCGCCGCCGTTGCCGAGTCCCTCGACGCACATCGCAAGGCCGCCATCGATCGCGATGAACGCGTGACAATGACGGGCATGTACAACGTCATCGCGAAACTGCGCAGCAACGAACCACTCACGCCGAAGGAACGCGCGGTGCACGAAATTGCCGCGTGTGGTGTGTTGCGCGATATGCATGATGAACTCGACCAACTTGTGGCCGAGGCGTACGGGTGGCCGTGGCCCATGAGTGATGCGGAAATTCTCGATCGACTTGTTGCGTTGCACGATGTACGTGTGGCCGAGGAGGCGCAGGGACTTGTCCGGTGGTTGCGTCCGGAGTTTCAGGCGCCGGGTCACGCCGCCGCAGCGCCACCGGTTGAACTCGCGCTTACGCCGGGTGTGTCGCCGTTAACTGCGACCGCAACACCAGTGCTGTGGCCCGCCGAAGCCGTTGAACAAATTGGGGCGCTTAAACGACTCGCTACGGTGGGCGCCACTTCGGTTGATGAAGCAACACGTCATTTTCAGGGTGCGAAGCGAGAGATTGTCGCGCGGCATTTGGAGACGCTGGAAATTCTTGGGGAGTTGCGGGCGGTTGGTGGGGAGCGGTATGCGGCGGCGTCGAGCCAGTAACGCAAGAACGCACGCTTGCGGTATCTTCCACTAACAAGTTCACAAACTTCCCACCGCTGACTCGTCTCGTCGATGCCCAAAATCAATCCCGAAATTCTTCGCTGGGCACGCGAGACCGCTGGATTTGACCTTGCGGAGGCGGCCGACAAGATCGCGCTCGGCCCCGCACGCGGTGTGGCCGCGACAGAGCGCCTTGCCGCCCTTGAAGCAGGCGACACTGAACCGACTCGGCCACTGCTGCTCAAAATGGCGAGGCAGTACCGTCGGCCGTTGCTCACCTTTTATCTGTCGTCGCCCCCAGCGAAGGGAAATCGTGGCCAGGACTTCCGCACGCTGCCAGACGGATCCTCTGCCGAGGACGAAGCCGTCCTTGACGTTCTGCTTCGTGACATCATGGCCCGCCAGGCATTGGTTCGGGCGGCGCTTGAGGACGAGGAAGAGCGGCCGCGTCTCGCCTGGGTGGCTTCCGCATTGGTCGAAGCTGGAGTCGAACGCCTTGTAACACAGATCCGGTCGACTCTCGATATTAATTTGGCGGACTTTCGCGCGGCAGCGAGCCCGGAAGACGCGTTCAAAATGTTGAGGGATCGCGTCGAATCGCTCGGTGCATTTGTCATCCTTGCCAGCAATCTCGGCAGCCATCACACCACGCTTGGTGTCGACGTGTTTCGCGGACTCGCGGTAGCCGATCCATTCGCACCTTTCGTCGTTGTGAATGATCAGGATTCGCGAACGGCGTGGTCGTTCACCTTGCTGCATGAAGTCGCCCACCTCTGGCTCGGCTTCACCGGCGTGAGCGGAGGAACCTTCGATCGCGAGATCGAACGTTTTTGCAATCAAGTGGCGTCCGAGATCCTGCTTCCGGCCGAAGAGCTTCAGCAGGTCCGAATTCCAGCTGGCACCTCTGATGTGCTGCTCGAACAGATAATCAACGCGTTCGCGGCACAACGCAAAGTCAGCCGTTCGATGGTGGCTTATCGTTTGTTTCTGCAGCGAACGATTACTGAAGCGCAGTGGAAGAGTGCTACTGCAACTTTTCATCGTCAGTGGCTCACGCTTCGTGACCATCAACGAGAGAGTTCCCGCGAGGCGAACGGAGGACCCAATTACTACATCGTGCGACGTCATCGGTTGGGCAGCGGGTTGCTGAGCACAACAGCGCGGCTTCTCTCCTCCGGAGCGCTCACAACGGTGAAAGCAAGCCAGGTACTCGGCGTGAAGCCGAACAATGTACAAGCACTCATGGAGGGCGTTAACAATGTCTCGCGCAAGGCGGGCTAATGCTCTTCCTTCTCGATACAAATGTTTTAATCGATGCTGCCAGAGATTATTACCCGCTTGAAATGGTACCAGAATTTTGGGATTGGCTCGTGTATCAGGGAACCATTGGCAACATCAAAATGCCGCTGGAGATTTATGAGGAGGGCTGCGATGGTAACGATCAACTCGCGGCATGGCTGAGAAGTAGCGTGGTCAAAGCTGCGCTTGTCCTCGCGGAAGAGGTGCGTCCTGATACCGTGTCGTACGTCGTGATCAACGGATATGCGCCCGATCTCACCGACGCAGATATCATCACGATGGGTCGCGACCCGTTCCTGATTGCGTATGGTTTGGCTGACGTAATCGGTCGGTGTATTGTCACCACTGAGAGTTCGCGTCCCACACGAAGGCGAGCAAACCGGCACGTTCCCGACGTGTGCAGCGGGTTCGGACTCGCGTGCTGCAATACTTTCGAGATGACCCGCCGACTCGGGTTCCGCACTTCGTGGAAACTACCTAGTTGAAGTCCGCGGGACGCGTGTCGGTCGCCGCTGCGACTTACATCAATCGCGATGAACGCGTGATAATGACCGGCATGTACAACGTCATCGCAAAAACTCCGCAGCAACGAACCACTCACGCGGGAGGAACGCGCGGTTCACTGTGTATTGCCGTCATCTGTGACTGCAACGCCGGTGGTGCGGGCTGCCGAAGCCGTTGAACAAACAGGGCGCTCAAACGCCTCGCTACCGTTGGTGCAACTTCAATTGTCGAAGCACCGCGCGATTTTTCGTTTCGCGCGCCTCGTTCGAAAAGGTGAACGAAAACGACATTACTTATCTACGTCGAGATCTGCGTATTGCTCAAACGATCCGAGATCGTATACCCATCCCTTTGCCAAATCGTCGATCCCTCGGCGCAGCGAAGCCAGAACGTTCGGCCTATTCCATACCCAACGTTCGCGGGCGGGAATCTCTGCTGGGGACGTGGAAGCTGTCCAGACCACGTACACGAGGCGCGCGGTCGAAACCACTTCTGGCTGAGCGGGTATGGCCAATGTCGTGGTGCTCATTTTTCGGTCTCCGGCTTTGAGGAGAGAGTCCGTTCAAACAGTTCCACCATCTTCTGTCAGCTACGCGCGGCAGGACGATGCGAACTAGCCTTAGTCGATCTGGCGGAGTGTACCCTACATCCAGCGTACACAACTTCTCAACATACGCAACAGCGCAGTACCCTGCACCAGGCTAATTGCTTCAACCAAAGTCCACCTGCCAAATTGTAACCTTCCGCTCGTACTCTGGGGCCGGATCTCGTTGCTGCCCACGTTCTCTGGCACACCCAAGCCGCCCGACTCGAACGGATTCGCTTTCCCTGTCCTGCTGGAGGCCATCGAAGAAGCGGATTGTGCGCTGCCGGCTGTACGCCTGTCGAAGCTCCACGTGCGAACTCTGCTTTCGCAGACGTCACGAAGCGCAGCGACCGTGGTTGACGGCGCAGACGGCGGCTAGGTACCGACTATGCGCGAGCCCTGTATCGTTCGTAAACAATGCGATACGTCGGTGAGTATGAAGTCGATGGTTCGAACCCACTCGCCCCGCTTGAAAGCCTGATCAGATCACTTTCTTCAATCGAGGGCCTGTAAATGATTGCACAACTCGTCCGGGATGCGCTGACGTCGACAGCGATTGCGTTCGCCACGTTCACCCTCATTACACCCGCCGCGCGCGCGCAATCACCCAGCACATCGCCAGGCACGTTCGGCACGGTCAATGCCAAACCGTTTCTCTCGATCGGCTTGCAGGACGGCGCCGAGCCGTACCAGCTCCATCGGGTGTATGGGGCAACACGGTTACCGGACGGTCGCATTGTCATTGCAAACTCAGGCACGCAACAGCTTCGCGTGTTCGATGCGAAGGGACACTTTCTCAGAAATGTTGGTGGCCGCGGCGGTGGTCCGGGTGAGTTCGGCATGTCATCGTCGCTTCGGCTGTATCGGTTTCGTGATAGCGTACTTGCACTCGACGAATCCGCGAATCGTGTGCACGTGTTCGACTCGCAACTGAAGTTTGCGAAAACACGACTCTTCTCACCGGTTCAGTCGTTCCCACTGCCGTTTACCATTGGCGCGTTCGATGATGGATCGCTGCTGGTGATGGCGTACGTTAACGGCGGCGCGTTGCACGGAGCGCCGGGGACGGTGGTTCGTTCGCAATATGCCATCGCGACATATTCTGCAGCTGGAATGATGATTGGAAAGATCACTGAAGTTGAGGCGCGACCGCGCTTCGTCATGTCGTTTGCAAACGCGATATCGTATCCCTTCGTACCGCTGATAGCCGAACCGCTGCAAACCGTCGTGGACAACGAGATCTTTGTGCTGCGCGGATCAAGAGCCGAACTGGAAGTTTTTGACCGCGCAGGAAAACTTGTACGCACTCTTAAATGGCCTGCACCCACAACGCGCTCAGCAACACTCTGGAAGGCATATACAAAAGCAGACCTTGCCACCATGACCGGTCAAATGCGCGCGAAGTACGAAAAGTTCTATACACTCGATCTTCCTCTGCCGGAAATCGCGCCGACCTACAGCGACATTGTTGTCGACAGTGAAAAACGTCTGTGGCTGAAACGATATCGCGTCGGGCGCGTGGCTTCGACCTGGGATGTGATCACGACGCGTGGGGTGTGGTTGGGATCCGTACAAACGCCCGCGCGTTTCACTCTCTATGACGTTGACAAGAACTTCCTGTTGGGGCGATGGCTTGACGATCTTGATGTGGAAGCCGTGCAGTTGCTAACGTGGACACAGGTGAAGAAATAGCTCGCGCGAGCGGAGGCGGTGGCCGTCGTGAAGTAGAGCGACACCACACAGCTGCAGGCAAAAATCACACTGTTCCTTCCTCACATTTCTAATGCTGAACTTCGCGGAACGTCAACCCGGCTTTGTGGGTAACGAATACACGCTGCCATTTCTGCCATGCTCGTTTAGCGCACACATCTGCAAGCTTCTACAACGAGTGTATGTCGCAGCAAACCATTCCAAATGACGAGGTACTACTGATGGCTATCAACACATCGACCAACGATCTGCGCGCGAACATGACGCCCGGTACTTCAAGCGGCATGCTGACCGGAACGTTCCGCGACCGGCAGAGTGCCGAGGCCGCTTACAATGCGATGGTGGAGCGTGGATACGGCAAGGACGACATCAACGTGATGATGTCGAACGACACACGCGACAAATATTTCAAGCACACCGAAGTGGACACCGATCTCGGCAACAAGTCGGCCGAGGGTGCAGCAGCTGGTGCCGGAATTGGCGGCGTTGCTGGTGTGATTGTTGGCGTGCTGGCCGCAGCGGGTACACTCGCTATTCCTGGACTTGGTGTGGTGCTGGCCGGTCCGGTGGTGGCAGGTCTCGCAGGCTTGGGCGCGGGCGGTGCCGCTGGTGGATTGATTGGTGCGCTGGTGGGAGCTGGCATCCCCGAAGATCGCGCAAAATTGTATGAAACAGATCTGAAGAACGGCGGCATTGTGTTGGGCACGAAAATCCGTTCCGACGAAGATGCCGCGTATCTCGAAAACGCGTGGCGATCAAACCGCGGAGAGAACATTTACCGCTAGGCAAATGGTTCGGCCAGTCGGTGAAGCATAACGGGGATCCTTCGGGATCCCTTTTATGTTTGCATGGATGCCGTTACGTCGGCTGCGTCTTTCTTTAACGGTCGCGGAGCGTCACGTTTATCGTAGATCGATTCGCTATTTTGAGCGAACAACATCAGCGATACATTTCGCGACGAAGAGATTACTCATATCTGACGAGGCCGCGCATGCGTTCAGTTTGGATTGCTGTTGCTTTCGCGTTGAGCGTTTCTCAACTCGGGGCTCAGGCCGGTGCCGCAGCAGTGCCTGCGAATGGAGGGCCGCAATGGGCGACCGTACAGCAGGCGCTGGGCGGCAAAGGTACGATGCAGTCAGGTGACGTACTCAAATTCGGATTTCCCCGGAGCGATCTGCAGGTAACGGCCGAGGGCGTGGCGCTCAAGCCGGCTTTTGCGTTGGGTTCATGGGTTGCATTCAAACGTATGTCTGCCGCAGCTGATGCGGACGTGATGGCGATGGGCGACTTAGTGCTGACCGAAGAAGAGGTCGGTCCGGTCATGCTTGCGCTGCAGCAAAACGGTGTTGAGCAAACAGCGCTGCATAACCACGTGTTGCGTGAGTCGCCGCGCATCATGTACATGCACATCGCGGCGCACGGGGATGCCGCGAAAATTGCGAACGCCATTCATACAGCGTTGCTGCAGAGCAAAACACCCATTCCGCAAGCCGCCACTGCGCCTGCACCACAAGCAAGCGCGCCTGCAATCAATTTGGATACGGTCGCTGTTGCGCAGGCGCTGGGGTTTGCGGGCAAGGGCAATGGCGGCGTGTTTCAGTTCAGCATTCCGCGTTCCGAAACAATTACCGATAACGGAATGACAATTCCACCGTCAATGGGCGTCGCGACGGCCATCAACTTCCAGCCAACCGGTGGTGGAAAAGCAGCGATCACGGGCGATTTCGTGATGACGGCTGGTGAAGTGAACAAAGTGATTCGTGCGTTGCGCGACCACAACATTCAGGTGACAGCGTTACATTCGCACATGCTCACCGAATCGCCGCGCTTGTTCTTCATGCATTTCTGGGCCAATGCCGATGCCGTTGCGTTGGCCAAGGGACTGCGGGCCGCACTTGATCAAACCGCCGTGAAACGCGCCACGAAATAACATGACGCCATAACGTACTCGCTCATGCGCGACGTTGCATGCGTTCTTGCGTGTTCGCATGCAAGTGCTCCCCATGTGGTGACGCTCGAAGCAAATTGACAACCACTACCGAAGGGACAAAGTCCGTCATCCGTCAAATTCCCTCGGGCATTTGGGTGCTTGGCTTTGTGAGCATGTTAATGGATATCTCCTCGGAGATGATTCACAGCCTGCTTCCGTTGTTCATGGTCACAACGCTTGGCATCAGCGTCGCGGCGGTGGGTGTGATTGAAGGGTTGGCGGAATCCACGGCATTGATCGTCAAAGTGTTTTCAGGGACACTCAGTGACTATTTCGGCCGCCGCAAAGGACTCGCGGTGTTCGGTTATGCATTGGGAGCATTGACGAAGCCGCTGTTCGCCATCGCCTCGAGCACCGGCGTTGTTGTGACGGCGCGTCTGTTGGATCGCGTGGGCAAGGGTGTTCGTGGTGCGCCACGTGATGCACTCGTCGCGGATCTTGCGCCCGCACATTTGCGCGGCGCGGCGTTTGGTCTACGACAATCCCTCGACACCGTTGGCGCATTTCTTGGCCCGTTGATCGCGGTTGGTTTGATGTTGCTTTGGGCCAACGATTATCGGGCGGTATTTTGGGTGGCGGGCATCCCGGGTGTCATGGCCGTGGCACTCCTCGTGTTCGGAGTGCGCGAACCAACACGACCGAAGAGTGGTCTGCGTGCAAATCCAATCAGTCGAGAGAATCTCAAACGCCTTGACGGGCAGTACTGGCGAGTAGTGGGCATTGGTGCCGTGTTTACGTTGGCACGATTCAGCGAGGCGTTTCTGGTGCTGCGCGCGCAACA
>JBDUBA010000127.1:0-2073 GCA_040004335.1 Gemmatimonas sp.
GCGTGCTCCCAGCGTTCCCGCATGAGTAACGCACCCACGCGCATTTCGCACAACGGACGGCTTAGTGCAAACGGTTCGAACGTGCGTGCTCGGGCGTCATCGTAAAAAACGAGCGTGCGAATGCTCACGCTAGCTGCCACGCAAATCGGCCGGCAGCGAATCGAGCAACGCTTTCAAATCCGTGGCTTTGTCGACGGTGGTGACCAACACCAACCCCTCGCGCGCAACAACCACGAGATCTTGCACGCCGTACAACACAACCGCGCTGCCTTCGGAGAACACCACGTTGCCGCCTGATTGTAATACATGTGTCCGCCCCTGCAGCGTATTGCCCCACGCATCCTGCGCGCGCACGCGGCTGAGCGCTGACCATGTGCCCACGTCGTCCCAACCAAACGAACCCGGAATGACCAACACGCGCTGACTGCGCTCCAATACCCCGACGTCGATCGCGATGGGTTTCACATGTGCGAAGAACTGCACGAGATCATCGCCGTATTGTGCAAGCGCCGGTGCAACCTCGGGCGTCAGCGCGTTGATCTCATCCAGCAAATCACCAACACGCCACGCGAAAATTCCCGAGTTCCACAAGCAGCCCTCGCTGACCAACCGCGCCGCACGCGTGCGATCGGGTTTCTCTTCAAACTTCTCAACTTTGAACACGCCATCTCCGACCGACGCGCCCGGACGGATATAACCGAACCCCGGATCGGGGCGCACGGGAACGATGCCCACGGTCACCAACGATCGTTGCGTTGCGGCAAGTTCGGCGGCGCGCGCCAGCGTTGCGCGATACCCATTTACATCGCCAATGGCCCAGTCCGCGTGTACACACAGCATCACCGCATCGCGTCCGTCACGTTGTGCGATGGTATGCGCGGCCCATGCTAACGCGGCGCACGTGCCCGCCGGTTGAGGCTCGGGAATGATGTTGTTCGGCGGCAACGTGGACGCGAGCGCCGCCACCCGCGTGCGCAACGTGGCATTGGTTAAAACCAACGTTCGTTCGGGTGGCGCCAGCGCCGTTAAACGATTGAGCGTGTCCGACAACATCGGTTCGTTGGTTACGAGCGGCAACAGTTGTTTGGGATGCTCCGGCGTGGACACTGGCCAGAACCGTGATCCCACACCACCAGCCAGCACAACACTCCAGGTAGGCACGACGATTATTCAGAGTCTGAGGAAGAGGGAGTCTGCACGAGCGACGGTGTTGTACCAGTTAGGGCCACCACACGCGCAAACAGTCGGCGCGGGCTGAACGGTTTCGTCATGAATTCCGAAACGCCCAGCGATTCCGTTTGCCGAAACTGCATTTCATGACCCGCAGCGGTCAGCACAATGCAGAGCAAGTTTTTCCAGCGTTCGTCGGCGCGGAGTTTGGCCAGCACATCAAGACCACTCATACCCGGCAACATCAAGTCTAAGACAACCAATTTGATGTCCGGCTCGCGTTCAAGGACAAGTAGCGCCTGCGCACCGCTCTCAGCGATGGTAACGGTAAACGGTCCTTGCTCGAGGCGTGTCTTGATAATGCGGCCAATGTGTGGCTCGTCATCCACCACCAGCACGCGCGTAGTGTTCGCCGGGGCTACTGAAGCGAATGCCGGGACTGTCACGCCGTCGGTCAAGCGAGAGCAGCAATTTGTGTGCGATGCCGCCGAAGATCGAACAGCAGCGACGCCAGGTTCGCGCCCGGTCGCAATACCACCAGCAGCAACGCCTCCGTCGAAACGGAAGAGATCACGGTAACCCCCGCTTCATACTCGAGTACCATGATCCCAAAATCACCCCTCCCACTGGCGACTCCCATCTCAATTGCTGCCATCACCATGGGAGGGACGTACGCCGCCAGCCGTTCGGCATCGTACGAAGCGGCGGTAGCACCGTCGATGAGCAAGCCGTCGCGGCCAAGTACGATGGCGGCGTCCACACCTTCCCGGCGGCGCAGGGCACTGACCAAGTCCCGAATGGTAGGCATCATGTCTCCTGAGGTAAACGATGTGCGAAGGCTGGGGGGAACAGCGAGTGAAGTCAAGCGACCCAAGCGCTTGCCGGATCACGAGTTGAGCGATA
>JBDUBA010000342.1:0-6871 GCA_040004335.1 Gemmatimonas sp.
GGGCTCCAAATGGGATGTTTTCGGCAACCGGTCGCACCCGGCGCCCGGGTGTGCCGGGAAATTTTGAGAACGGGAAGGATGCTGCACTGCGTCAAATCGGCAGCGACCCGTGACGCAATGTCGACCCGCTGCTGGACCGCGCGCTGGACATGTCCGCCGCGGAGCGATCGCTGCCGCTTCTGGAGCTCCGCTTCGCGTCGCCGACCCTGTCCGCCGAATTGCGCGAACTGTTGGAGTCCGATGAGCAGGCGGAACGCAACGGTTTCCTGGCGGACCGATTGAGTTTCGTTGCTCCGGTTGAAGGACCAACGCTGATGCCGGGCCGGCGCATCGATGACCAGACGATTGATCGTTTGATGGGAACACGTATTGGTCATGAGCCAGCTGCGATACGGCAACGAACACTGGCGCACCGCCGAGGCTCGACGGGCGCTCGATCAATCTTTATTCGCCAGCGGTACATTGGTGCGCGCAAAATCGTTGATACAGTCGGCTGTAACTCCTTTGAACCGGCAACGATTCGCAGAGCCACAACTCGCGGCGCGATCACGCCTCGGGCTTCACCAGGTCGCGGTGCGAATTCCCACGGCGGGGATCGGCGAAATGATCAGTAGATCCAATTTGGAATCCGGGGCGTAGCCACACCGTCCAGCCGATCCTGACCCACGGGCTGGAACTCACCGAGCACTTCGCTCAACGCACCCGGAGCAGTCGCATGATCCTTTCCCCATCCGCTCGACGCCCTTTCCGAGCCGCGCTGTTCGCCGCACTCGGCGTCGCAGTTCTCGCTGTAGGCGCGCGCGTATACGCCTCCGATCACCAGGATACGCCCGAGGTTGAACTCAATCCGCGCATGGACATCAATGATGTCTATGCATTTCCTGGCTCCTCGGCCGATCGCATTGCATTCATTGTGACGACGTCGAGCCCGATTGCGGGTTCCAATGCATCATTCGATCCAAATCTCCTATATCAAATCAAGATCGACAACACCGGTGATGCGGTCGAAGATCTCGTGTTCCAAGTCACGTTCGATGAAGGCACCGGCGCCGCACAGAAGTACACAGTTCGCGGACCAGTTGCTCCATCGATGACCGGAACGAAGACCGCGCTGATTACCACCGGCACCACGATTACGGGAACCGTTGGCAGCGCTGCGGGCTCGGCCACGGGCGTGCAGACATTTGCAGGCGTTCGCGCTGATCCGTTTGTCATCGATCTCGAACAGTTCTTCAACATCCTTCCCGACCGTCGTCCGTCAACCGGCGCATTGTCTGGTCCGGCAACTCCGACGGCCTCTGCGTTCCGCAATCCCGGTATCGATTTCCTGAAGCCGTTCAACGCGCTCGGCATTGTGATTGAATTGCCAAAATCGATGGTCCTCGCAAGCACAGATGCAGCCGCCAAGTTTGGCGTCTGGGCCACGATCAGCCGCTAAGCGATCGCTCGCTCAGCAACCAGTACTCTACGAATCACTTTCACTCTCTCAGGAAATTATTTCCATGCGATTCCATAATACCGCGCGCCTGCTTGGTGCTGCGTTCGTTCTGTCGCTCGTTGCCGGTTGCAGCGACGACACCGACAACGGCATGACCACCACCGGTCCAACGACTACTCGCACCTATCAGCAAATTGAGCGACTTGGCAATCCGCTCGTGAGCGAAGTTTTCTTCATGAAGCGCGATCACGGTTTGCACAACAATACTGCTCCCGCAACGGACGTTGCCAATGGATTTGGCGACAAAATCAAAACGTTTACCAACGGGTTCAACCGCGGTGCGACGATCGCCAACACGTTAGCGGCGGTGCTCGTGCCCGACATGTTGATGGTGTACCCGAACCGCGCCGGCAACACGGCGGGTTGGTTGAGCTGGGCGTTGGCGAACGGGTATGGCGGACGGAAGCTGAACGACGACGTCGTTGACGCGGGCCTCACCGCAATCTTCGGCAACCTGCTCGATCCAAACGCAGCTGTTCTTCCCGGATTGACGTCAGACAACATCAGCACCAGCACGCGCACGTACGGCACCACCTTCCCGTATCTGGAAGCCGCACGATGAATACTCGGCGAGTGGCTGTGGGTGGAATATTGTTGGCTGCGGGAGTCACCGTGGGCGCACTCACGTACACTCGCGAAAAGCGGACGTCGGAAGTAGCGGCGTCCGCGGCCGCGCTGGCCGTCGCACCATCGGGCTTCAGCGAGCTGGCGCTCCGCGACGAACAGATTCGCGTGTGGAATCAGGCGCTCGCCGCAGATCCTGTCAGCGCGGTTGCAATGGGTCAGTTGGCCGCCCTTCACATGCAGCGAGCGCGTGAAAGCGGGAGTTACGACGACTATCTGAAAGCGGAAGCGTACGCCCGCAAGTCGTTGGGAACGCGCATGAACAGGAACGGTAAAACCGCAGTCACGCTGGTCTCTGTTCTGCTGGCGCAACATCGCTTTCTCGAAGCGCGCAATATCGCTCGCGAGTTGGTCGATCGGGAAGGTGATATTCCGCAATATCGCTCGCTGCTGGGAGAAGTAAGCATCGAAGTGGGCGACTACGCGACGGCCGGTGTCATGTTTGATTCGTTGTGGGCCGAGCGCACGCATCTGTCAAACGCGCCACGTCTTGCGCGTTGGCTGGAGCTCAACAATCACATTCTTGAAGCCCGCCGCATTCTCGTGGACGCGCGAAACGAGGCGCTGGCGCGACGCGATGTCACCAAAGAAACACAGGCCTGGTTTCAGTTGCGTGTGGGCGATTTTGAAATGCGCGCCGGACGTCCACGTGCCGCCGAGGAAGCGTTTCGTGCGGGCCTCAAAATTGAAGGCAACGACCCGCGTTTGTTGGCCGCCATGGCGCGCTTGTCCTCGGAAAATCACAGCTACCGTGAGGCAATTGAGTGGGGTGAACGCGCGATTGCGGAACAGCTCGATCCCGGCACGTTAGGGATTGTCGGTGATGCGTACGCGGCAATCGGGGATAGCGCGAAGTCGACCGAATATTTCCACACGCTCGAAGTGGCCGTTACGGCGCAACCGGGGCCATTTCATCGTGCGTGGAGTCTGTATCTGCTCGATCACAATATGCGTGTCGCTGAAGTCTTGGCCAAAGCGCAGGAAGAATTGAAGGAGCGCAAAGACATTTACGGCTACGATATTGTTGCGTGGGCGCTCCATAAATCGGCGCGCAATGCTGAGGCGGAGCAGATGATGAAACAGGCGCTCCGGCTCAACACGCCCGATCCTTTGCTGCTGCGCCATCAAGCCGCAATCGCGAAGAGTCTCACGACTCTCGCTGCGACGCACTGACATGTTCTCCGAATTCTGGGCGTTTCTGCAGATTGGATTTCGGCACATTGTTGCGCTCGATGCTGCCGATCACATTTTGTTTTTGTTTGCACTCGCGGCCATCTACCGACGGCGTGATTGGCGGAGCGCCTTGTGGGTGATCAGCGCGTTTACGGTTGGACACTCGGTAACACTCGCCTTGGCCGTCACCGGCTTGCTGGTGATCCCGGTTAAACTCATTGAGTTCCTGATACCCGTCACCATCGTGGCGACGGGTATTGAAAACCTGATACTGCGAGAACGCGCCGCGTCGGGTGCGAAGGGAAAACATCGACCGGTTTTCGCTGGAATCTTTGGACTGGTGCACGGTGCCGGTTTTGCCGGTTACCTCAAGAGTTTGTTTGTCGAACGTATTGCGGTGCCGTTGCTGGCGTTCAACGTCGGCATCGAACTCGGGCAGATTGTTGTCCTGGCGTTTGCCGCGGCACTGTTCTGGATGATCGATCGCGTGCTCCGATCAGTGATGCGCACGGCGTCGTCGCCCGATCCATTTCAGGTACGGTTATTGGGCGTGTCCGCACTCGTGACCGTTGTTGCGACCGGCTGGGCGTGGGAGCGTTTTCCAAAATGAAGCGCCGATTACTGACCGCGGTGGGAGCGGTGGCATTTGCCGCCGCAGGCACCGTGGCCAACGCCCATCCCATTCACACGACACTGACAAAAGTGACCATAGAGGAGCGTTCTTTCACGTTTAACGTTCGCGCGTTCGCCGATGACTTTTCTACAACGGTAGCGCGGTTTGCTGGCCGCACACCACCCGCGGATTCGTCGGCGCCCTTGGCAGACGTGCTGCGATATGCACAGCAATATTTCACGGTCGTTGATGCATCCGGCAAACCCGTGATGCTCGAGTCCTGCGGCGTAAAACGGACCAATGAATTGTATTGGCTCTGCTTCAAAGTCACGATGGTCGGTGGCACCAAAGGCGCTCGGCTTCGCAATCAGATGTTGACTGAGTTGCACGCGGACCAAGTCAACATTGTGCAACTGGAGCCGCCGTCTGCACGGCGCACCATGTTGTTCACCAAAGGAAGTTTGCCCGCTTCAATTTCTGGC
Source organism: Gemmatimonas sp. (assembly GCA_040004335.1). Lineage (GTDB taxonomy): Bacteria > Gemmatimonadota > Gemmatimonadetes > Gemmatimonadales > Gemmatimonadaceae > Gemmatimonas. The sequence goes on from JBDUBA010000342.1 coordinate 4,391, forward strand.
TAACCAACTGACCGTGGTTCGGCTGTTGCGTTTACCGACGGTCGTCTGCACATCCAGTACGGCGTCTTGCCGGATGTTGACACCAATGCAATGGTTGATGCGCAGTGCGCGATTGTATTTCTGGCGACGCTTATATCGTCGGCTCGTAGCGATTTGCGTCCTGTGTTGAGTGCCGGCGTGCACTCCCGACCTGGTTCAAAATAGCGCGGCCAGCGTCTAGAAAGCGTCAGCGCGCGCCATCTGCCACGGTTCCGCCATCGGTCCGGACACCTCCCCGGCGAGTAGCGCTCCGGGTGCGGTTGCAGGAAACAGTTCGTGATAGCTACGAATTTCCATCGCACTGACACGTTTCATGATGTAGGCCGGTTTGAGGTCGGCCGGTTTTTTGAGACCAGCCGCACCCAACACTTCGAAAAAACTCTTCACGGTTTCCTTGTGGTAACGCGTAACGCGCGCTGACTTGTCGCCAACATGTAGTCCCTTTACCAAGTCGGGATTTTGCGTTGCCACACCCGTGGGGCATTCGTTGGTGTTGCACTTGAGCGCCTGAATACACCCAATAGCAAACAACATCGCGCGAGCGGCGTTACACATGTCGGCGCCCAGCGCAACCTTCGTCGCCATCTGGAATCCGGTGTTGATTTTTCCCGACGCGATAACGCGAATGCGATCACGTACGCCCGCACCAATGAGTGCGTTGTGCACAAAGGAAAGCCCTTCGTTGAGTGGCGTCCCAACCGAATCAGAGAACTCGAGCGGCGCGGCACCCGTGCCGCCTTCAGCGCCGTCAACGGTAATGAAGTCGGGCGTGATATTGCTCAACAGCATGGCCTTCACGATACCCAGAAACTCATGCCGATTACCAACGCACAGCTTGAAGCCCACCGGTTTCCCGCCGGACGCGTTGCGCAACTGTTCCACGAAATGCAACAATCCAAGCGGTGTGTGAAATGCCGAATGCGCCGGCGGAGAAATGACGTCTTTGCCCATCTCCACGCCACGAATTTCGACAATTTCCAACGTCAGCTTTCGCGCAGGCAGAATGCCGCCGTGACCGGGCTTGGCGCCTTGTGACAACTTGATCTCAATCATTTTCACGTTGGGCAACGTCGCGCGCTTCGTGAACTCCTCGACGTTGAAATTCCCAAGCTTATCCCGACATCCAAAATATCCGGTGCCAATCTGCCAGATCACGTCCCCACCAGGCTGCAGATGATACGGACTCAGCCCGCCTTCGCCGGTGTTGTGCGCAAAATTTCCAGCTTTCGCGCCAGTGTTGAGTGCAAGCACCGCGTTCTTGCTGAGCGATCCGTAACTCATCCCCGATACGTTGAACATCGAAGCCGAGTAGGGTTGTTTGCAATCGGGACCGCCAACGAGTACCCGTGAATGTTCAACGTCGGCGTGCACCGGCGCGAGTGAATGATTGATCCATTCATATCCGGTTGCATACACGTCGCGCTGCGTTCCGAATGGCAAGGTGTCGACGTCGCCTTTTGCGCGCTGGTACACCACGGAACGATCGTTACGACTGAAGGGTCGTCCGTCGCTGTTTGATTCGACGAAATACTGATTGATTTCCGGGCGAATCTTTTCGAGCAGATATCGCACGTGACCAATCACCGGAAAATTGCGCCGGATGGCCTGTTTGGTCTGCACCATGTCGGCAACGCCGCGGGCGAACAGCGGCAGCACGAGCAGCAGCGACCAAAGCACCGGTGGCCAGTATCGCGAGACGATAGCGATCAAGGCGAGGGTCAGAAGGCTGATAATCAGAAAGAGCTTTCGCATCTCTGGAATATCGGCTACCCGGGCCCAAACCGTTACTTGTCCGGCACGGTCGTTCATGGGGCTATTCGTAATTCGACCGTCCCTATAACAAACTCCGGCACTTCAATACATTCCGACCCGGAGGGTCTCAGTAAATCCGTTGGGTGTCACAGACGTGCGCCGGCAGCGCGCGCGCGAACCTTACATCAGAGTGCCCACCAACCGCGCAAACACCCCAACTACAGACAAGACGGCGGGTAGCAGCGTCAATCCAACCGAGAACGCCAGTCCGTATCGAAAGAGCGTGGCGCCCACCGTTCCGGTGTGTCGTCCGAACACGGGGCGCAGCAACAGCTCTGAAAACCAACCCGTCGTGTACAGAATGTTGGCCAGTACGCCGTACGCGATAATCGCGAGCGGGGGTGGCCCGGCAAAGAATTCACCGCGAAAGATCGCGTTGGCGATTCCCATCGCCGTCAGGGAGAACAGTCCACACGCGCCCACGGCCACGTTGAACGCCAGACGTCGTTTCTCCCACCATCGGATGACCTGCTGGGGAGTTTCGATGGTGTAGCTGTCGCGAAACAACAGCCGTCGTGCCGCCGAGAAGTCGGGTCCGGAAAAAACGTCAAGATTGTTCATACGGAGAACTTTACAGTACAAAGTGTTGGGTTTCAAGTGGTCGATTTTTAGTGAATGCCTCTGACCCCA
>JBDUBA010000302.1:0-2068 GCA_040004335.1 Gemmatimonas sp.
GTTGACCCGGTCCGTGTACCCGGTCCGTTGACCCGGTCCGTTGACCCGGTCCGTTTTCCCGGTTTTCCCGGTCCGCCCAGCTCGGTCCGCCCAACTCAACTGCGAACGCCGGGCACGCGCGCTATCGTTCCAACATGTATTCGAGATCGGTTTTCCTTGCCGCGGCTCTGCTGACCGCGAGTGCACTGAGTGCGCAACAAAAGCCCATCACGTGGACGCTCGTCAAACCGGCCGCGACCGTCACACAGGGCACGCCGTTCACCGTGCGGCTGCATGCCGAAATTCCGCCCAGCTGGCATCTGTACTCGATCACGCAGCCTCCTGGCGGACCCGTTGCAACCGTAATCTCGCTGCCCGCGGGTTCGACGTTCTTCATGAACGGCAAAATCAAAGCGCCCGAGCCAAACGTTGCACAGGATCCAAATTTCAACATTCTCACGGAAACGTACGTCGATTCGGTGACGTTCCCCGTGCGCGTCACTTCGCGCGCGGCAGGCAACACGCAACTCGCGGTTCACGTTGCGTTTCAGACGTGCACCGACCGGTTCTGCCTGCCACCAACAACGGAAACGGTTGAGGTCCCCCTTTCCATCGCGGCCGCACCGCCCGGAACAGTTCTTCCGGTTGCTGACCCGTCGACTTCAACTGCAACGCCCGATTCCACGCGGCCAACACCGGCTGCGGCGGCATCAACATCACCACCAACTCCAACGCTGGTAGCGACCGCGCCGGCCGCAACACCCTCGAACGCTTTAACCACACCGCTCGGCGGATCTACACAATCACTGCCGCTCTTTCTGTGGCTGGCCGCCGTCATGGGCGCACTCTCACTGCTCACCCCCTGCGTGTTCCCGATGATTCCCATCACGGTGAGCTACTTCACACGCACCGGCGAAACAACACGCAGCACGCCCACACGCAACGCGCTGATTTACGCCGCCGGCATCATGGCGACGTTCACCGTGCTCGGCATGGCCATTGCATTGCTGGTGGGTGCAGGCGGCATCAATCGATTCGCGGCAAATCCGTGGGTGAACCTGCTAGTCACCACCATCTTTATTGCGTTTGCGCTCAATCTGTTTGGCGTGTGGCAATTCACGTTGCCTAGTTCGCTGCTGACGCGATTAACTGCCGCCTCGAACGGTTCGCGCGGTGGAGAAACGGCTGGCATTCTCGCAATGGGACTGACGTTCACGTTGACGTCATTCACCTGCACTGCGCCATTCGTCGGCACGTTGCTCGTGATGGCGGCTCAGGGCGATTGGCAGTGGCCATTGCTTGGCCTCCTCGTATTCTCGGCAGTGTTTGCGTTGCCATTTTTCCTCCTCGCGATGATGCCCAGTGCTGTCGCGAAATTGCCGCGTTCCGGATCATGGCTGAATTCGGTGAAAGTGTTGATGGGGTTCATTGAAATCGCGACGGCCATGAAATTTCTGGCCAATGCCGATCTGGTGTGGCAGTGGGGAATTTTTACGCGCCCCGTTGTGCTGGTTGTGTGGATCGTAACCGCAATTCTCGCGGCCGCGTATTTGGCGGGAGTGTTTAGTCGAGCACGTCCGCGAGCACGCACGGGACCGATCTCGTATGGGTTTGCCGTTGCATGTATCGCAATTGCCTTCGTCCTGTCACGTGGACTTCGTGGCGGTCGTCTTGGTGAGCTCGAATCATTCCTCCCTCCTCCCGAAGGCGCCGTCACCGCCGGTACTGCCAGCGTGGCGGGTGAACTTTCGTGGATGGTGAATGACTACGCCGCAGGTCTCGCGCGCGCGAAAGCGGAAAACAAGTTGGTGTTGCTCGATTTCACCGGTTACACGTGCACGAACTGTCGCTGGATGGAAGCGAACATGTTTCCGCGCGCCGAAATCACAAAAGAGATGGAGCGCTTCGTGCGAGTGCGCTTGTACACGGATGGGCAAGGCGAACTATATCAGACGCAGCAGAAACTCGAACTGGACAAGTTTGGAACGGTGGCCCTACCCTACTACGCAATTGTTGATGCAGAAGGCAATACGCAATCACAATTTCTGGGGATGACGCGCAGCAGCGACGAATACCTCACGTTCCTGCG
>JBDUBA010000446.1:0-6851 GCA_040004335.1 Gemmatimonas sp.
GAGCGCGTGGAGCCGGCGCGGATTTGCTCGCCGAACAAGTGGCCAGAAGATAGTCCCGCCGGGGATTCGTCACAAGGACCGGGAAACTTCATGTCGCGCTCCATCCTGCCGACACTCTCCTCTTGTGAAATCCCATGCAGAGCCTTCCATGACGACCCTTAATCACATCGACCTCGCCTGCCCCATTTGCAGCACGGCCTTCCGTTCGCAGTCGGTTGTGAACACGAATGCTTTTGGTGGCAAACGGACTGATTTCCACGAGAGAGCGGCCGGCATGCAGCCGCTGCCCTTCTTCGTGCACTTGTGCACGACCTGTGGCTTTGCCGGAGTGGAACGAGATTTTCGCGACGAAATTCAATTGGAAGAGGAAACCCGGGAACGCGTATTGTTTGAATTGGCGCCGGTGTTGGCGCGTGAATTACCGACGGGATCACTCAAGTACGAACACGCGGCGCGCGTCGCCGAGTGGCAGGGCGCAGAACCACGATATCTGGCCGATTTGTTTTTGCGGGCCGCGTGGTGCTGCGTTGATGAGGATGATACCGAAGCCGAGCGATATTTCCGACGTCACGCGGCGTGGCGCTTTACCGAAGCGCTGGCAGCATACGACGGCGTACCCTCGGACGAACGCGCGGTGTTGACCTATCTGGTTGGTGAACTCTGGCGTCGCGTTGGTGATGAGAAACTAGCGAATTCCTGGTATGCGCGCGTGCCGCACGAAATCACGGACACGGAATCACAAAGCTGGGTAATTGAAATGGCGGCGCAGCAAAGTGACTCACCCAAAGAGTGGTTCGCATAACGCTTTGCAGTGAAACCGCATTCGGCAACCGCCGTTTGCAGATTTGCGCACGCGATCAACGTGTTCCGAACAAACGATCACCCGCATCGCCAAGCCCCGGAAGAATGTAACCTTGTGCATTGAGTTCGCGATCAAGCGACGCCGTTAACACGGGTACATCGGGATGCGCAGCCGCTAAACGTTTTACGCCAGCGGGCGCCGCGACCAGACATAAGAACCGAATTCGAGTCGCGCCCGCGCGTTTGAGCGAACTCACGGCGGCCGCCGCACTGCCGCCCGTTGCCAACATCGGATCGAGCAACAGGAAATCCCGCTCGGCCGCATCACCCGGCACTTTGAAATAGTAATCCACGGGTTCAAGCGTATCGTGATCGCGATACAACCCAATGTGACCGACACGCGCCGACGGTATGAGGCGCAAAATGCCTTCCACCATGCCAAGTCCCGCGCGCAGAATTGGAACGAGCGTGAGTTTCTTGCCACGTACGTGCCATCCAGCAGTCGCTTCCAACGGGGTTTCTACGGTCTTTTGATCAAGCGCGAGCTCGCGTGTCGCTTCATACGCCATCAACATCGCAATTTCATCCACCAACTCCTTGAACAGTTTGGTGGGCGTAGTGCGATCGCGGAGCAGCGTGAGCTTGTGGCGCACGAGTGGATGATCGATCACGGACAGCGTCGGCAAATCCTGAAGCAACGCTTCGCGCAAACCAGCGTGGTCGGGTGACATGGTGCGTTGTGTACTGAAGATGGCGAGCAGTCGCGCGGAAAATTTTAAGCACGCAATCGTCGCGCGAGTGCTTGATGACATAGATGCAACGACAATTCTACAGCAAAATGCAGCGCCGCGCGTGGGCGATTAGGCGTTGGGCGCTGGCTCGGAGGAAAAATCAGAGTGTCGAGCCGGCAACAGCCGTGACGCTAACCACCGCCGAGATGAGAAAAACTTCCCTTTTGAGAGGGCGCGGCGGAATTCCTTGTGGAGTGATGACCTCGAAACAACCGGGACGCTGAGCACCGCCAAGGAAAATTGAGAACATCTTTCACTTTGACAGGGCGGAACACCTTGGTGGAGTGAAAGGCTCTCAACAACCGGGACGCAAAGCGCCGCCGAGGAAATGTTTACTTTCTTCCGGGCGGAATACCGGTTCGCTAATCATCTCGTTGCGTGCAATTGAATCACATTGCAGTTCTCAGCCCGGCTCGGCGTTGCTCGGCGTCCGGTTGTTGTAGCTCTCGGCGTTGCTCAGCAGCTCTCGGCGTTGCGCAGTGGTCCGGCTGTTGCAGTTCTCAGCGGTTCTCGGCGTTGCTCAGCGTTCCGGCTGTTGCAGTTCTCTGCGCTCTTCAGCGTTCTCGGCGTCGCTCGGCGTCCCGGTCGTTCCAGTTTTCTGCGTCGCTCGGTGCCCGCACCAAGCACACTCCGAATCGCAAAGAATTCGCAAGATCCGAGTGGCCGAGTGAGAGCCAACTCGGCACCTTTCGCTACATCATGGGACCACAAAGGCCGCACCCGATGCCTCGCGACGACGCCCGCGCATTGACGCTGCTCAAGCAACACGGACACACCGCAACGGCATTCCAGGTGTTGGCGCCCGGAATGCACCACTGGTTCGCGCGCGACACCGGAATGGTCGGCTACATCGATATCGGTTCGGCTTGGGTCGTCGCGGGAGAGCCGGTGGCAGCGCACGATCTCACCATTCCCGTGGCCGAGGAATTTGTTGCGCACGCGGAAGCGCATCGAAAACGCGTGGCGTTTTTTGCGACGGAGGGTGCGCTCGCGTCGTCTCCGCGGTTTCGTCGGGTGTTCATCGGGGAACAACCGGTGTGGAACCCGATGGAGTGGCCGGAAACATTGCGCGCCTCACGCTCATTGCGCGAGCAGCTGCGACGTGCGCGCGCGAAGCGTGTGGTCGTGCGCGAAGTCAAAGGCGATGATCATGCTACCGACGAATCGCTCACGCGATTGATGCAACGCTGGCTGGCAACGCGCGCCATGCCGACAATGCATTTCCTCGTGGAACTTGAGCCGTTCGTGCATCGCGAATCGCGCCGACTTTTTGTGGCCGAACGTGAAGGTGTTTTGGTAGCGTTTCTGTCGTTGGCACCGGTATCGGCGCGGAATGGCTGGTTATTCGAACATCTGCTGCGAGACCCCCTTGCACCAAACGGCACGGCCGAATTGCTGGTTGATTTCGCAATGCAGCAATTGCGAGGGGAGAATGTGACTTGGGCCACATTGGGACTGGCTCCATTGGCCGGACCTGTGTCAGGATGGCTGCGGTTTGCGCGCGACTTGGCGCGACCGCTGTTCAACTTTACCGGACTGGCCGCATTTAAACGCAAACTGCGGCCAACGTCGTGGGAAGCGATCTATCTGGCGTATCCGCGCGAGCGATCGAGCGTTTTGGCCATGCGCGACAGTCTGCGTGCGTTTGCGGGGCGGTCGCTCATCGGCTTTGGTCTGCACACGATTATCCGCGGGCCGACGCCATTGCTGCGAGCGTTGGAATATTCACTCATTCCGTGGACCATCGCCCTGATGTTGTGGCCGGCGCGGCCCTGGTTTCCGTCCCCGGTCGTGAAGTGGGGTTGGGTATTGTTTGACGTGACGTTGCTGTGGGCGCTGTATCGGTTGCGACGTCGCTGGACGCCACGCATTGCCATTGCGATCGCTGCCGCCGTCTCAGTGGATACGGTTCTGACGCTCACGCAGGCCGCATTGTGGAACGTGTCTCGCGCTCGCACCCCGATGGAACTGCTGATGGTGGTGGTTGCGTGTTCTGGTCCAGCGTTGGCGTCGGTGGTCCTGTGGGGATCGGTGCGCCGTCGCGCAGTGTTGAGAGATTGACGCTGGTGTTTGGGGTCGGATGTTTGGGTCAGCAGCGTTGTTTGGGGTCAGAGTCAGCTCAGATGTGTGGGGTCAGAGTCAGCTCAGATGTTTGGGGTCAGAGTCAGCTACCAAAACAACGCAGGCGATTGCGATGCTGGAGTCTGACCCCCGGCGCCAAAAGCCTGGCGTCGCGGTCGACAGATTTCACGCGAAGGCGCGGAGCTGAACAAACAGGCGTAAAACCCATCAACCATCCGAGGCCGAGTTCTTCGCCTCCGCGTGAGACGCATCAGTCGTTCAAAGCAACGTTCTTGGCCTCGGCGTAAAACATGTCAGTCTTTCGACGCAGGCTTCTTACCCTCCGCGTGAAACACGTCCGCTATTCGATGCAGGATTCTTAACCTCCGCGCGAAACACGTTAGTCATTCGAACCGACGCCCCCACCCACTCGCAAAACTCCAGTTCAATTACATGCAACGCATCTGCGTTTTCTGCGCTTCCAATCCTGGACACAATCCTGCGTACCTCGCCCTCGCGCGCTCACTTGGCCAACTCATTGCCGCACGTCAACAAACACTCGTGTTCGGCGGTGGCCGAGTTGGATTGATGGGTGCAGTGGCCGACGGTGCGTTGAGTGCGGGCGGTGAAGTAATTGGTGTCATGCCGCACGCGCTCGTACAACGCGAAGCGGCGCATCCCGGACTGACAAAACTGCACATCGTTGACACGATGCATGAACGCAAGGCGATGATGTCCGAACTATCAGACGGTTTCGTTGCGATGCCAGGCGGGATTGGCACGCTCGAAGAATTGTTCGAAATCTGGACGTGGAGTCACTTGGGCGTCCACGCGAAACCGATTGGTTTGCTTGATGTGGCCGACTACTGGAAATCGCTGGTGCATTTCCTTGATCACATGGGCCAGGAAGGATTTATGCGTCCGAATACGCGCGAGCTGGTGCTGATCGATGACAACGCGGGACGTTTGCTGGATAGAATGACAGCGTACGTTGTGCCACCAGTTACGCAGTGGGTGCGGCTCGGCCAAGCGTGAGGGACGCGTCGGTCTGGTGGAGTTCCGGGTGAGCAAGCGGCCCGTCACACTTTCAGGAACGACGGACATCTTGAACACGTTAGTGCGACCCGGGCCGCAAACCTGCCGTCGGGTGAACGGTGAGGAATTCATTCAAATCACTGGATTTATATAGGGGTAGGGGGTATATTACCTTCCATACAGGAGCGGTGTCGATACCCGCCGAGCTCGCGCCACCCAAACCTCTCGGTCTCCATGCAACACGTCACGTTTCAAATCAAAGGCATGAGCTGCAATCACTGCGTCTCGGCCGTCAAGCAGGCGCTTGGCGACGTGCCGGGCGTGAAAGTCGAAAACGTCACCGTGGGGAGTGCCGTGGTTTCGTATGAACCGGCCATCACCAAGACGACGGATATTACCGACGCCATCGCAGAAGCAGGTTACGAGGCGTACCAAACGCCGCAGTAACAGCTCCATCGCAACGCGCGACCTGAGCCGACGCATTCGACAATCGCCTGTTTGCAACGTCGCGTACACACGTGGGCGCTTCTGGCCGAGCACCAACGTTCCCCGCAACTGATTGCAGCAGCATTCGTGCACGTCGCGTCAGATCAATCACGTAACTCGCAATGAGCACCGATAGTGCCATGACTACGACCGCCGATCCGGATTCACATCTGGAAGAAGTACGCATTCCCGTAACCGGAATGACCTGCGCCGCCTGTCAGTCTCGTGTGCAGCGCGCGCTGCAGCGCGCACCAGGTGTTGTCGATGCGAATGTGAATTTGATGATGAACACGGCCGCCGTCACGTTTGACGCCAACGTTGCGTCGCCGGAAGGTCTGGTCGATGTCATTCGCAAAACGGGTTATGGTGCCGAGTTGGCGCGAGCGGACGAGACGGTGCTTGAGGAGCAACGCGCGCGGGAAGAGAGTGAAACGCGCGAATACGCGACGCTTAAACGAAAGGCAATCGTCACGGGTGTGATTGGTGCGCTCGCGATGATTGTGTCCATGCTGCCAATGGCGATGACATCCGACATGTCTGCCATGACGGGCGGGGCGGCAACCAACACGCTTCCCGCAATTTCCGACACGGCCTTTGCTGTGCGGATTGGATTGCTGCTGGCCAGCCTCTTCGTGATGACGTGGGCCGGCCGACGCTTCTATACCCACGCGTGGACGGCGTTTCGGCACGGTTCGTCCGACATGAACACACTCGTTTCGCTCGGTACCGGTTCCGCATTCATATATTCCGCAGTTGCAACATTTGCGCCGGGCTTGTTTCTGAGTCGTGGCGTACCAGCCGATGTGTATTACGAAGCAGTCATCGTAATTCTGGCGTTTGTGCTGACCGGCAACGTGTTCGAAGCGCGCGCTAAAACGCAAACCACGCAAGCGCTCAAGTCACTGGTGCAACTGCGCCCCAAAGTGGCGCGCGTTGGTCGCGGCGAACAGGAAGTTGACATCGCCATTGACGATGTCGTGTCGGGTGACATCGTGGTGGTTCGTCCGGGCGAACGTATTCCGGTTGATGGTGTTGTGCACGCCGGCAGCAGCACAGTTGATGAAGGGATGTTGACCGGTGAAGCAATGCCTGTTGCCAAGAATATTGGTGACAGGGTCATTGGCGGAACTGTGAACAAAACCGGCAGCTTTCGTTTGCGTGCAACCAGTGTTGGTGCGGGCAGCGTGCTGTCGCAAATCGTGCAGCTGATGCGCGACGCTCAAAGTTCACGCGCCCCTATTCAGCGCTTGGCCGACAAAGTGAGCAGCATCTTTGTGCCAGTCATTCTATTGCTGGCGGTGATCACGTTTGGCGTGTGGTACTTTGCGGCCGATCAGGCGCCGATGGTGCGCGCGTTCACATCGGCAGTTGCGGTGTTGATCATCGCGTGTCCGTGCGCGATGGGGCTGGCCGTCCCAACGGCCGTTATGGTCGCAACCGGGCGCGGCGCCGCCATGGGAGTGCTGATCAAAGGGGGCGAAACGTTGCAGCGCGCCGGCGATGTCAACACGGTGATGCTGGACAAGACGGGAACGATTACCGAGGGTTCGCCGCGGGTAACGGATGTTTTGTGGTTGTCCCATGGTGCCGAGCGCGCAGACGGTGGGTTCACACCTGCCGGTCACTCCAATGCAGATCACGCGACAGGTTCCGTGAACCACTCCAATGCAGATCACG
>JBDUBA010000231.1:0-22840 GCA_040004335.1 Gemmatimonas sp.
TAGCCGAATAAACTGCACTGAAGCCGAACCGCCGAAGAACTCTGAGCCAAAACAGTCGAATAACTAACTGCAGCCAAACAGCCGAAGAACTTCGACCGGTTGACTGCAGTTGATCTTCGACTGCTGCTACGGCACGCTGCGCGTGATCGTCTTGATCTCGTACTCCTTCGGCGGCTCGGCCCCCAACAACCACTTCACAAAATAATCCCACCGGCGCCGCATCATGTAGTTGCTCATGTTGCCGTATCCGTGCGGTTGGTTCGGCAGCAGCAACAAATCGAAATCCTTGTTGGCCTTGATCAGCGCATCGGCCACGAGCAACGTGTTGTACGGCGGCACGTTGTTATCCATCGTGCCATGCGCTAACAACAAATGCCCTTTCAGATTCTTCGCGAACGTTTGATTCGCTTCAATGTCGTAGCTGTCCTTGCCGTCCGGTGTTTTTTCCATCAAGCCCTGATAACGCTCGCCCCAATCATCTTCGTACACGCGCTGATCGTGATTGCCCGATTCTGCAATGCCCACCTTGAAGAAGTCCGGGAAACGAAACATCGCGTCGGCCGTAATAAATCCGCCGCCCGAGTGACCCCACATCGCGGCTTTGTCGAGATCAATTCCGGGAAACTGTTTCGCCAGATCTTTCATGCCTGCAATCTGATCGGGAATCGTGTTGTCTCGGCCCATGCGACCGTAATACGAATCATGGAATGATTTCGAGCGACCGGGCGTTCCACGTCCGTCAATTGACACCACAATGAAACCAAGTTCTGCGAGCGCCTGTTTGTCACCACGTGCGCTCGTGAACGCGCGTGAGCCCACACTGCCGCTTTGCGGGCCCGGGTACGCGTTGTTGATGATCGGATACTTCTTGCCGGGATCGAAGTTGGTTGGACGGAACATCATGCCGTACAAATCCGTCTTGCCATCGTCGGCTTTGACTTTGACCGGAATGGGTGGCTTCCAACCTGACGCCATCAGCTTGCTCACGTCCGCTTTCTCGAGCGGCATCACCAGCTTTCCGTTCGCGTCACGCAATACCACGACGGGTGGTACATCCGGTGAGGAATACGTATCGACCAGAAATTTGCCGCTGGGCGCCAACTGAATGTCGTGGGTACCAACATCCGGCGTGAGCGAAACTTGCGGCGACTTGCCGTCGATGTTGATGCGATAGTAGTGGATGAAATACGGATCCTGGCCCGGCTCCCGTCCCCCCGCTGCATACCAAATTGTGCGTGTGGCCGAGTCGATGCGGGTAATCGCGGTGACCGGGCCTTCACCGGTGGTGACTTTGCTCTTGAGTTTGCCCGTATTGAAATCATACAGATACAACTGACCCCAATCATCACGCTGCGAATACCAGATGATTTCGTTCGTGGGCCACAACATGCGCCAGCCCGTGCGTGATTCGAAATGGGTTGGCACAGTTTCGTCAAACAGCGTCTTGACGGCACCAGTGGCCGCGTCGGCGACCTTGAACGTTGCACTCTTGTGATCACGTGACGTGGACACAAGCGCAAGCTTCGAACCATCTGGACTCCAGTTGTAGTCCGCCATCGTAATGTTATCACCAATCGTGCCACGATGAAAATCCGGCGGCATCTGCAAACGAATCACTTTGCCCGCGTCCACATCGATAATGACGCGATGCAACATCTGCACAACGCTGTCGCCCGGGAGCGGATACTTCCATGCTTTCAGATTCGGGTGACCCGCGCGCGTGTCCACGATGTACATGTCACCAACTTTGCGTTCGTCCTGCTGCTGCGTCGCAATTTTCTTTGAATCGGGCGACCACAACAGAATCGCACGATCACTGCTGGCCCAACCGGCGTTGTCGGTGGCGTATCCGAAATCCTTCACACCATCAGTGGTCAGCGCCTTTTCCTGACCAGAAGCAACGTCACGAACCCACAGATTGTTGTCCTTAATGAACGCCGCACGTTTGCCGTCGGGTGATGTCACCGCGTTCCCCGCGCCGCCGCGTCCACCCCCACCCCCACCTCCGCCGCCACGACCGCCGCGTCCACCGCTGCCGCCATCGTTTCCGGTCGGCACACCTGCGCAGTTGCTGCGCGTGGCATCACAAACGGTTCGCGTTTTGGTCGCGGGGTTGATCAGAATGGTCTGAGCATTCGCACCGGCAGTGCGATACCAAAGGCGATCGTCGGGAAGCCAATTCGCCTGCACCGAACCACCCACCACCATATCGGTCAGACTAGGGGCGAGCTGGGCCGACGCGCGATCGTAGTCGGCCTTGGTCACGCGGGGCGTCTGCTGAGCGGCCGCTGGGAAAGCGACCACGAGGGCCGCCGTCAGAGAGAAGAGTGAACGTTTCATGGGGACAGAGTATACAGCGCCGAACCCCGGTGGCGCGAGACTGGACATGCGCGGTTCTTTGAGAGCGTGTCCCCCACGCGCGTAGCTCGGCGGATATTCCGCACGCGATTGTGTTGAATAGGCCGGCGTGTCTCCCCACGCACGTCGCTCAGCGACGTGAGCGGTGCTTCAGCCCTGACCGGTTCGCGATGCTGTCACTCGCCATGCAACGCACGCGCCGGGTCTGTGTTGCCAGCGCGCCTCGCGGGGGAAAATGTGGCGATCATCGTACAGGCAAGTACAACTCCTGCCGTTCCGAGATACATCAATGGCTCCGTCGCGCTGATTTCAAAGACGAGATCGCGCAACACTCCCGCACTCGCGTACGACAGCAGAAATCCGCCAACGATTCCAATCGCCGTTACGCGAACACCTTCGCGAAACACCTGCCGGGCAATCGCTCGCGGCGTCGCGCCAATTGCGAGGCGCACGGCAAATTCACGAGATCGCCCGGCGGCGGCATACGCAATAACGCTGTACAAACCAATGCTGCCCAGCAACAGCGTCGCGAACGCGACGACGCCAAGTAGTAACATGCTGAGCCGCGCGCGCGCGCTCGCGTCCGCAGCGATCGCGTCCAACGAGCGAATACTCCACACCGGCACGCGTGAGTCAATCGATGCAACGGCGCGCCGAAACTCCGGTGTGAGTTCACTGAGTGCTCTACTGCTGTTCACAATGAAATTCATGCCGCCCGGCATGAACGGAATGCGACTTTCAGTTTCGGTTGACCCGGGCGGGAGATCTCCCAAAAGCGGGAAGTACAGAACGCGCAGCACTCCTTCGGTCAAGCGGTCGCTGTACACGTCTCCAACCACGCCAACCACGCGATACGTCGGATATCGCCTGCTCGACTCAATTCGCACCTCGCGCCCAATCGGATTGTCGGCACCAAACAATTCGCGCGCCAGTGTCGCGCCAAGCACGACACCGGGCGTGATGGCTATCAGGTCGCCGCGCTCGAAAGCACGCCCGGCTTTCACTGGAATTCCCATCACCTTGAAAAAATCTTGCGTGACGACGTTCGCCGTGATCAGTGTTTGTCGAGTTTGCCCTTGCGAGTCCGTTCCCTCAACGCGCGGTCGCGAGTAGAGGTCTTGCGGCGTGGAGGGCATCTGCATTGCGGCGCCAACACTGGTGACGCCAGGAACCGCACGCAAGGCATCGATGACGGACAGATCAAATGCCGCCGTGCGTTGAAACGTTGAATAACCGAGAAAAGGTAGTTGCGTAGTGAATTTCGCGCCGTTGGCGCTGTCAAACCCGATGTCCACCTGCCGCAATCTTGCAAAGCTCGAGGCCATGAGTCCGGCCGACAGCAGTAGTGATAGCGCCAATGCAATTTGCACCGTTACAATACCCTCCTGCGCGCGACGCCATCCGCGTCCACGTGCAGTGCGCGTGTCCAGCCGCAACGAAGCGGGATTGCCATTCACACTACCGGCGCGCGCCGCAGACAACACGCCGAACGTGGTACCGATCGCAATTGAAACGCCGAGAAGCGTAATCGCAATTCCCGGTGTGATTGTGACTTCGTTCAAACGTGGTACTTGCGCATCACTCAATCCAAACTTTGACGCGACCGAGAACACCGCAATCGGAAGCGCCAACGCGCCACCGGCTAACGACACGACGATCCCTTCCACCACGAAACGCTGGGTGAGCGTGCGCCGGTTTGCTCCCAGGACTCGCGAAATGGCGACTTCGGTACGCAGGCGCTGCGCACGCAGCAGCGAAAGGGTGGCCACGTTTGCGACAGCGATCAACAGCAACGCACCAATCATGAGCGCAAGCAACTGCAGTTCCGGGCGCACCTGCGCGATCATGCCGTCGCGCAGCGTTTCGACGTGTGCGGAGAGTCCGCTGGTCACGTGAATGTCGGCAGGAAGTTCAGGAAAGCGGTCCCGAATGTTGGCAACCAGTCCGTTCAGTTCGGCCTGCGCTTGCGCAATCGACACGCCGGGTGCAAGTCGACCAACCACAGTCAAATATCGGTTGGACAGACCCGCTTTGCTCGCCTCAACGCGGTCCGGATAGTAGATCGCGACGGACCGTGATGGATATGCGAATCCCGCGGGTAACACGCCGGCAATGGTGCGCAGATTGCGATTCAACTCAATACGCTTGCCCGCAATGTCGGGTGCACCTCCGTATCGCCGTTGCCACAATGCGTAACTGATCATCACGGGTCCGTCGAACCGCGCATTCAGGTCATCTTCGCGAAGCAGTCGGCCCGCCGCCGGTTTGGTCTGCAGTATCTGAAACACGTTTGGCGTAAGCAGTGCACCAGTGACTCGTTCGGGAATTGTACCGTCAGTGATGGCGATACCTTCGTTCTCCATCGACGCGCCGAGCAACGCAACTGTGTGCGCGCGTTCGGAGAAATACACAAACGTGCCCGCTGAGTTTTCGCTGGTAGTTACGGCGAGCCCCGGCGTATGAATGGAAATACGAACCAGGCGATCGGCGTCGGTGTATGGCAACGGACGCAACATCACACCGTACACGAGCGCACCGATACCAGTTGCAATCCCAAGACCTACGGCGAGCGTCACAATGACTCCCAGCGAATATGCAGGTGCGCGTCGCAACCGCCGAAATCCAAGGCGCGTGTCGCGAATCAGCGAGTCGAGTGACACAAAGCCGCGGGCATCGCGCGTCTCTTCACGGTACCGTTGCACGCCACCAAACGCCTGCATTGCCGCGCGATGTGCCTCGGCGGGTGACATACCTCGCTGCACATTGAATGACGCTTCCTGGTCGAGGTGAAACTGAATTTCCTCGTCCATTTCGTTGTTGACACGTTGGCGAAAGACAAACTCCCGCGCGTGCCTCAACCAGCGTTGCAACCCAGCGCGCCCGGTCACGAGGTTGCTCCCAACACCAAATCCATCGCACCAACAAATCGTTTCCAGCTGGCAAGTTCGTCTATCATGGCGCGGCGTCCCGCGGCCGTCACACTGTAGAACTTGGCGCGCCGCCCGTTGTCTGTAATTTTCCATTCGGTGCGCACCAGGTCGCGCTGCTCGAGTCGCACGAGCGCCGGGTAGATGGAGCCCTGCCCAACGCGAAAGGCGTCATTCGACAACTCCTGAATGCGATGGGTCAGCCCCCACCCGTGCATAGGCGTAAGCGACAATGTCTTGAGAATCAGCAGGTCCAGCGTCCCCTGCAGCACTTGTTCGTTCGACTCAGGTCGCGCCACGCGTTCCTCCCGGGTGTCGGGAGAAGATTACGCGCGTCCTCCCGAATGTCAATAGGAGCCGTTTTCGGTGCCTTGAACCACAATCCTTAAGAGGCGATTTGCGTTCTTTACCGGGACGGTCTTTCCAAAATCGGCAACAGACGATTTGCTTTCTTTACCACGACGGTCTTTCCAATTGTCCCAAACGTTGCCAACATCATGCCATGAAACCCATCCAAAACCGCGAGGTCGCGCGGACATTTGCCAGCTACCCGCCTGCGGTGCGCAAGAAGTTGATGGCGCTTCGCGAATTGATCCTGCACACGGCCGCGGTCACGTCAGGTGTTGGTGTGCTGGAAGAGAGCCTGAAATGGGGTGAACCGGCGTACTTGACAACCGAAAGTAGAAGTGGCAGCACCGTGCGTATCGCGTGGAAGAAAAATCGTCCGTCCGAATACGCGATGTATTTCAACTGTCAGACTACGCTGGTTGACTCATTCAAATTCCAGTTTCCAACCGAGTTCACTTACGAAGGCAACCGTGCAATCGTGTTCGACGTGGCGGGTGACGTTCCGATGGACGCGTTGGCGCACTGTGTTACGGCAGCCCTGACTTACCATAAGTCAAAGAAGTAATACGCGCCGTCACATCCGCAACATCTTCGCTGGATCAGCATTGACCGCGCGCCGTGCCGGAACCAGTGCTGCAACGGTGCTCGTTAACAGCATTGCCGCGGCCACCGCCGAATAAATCACCGGATTTGTGGGACTCGCACCATACAACAGCCCCGTCAACGCTCGACTACCACAGGCCGCCGCAATCAGGCCAACACACAGTCCCCACGCCACTGGGCGCGTGGCTGACCGCACGAGCATCACAATGATCTCGCGTCTGAGCGCCCCCAGAGCGACGCGAATCGCGATCTCGCGTTGCCGCGATGTCGCCGCAATCGTGACGGCAGCGTACACGCCAAGACAGGAGAGCAAAACTGCGAACAGTGCAAACGCGTTCAGAACGACTGTGTTGAAGCGTGCCTTGAACAAACGTAGACCAACGGATTCCTCAACCGTCAGCATTTTTGCAATCGGCAATAGCGGATCGGCGGCTTTGATTGCGGCTCGCACCGCTTGTTTCTGGCTGTAGGTGTTGTTGGAGAATCGAATCATTACAGTTGACGGCGCTGCCGGAAATTGCAGGATCGACCGATAGATGTGCGGACCGGAGGATGCGTTTGGCTGCAACGCATTGTTCACTAACCCCGCTGAAATGCCTACAATCGTCATCCAGGGATTATCAGTTGACGGCGCGCCAAACTTCACGCGTTTGCCAAGCG
The DNA here is from genome assembly GCA_040004335.1 of Gemmatimonas sp. Taxonomy (GTDB): domain Bacteria; phylum Gemmatimonadota; class Gemmatimonadetes; order Gemmatimonadales; family Gemmatimonadaceae; genus Gemmatimonas. The sequence goes on from JBDUBA010000231.1 coordinate 6,897, forward strand.
CATTTTCGGCACCAAACATCAGACGAGCGGTCGGTTCGTCGATGATCGCAACCGGCAGATTTCCTTGTCGATCATTTGCCGTAAACGATCGGCCGCGCACAATTCGCGTACCCACAGTCTCGAAATGTGCGGGTGACACGTCGTCGGCACTGGTTGGCGCTACGGTTGCGGGCAGTGCATCAGGACGCCCTTCGATGGACATTGCCGGTGGACGCGGCGCATTGCGATCGCGCGGCACGCGGGCCCTCGGCGCACTTCCTCCCACCGATACTGAAACCACGCCGGGTATGTGTCGCACTTCGTCGCTGATGCGTTGCTCGAGCGCCAGGGCTTGAGCATCGCTGATAAACGGCGGCGTATCGAGGAGCACATACAGCATCGAGTGTTTCGCAATACCCGTGTCGCGAAATTCGGCACTAACCAGCACCTTCGTGAGAAGGCCGGCGAAACCCAACAGCACCACCGAGAGTGCTACCTGAAGCGCGACCAACGTACTGCGCAAAGTTGCTCGCGAACGGCCTGCACCGACCGTTTCCCGTAAACTCACCAGCAATCGATGTGGCGAGAGCGCGGCCAGCGGCGCAAGGCTCAGTATCAGTCCAGCGACAGCTGTCAGCACAGCGACGAGCAACATTGTACGCGTGTCGACGGATACATCCGACCAAAACGGCAATTGGCCCGCAGGCAACGCACGCAATGCGAGTGTGCCCCAGAATGCAAGCAAAACACCGCCAACACCGCCCGCGAACGAGATAACAAATGTTTCGGTTCCGATTTGCTGTGCCAGGCGAGAACGGCTCGCTCCCAGCGCGGTGCGCGTTGCCAGTTCATTTGCGCGGTCACTGAGCCGCGCAAGAAAAAGCCCGGTCACGTTGAGGCACGTGATCAACAGGACAATTGCGACGGCCGCGAAGAGCGTCCAATACGACGAGCGGTACCCATCTGCCAAAACCGTGCGCATCGATTGCACGCTGGCTATTCCCGCGGTCTGAGGCTGATTGGCACTCCTCACCATGCGGAGTTTGAGTTGCGCATCCAACTGTGCGGTGAGTTGCGTTACAGTCCAACCGTTCCGGATACGAGCGATCACGCGCGACGTTGAAGATGCCGCGGTCAACGCACCACGATCAGCAATCACATACTGTGCGTTGTTCGGCGCATTGTAAGAATACAGCGGACTGCCAAGTTCTGCGGCGCGGTTGAGAACACCTGTAATAACGTACGTCGCGTCGCCGAGTGTGACGCCACGCCCAACGACCGCCGAATCACCACCAAAATCGGAGAGCCACGCGCTATAACTCAGCAGCAAAGCACCTGGCGCATCCGCCCGAAAATCAGCAGAGTTGAGAGGCCGGCCAAGCGCCACACGAAGTGCCAGCAGTTCGGTGAGTGATTCGGACACGGCTGCACCCTTCATGATGCGCGCGCCACTCGGTAGCAACAGTGTTCCTTGTGTCACGCGAATTGTGCCGAGTTTTTCAATTGATGAGGCGCTTACGCGAAACGATTCCGCTTCGTCCGCATCCGGATCACGCAAACAGCGGTCGCCACAGCGTGGATCGCTTATTCGCACCTGAATCGTCGTCAGTCGATCGGCATTCGGATATGGTAGCGGCCGAAAATGAATTGCATTCAGCACACTGAACACCGTGGCCGTGCCGCCAATTCCAACAGCCAGCAGCGCTGCTGCGGAAATCGCAAATCCGCGCGAACGCCTGAGCTGTCGGAACGCGTGCTGCACATCGCGCGAAAAATTCTCGACAAGGCGCGTTGGACGTGTTTCCCGCGCTACTTCCTTGAACCGTTCAACGCCACCAAACAAAACCGCAGCCCGTTTACGCGACTGCTCGGCACTGAGTCCCTGCATTTGCAAATCCTGCACTTCCATTTCCAAATGCAGTCGCATCTCGTCATCCATGCGACGTTCGATGTCATCTGAACGCAGTAATGCGTTGATACGGCGAGTCCAGCGCGACAAGAAATTCATGAGGTCACTACTCCGCGGCAAGTACGTGTTCAACAGCGTTGGTGAACAGACTCCATTGCGTACGTTCGTCGGCTAATTGTTTGCGGCCGTCGTCGGAGAGTGTATACAGCTTGATCTTCCGCCCTTCTGGCGAGGTTCCCCATTCCGCCGAAATCCAGCCGCGATCCTCGAGGCGATACAACGCGGGATATAACGACCCCTGATTGACCTGCAACACTTCGGACGAGAGTTGTCGAATGCGCTTCGAAATGCCCCAGCCGTGAAGAGGTGCGAGCGTGAGGCTCTTCAAGATGAGCAGGTCGAGACTGCCTTGGAGCAATTCTGCACGTGGGGTCATGGCACCATGCCTAGAGGTTCGACAATAGAATGTCAGTACCATTGTCGGATGTCAAGGTATCCATTTTAGCAAACTCATCTATATCGCGGAAAAAACGACACTCACACATAGTGCATGGCGTATCCGGCAATTGGTGAATTCGAAAATGAGGCGTCGCTAGAACGACACGTCAATAAGCGTTACCATCGCTACAACGTCGCCTCGCTCAAACGACACGCTTCGAGACAGACACCTCAAACGATCAGTGGGTTGCAGCCATCGGCTCCACACGCCATCACCATCGCAAACGCCAACAACGCCGATCGCTTCATCGGGACTCTCCGCGCACGAGTGAAACGGCATATGTCGCTGATCACGCACGTTCAGAACAAAGAACTCTCGCGAACACGTGCGACCAAACACACTTTAACGGCATCATTCCACGTGCTCGACACCTGTCCACAACAGATGACAAAAAACTGCCCGCCGGTGTGCATGACAAGCTTTCGATTCGGGTTCGCCTCACGTCTCCTTTTACAATCGTTCGCGGCAGGAACCGCGCTCACACTTTCCCTAAGCACAGTCGCGTTCGCACAACCCTGGCGCGCCGTTCCGGGCGTTCGCATTCGCGCGGTGGCCGCCGCCGACACGACAGCCGAGGTAGGAGATATCGCATCGGCGGTTCAGCTGTCCGGCGGGACCATTGTTATTGCGGACAATATCAACTATCAGCTGCATTTCTACAGCGCAGCTGGACGCTTCTTGCGAACGATCGCTCGGCGAGGCGAAGGGCCGGGCGAGTTCAAATCGGTGCGATGGGTTGGCGAATGCAGTCGCGATACAGTGTTCGCCTACGACCACATGCTGAATCGCATCACTGTGTTCGGCACTGATGGCAAGGTGATTCGTTCGTTTGCGCCGGCGGTGCCACAAACGGGTTACGTGCGTTGTCTGCTTGATGGAACCACGTTGTATGTCGCGAGAAGTGCAATGTCTGAATTGTCCAGTCGCGGGGTGCTGCAGGTTTCTGACAAGGCTGGAAAGTTGCTGTATCGAAGTCCCGAAATGTTGCTGGACGATGGACGGCCACTGGGAACTTCCATGAAAATTGCGATTGCTCCGGAAGGATTCGTGTATGGGAGCGGAGATAGTGCCCGGGTAATGATGATGTCGCTTCACGGCGAATCTCCACATCGCATTTCGGCAGGTATCGCTGACCGTGCGCCGACCGACGTAAACCGCGACGCTGCGGTGGAGTACTGGGCAACGTTCATCAAGGGCACCGAGTACGACTACGAACGAATGCGTGGCCTGTTCCGCAAACTGCCACCCGTCAAGACATTGCCGGCGTACACTGACGTATTTGCTGACGTCGTCACGAAGGCCATCTGGGTGCGAACTTCTACGTTCGGAGATCCGTCGACGTTGCTCGAACGACATGCCATGGACGGTACACTGCAGGGAACTGCGACGTTGCCACCTGGGCTGGAAATCCAGCAGATTCGCGGCGACGTGGTGCTCGCCGTCGCGAAAGATTCCAAAACAGGCGAACAATTGCTGGTAACGTACCGACTGGTGAAATAACCGCCGCTGTCACCCAACGCGCGCGCCAGAGGGAAAGCAAACCTTTTGGACGGACCAAGTGTCTACCCAAAGACACTTGGAGGTAGCTCATGGCGCTCATCAAAGGCACGCTCGATGTGCTGGTTCTCAAGACACTGTCCTGGGGACCGATGCATGGATTTGAAATCACCAGCTGGCTGGAACAACAATCGGGTGGACGACTGGACGTCACCGACGCTGCGCTCCTGCAGGCACTGCACCGACTTGAAGAGCGCAAGCTCCTCTCGGCCGCATGGGGCGAAACGAAAAATGGGCGACAGGCGCGGTACTACAAACTGACGGCCTCGGGCCGCGCATTCCTTCGCGCCGAAACCGTCTCGCTCATCGAGCAGTTCGACACGCTTTCGGCAATTCTCACGATGGCCTCAGCCACGCGATAGGAGCGCTCGCATGCGCATTCACGACATACGCGCTGGCGTGTCACGACTGGTTCGCCTTCCACTCCGCACGCGCGCGCAAATTGACGCCGACGCCGACGCTGAACTCGCATCGTTTTTGACCGAACGTGTCGACTATCTGGTCGAACGTGGCATGAGTCCGAGTGAGGCCCGTGAGGAAGCGTTCAAACGATTGGGACCTTCGGTTCGCGAAGCGTCAGTACTCCTACATCATTCAGCAAGACACCGGGAGCGTCGCATGAACATGCGCGACTTGTTCGACGATTTCACTCAGGATCTGCGCTATGCACTGCGCACGCTGCGGCGCGATGCGCGTTTTGCCATTTTCGCCATCGCTATTGTGGGCTTGGGAATTGGCGCCAGCGTAACTGTATTCAGCGTCGCAAACGCAATGTTGATTCGCCCGTTGCCATTTGCTGCACCCAACCGACTCGTGTGGATGCCCAACGACGGAGGAGAGGGGCTTTCGGAGCAAACGCTGCAAGTGAATGGCGTCTTGTACATGAGCGCGAACAATAAATCGTTCGACGCCATCACCGGATACTTCGCATTCTCGAGTCCGAACGACGTTCGCTTGCTGGAGAACAAGGAGACGGTCCGGCTCAACGGACTTCCAGTCATGCAAAATTTTTTCGACGTTCTTGGCGTGAAACTCCTGATGGGACGCGGCTTCTCGGCCCAGGAGAGTGCGTGGAACGGGCCGAAGGCCGTCATGTTGAGTTTCACTACCTGGAAGCGCCGCTACAACTCCGACAGGAGCATCATTGGCCGCTCGCTCATTCTGGAGGGGGCGCCAACCACAGTAGTTGGTGTGTTACCGGCGTCGTTTGATTTCGGGGCAGTATTCGTGCCGGGGCGGCACATTGATTTCTTCACACCGTTTCCAATGACGGCGGAGACGAACGGTTGGGGTAACACGCTTTCTGTCATCGGACGGCTGAAGTCAGATGTCGAAATCGCGGCCGCAAATGCCGAGTTGAAAGTGCTCGGCGCGCGTATGCTCGCGGAAAGTCCTCGGATGAATACGTTCAAGCCAATCGTGATGTCGTTGCGCGAACACGTCAGTGGTAGTGTACGCTCCGCGCTGATTGTGCTTGCGCTGTCAGTGGGGGTCGTGATGCTGATTGTGTGCGCGAACCTCTCGAACTTGCTCCTTGCGCGAGCAACCACGCGCCAAAAGGAAATGGCTGTTCGCGTGGCGTTGGGCGCGGGACGACGACGTCTTGTGCGTCAGATGCTGACGGAAAGTCTCGTACTGTCCGTGTGTGGCGCTGCGTTGGGTCTTCTGCTGGCCGTCGGAGGAACGCGGGTGATTGCGGGTTTGACTGGGATGAACCTGCCGATGTTGGCGGACGTGCGCATCGACGGCTTCGCGCTCATTGTCGCGGCCGTTCTTGCCATTGTTGCCGGTCTTGCGTTCGGACTAGTTCCAGCGTTGCAGGTTCCTTCAACTGCCGTGCACGGTGCACTCAAGGAATCGGGGCGCAGCTCGACCGGAGGCAATCGTGGAAAAGTCGTGCGTAGCTCGCTCGTGGTTTCCGAAATTGCACTCGCCTGCATGTTGTTGGTTGCGGCCGGATTGTTGACACGCAGTTTTCTCAAAGTGCTCGACGTTGACATGGGGTTCAAAGCCGAGCGCGTGGCTTCGATTCGCGTCGATCCCGATGAAATCCAAAGGTCGTCGCAGCCTAAATTTGTTGCTTATGTTGATGAAGTGTTGCGACTGTCAAGGGAAACTCCCAACGTACAGGCGGCGGGACTGACCGACGGACTGCCGCTGGGCGGCAACCGTTCATGGGGTGTGAATTCGCGCGAGAGTGGTTACCCGCAAAGTGAATGGCGAGGAGCATTCGTCCACATCATCAGCGACGGGTATCTCGCCGCGATGCAAATCCCCGTCAAATCGGGGCGAGATTTTACAGCGCACGATGATCCAAAGAGTGAAAAAGTCATCATCATTAACGAGTCACTTGCGCATTTGTTGTGGCCGGGTACGGATGCGGTTGGACACTACATGCGCGCAGGTGGTGATGAACGGAAGGTGATTGGAGTGGTGGCAGACGTACATCACGTCGCACTTGAACAGAAATCGGGCAATGAGTTCTACATGCCCATTCGGCAAACGGGTGATTTTTCTTCGGTCGATCTGGTCTTCCGCGCGCGTGTTACGACGGGTTCGGTTGCGGCCGCGATTCGTACTGCACTCAAACCAATCGCGCCCGGACTTCCCGGCAGTCAGATCACGGTGTTGCAGGACAAAGTCGACACCTCCGTGTCGCCGCGGCGATTCATGACCGTGTTGCTGGCCGGGTTTTCCGGATTTGCGCTGCTCCTCGCTCTGCTGGGCATTTATGGAGTCATTTCATACACTGTGAATCAACGCACGCAGGAAATTGGTGTGCGTATGGCACTGGGTGCGACCGCGAATCAGCTACAAGCACGCATCCTTCGCGAAACGTTGTCGCTTGCGGTCGTCGGCATGGCGATTGGCACCGTCGCGTCCTGGGCGCTTGCACGCACACTGGGCAGCTTGCTATTCGGGGTCTCCGCCACCGATCCGATTACGTTTGCCGGCATGCTGGTGGTGTTGACAATTGTCGCCACGATTAGCGGCTATTTGCCCGCGCGTCGTGCCGCGCGCATTGACCCGATGAACGCGCTCCGTGGAAGCTGATCGGAGCGCGACACTTCAGCGGCGGTGTACGTTCGTCCACCGCTGCGATACCGCAGACAAATACGTGATGAACCGCTAAAAACCAACCGCTCACGAGTTACTCAGGATTGTTTCCGGTCGCCTTGGCAGGCATCGCAAAAATCTCCTTGAAGCCCGTCATGAAGCGCTGCATTTCGGCCGGCGTTCCAATTGACACGCGCAGATGCTGATTCATGGGTGGGAACGGACGACCAACCAGCACTCCCTTCTTCTTGAAATCGTCGATGACGGGCAGCACCGGGCGCTTGATGCCAATCATGATGAAGTTTGCTTCGGACGGAATAACATCGTATCCCATTCCTGTCAGCTCGCGCGTTGTTTTGTCGCGAAGTTCCAGCGTGACTTTCTTCACGTTGGCCTGTGATGCGGTGTCTTTCAGTGCGGCCACGCCGCCCCATTTCACCATCGCGTTGATGCTTGCAATGGAATGCGGTTTGAGGCGCGCCAACATTTCGGGCGACGCAACCGCGTAGCCCAGACGCATGCCGGCAAGCGCGGCAATCTTGGAGAATGTGCGCGCAACGATAACCGGTCGCCCCTCCTTGATGTACGGAATGGAAGTCGCGTAATCGGGCGTGTTCACGAAATGATGATACGCCTCGTCAATTAACACCGGCACATCTTCCGGAATACCATCGAGCAACTTCTTCACTTCAGCCGCGGTGACAATGCGACCAGTAGGGTTGTTTGGATTGCACAAATACACCATGCCAACGTCGCGCCAGTTCCGACGGGTGGTGCTGATCATCAACGGAATGTCCTGACGATAATCCGACAGCAGCGGAAGCCGAATGGAATCTGCTTTCACACCCGTCGCGTACTGGTACACCGTCATGAACGTTGGATCGACGCCAACAACTTTCTTGTTGCCTTCGAGCAGCGCGAGTGCGGCAACACTCAGAATTTCGCCCGAGCCTGCGCCAATCATAATGTTGTCGGGCGACACCCCATGATGATTTGCAATTTCCGCAACGAGATTGCCGTCAGGATATTGATATCGATTGGAATATTTGATGGCTTGTGTCATCGCGGCCAATACTGAATCGGGCGGGCCGTACGGATTTTCGTTGGCCGCCAACTTCGCGTAGCTGTCGTAGTCGTCCGCGGCGAACGCGCGATCCTCTGTTCCGCCACCTTGCTTCATTAACATTTCGGCCGCGCGTGCTGCTTCGGGCGAAAGTGCGAGCGAACCCAGGGCAGTGGCAACGCCACCAACAAAACCGCGGCGTGAGAGGGAGAACGGAGAGTTCGAATCCATGGCTGATCTCGCAGAAGGTTCGGCACGGCGCTGCAAAACTGATTCTCGAAAACGAGCATGTTTCGAGTCGTTCCGCTAGTGGGCAGCCGCTGAGGGCCCCCGTCAGCGACGGACTGCGCGCGCCGTTAGACCCAATCTCCGGCCACCGTTGGCTTGATTGGCTCGACGTTGCGAGCTATCGCGTGCCTGGTGACCATCATGGCCGGTTACCCGGGGTTGCAGAACAGGCTGCAACGTTGGTCTAGCGCAAGCAGCAGTGATTTGTTCGCCATCTCGGATTGAGCAGCGTTACTGCCGCACAAGTGCAGGAAGCGTAACCATTGCCTGCATTGTGTCCGTGCAGAACATGTACAATGTGGCACATCCTGAAGATGAAACGTTCGTGGATAGTCTCGCTGCGCGGGGAATTGCGTACGTGCCGCCTTTTCCGCTTGGTGGTTTCACGTGGTTGCATTCATCGGAGCCGGAAGATGTTGCGACGGTGGTAGGTGCAAGTGTGCTGCCGATTGCGCGCGCGGTTGCTACAGCGTTCGCTGAGCTTTGTATTAATTCCAGGCGCGTCGTCCGTTGCGCACCTGCGTGAAAACAACAGCGCAACACCGTTCCAGCTATCGCAGTGGCGCCTGATGCGCATTCATGTGGTTTATGATGCAACGGCGGGAACGTTGAAGCTGGGGTAGGTCGTTGAGCGCGAGCTGGGTCAGTTCCTTTTCTTGAGCGCCGCCGCTTGCAGCGAATCCAGCACCCGCTTGACCCGTTGTGCGTCAATGCTGGTCACCAGTTCGTCGAGTTCTGCGCGTTTTAGGTCTACGAGAGTTCCCAATCCGATTGCTTGCTGGTCTTTTGCTCTCTGGGAACGCAGTTTCGCATCGTTCAACTTTGAAACGAGCCGGGCAAATTCGTCGTTCACATTCATAAACTGCAATTCAACCGCGATTCGCTGCTGATCGACTGATTTGTGCAGGAAGCGCTCTCGCAACGAAATCTTCTGATCGAACCGCCGAAACGCTCGTGTGCTTTCAGCAGTGATCGAACTTTGCTCCATCTCCTCCGGGCTGTCCTGCTGAAGCAGTCCGGTTACTTGTCGCACGCGAACGTTCTGCAATTTGCTTTCATTGTTGTTCAGCCGTTCAGCGGCGAGTGCCGCCTCAAGTTTGAGGCGTTCCATCACGAAATCGCGACCGCCAATCAGGGGCGCCCAGAGTTCGTCGCGTGGTGCTGAGGCACTCGCTCGAATCTCTTCTTCGTTTAGTGACGACCGCTGCAACGCCACTTCGGCGGCGCGCAAATTGAGCCGTGCATCGGCCAAGTCTCCTTGCGGTCGAACACCTGCCTTTGCTGCTTTGTCTATCGTTTCCAGATCTGCCTGGGCTAATTGTAGCCTGAAGGCAAGAATCATTCGCTCTTCTTGAAGCGAGAGCGAAAGCACGTCGCGTTGTTTTGCGGTCTGCACCTGAGCCGACGCGGCGACTCCCCCTGCTCCCAACGCCAACCCAATCACCAACGTCGCTGCCGTCCGCAACCGCGCACGCCTGGTCACACTCGGTGGTGCACTGAACTGCGACTGCCGACGAAACGCCTGCACCACATCGCGCTCGAGCGACGCGCGGAATTCTGGTGACGGCAAATGTTGATTCGTTTGATCGTTCATAAAGTTGGCCTCACGGCTGATGTTGATTCCGCTAACACAGTGCGCAAACGTTCGCGCGCCCGACGTAACCGTCCTTCGATGGCACGTTCGGTTGTCCCGTACACGACCGCCAACTGCGACACCTTTTTTCGCTCGTAGTGAAACGCTTCCAGCAACTCCGCCTCCGACGCGGGCATCAACGTCATCGCGCGCGTCATGATCGACGCGATCTCCGCTGAATCGCTGGCACGACCATCTTCAACGGCGGCAAGAATTTCTTCTGGAGAAACGGAGTCGAGCGGGACGCCTTGTTTCTTTCGGTAATGATTGATGAGCAGGTTGCGCGCGACGGTCGTGAGCCAGGCCAGCGGATTGTCCGGCGCACCAGTCCTTGGCCATTCGCGAACGGCGCGCAGCCAGACTTCTTGCGTCACATCCTCCGCCAGCTCGCGCTCGCCGCCGCATTTGCGCGACGCATAACCGTAAAGTGCGTCTACGGTGCTTGCGTAAATGGTGCGGAGTTGCGCTTCGCTGATGTGTGAGGACATGCGGTGGGAACGGGTTGAGCGACCTTCCATTGATATGACAATCGAATGTTCGAAATCCCACGAACTGCAACTGCCGGGACGCTGAGCTACGCCGAGAATGCGGAGAACTGCTATTAAGGAAAAGAGGTGTTCCCGGAATTCCGAACTTTGCAAGGCGACCCGTCAGGCGTGTGCGGTGTCGTTTCAAGTGACAGCGGACAACAGTTGGGGCAGCTTCGATTTCGCGGAGGCGCGGCGACGCGGAGAACTCACCTTTCGGGAGCTGCCATCAATGCAGTACGCGGCCAGCGCTTTGCAAAGACTTGCACCACTCAAACCTTTGAGCTGCGACTGCCGCGACGCCGAGAAAGCCGAAAAGCCGAGAAAGCCGAGAAAGCCGAGAACAGTGCGAACAACAAAAAACGAACCGAAATCTCAGACGTACATCATCAGCTGTTCTCAGCTTTTCTCAACCTGCTCCGCGGTGCTCAGCGTTCCGGCAGCTGGCTGCCGGAGTTCGCCGTCAGTTCATGCGTGCCACCACCTCATCACCAACCGGCTCACTACCGCGACCCCTGCGTTGTATATCCAAACAATCCCTTCAAGTTGGCCGGTTGCGAACGCCAGTATTGCGGCGGCGCTGTGACGGTTGCTCCGAGTTGTGCGGCCGCATGCCACGGCCAGCGCGGGTCGTATAACATCGCGCGCGCCAGACAAATCATATCGGCCTGACCCGACGCCACAATGTTTTCGGCGTGTTGTGCTTCGGTGATGAGACCAACGGCCATTGTTGGCAAACCCGTTGCACCTCTCACGGCTTCGGCAAACGGCACTTGATATCCCGGTCCCAACGGAATCTTCTGCAACGATGACACTCCACCGGTAGAAACATCCACCCAATCGACACCGCGTTCCTTAAGCGCGAATGCAAACGCAATGGTGTCTTCGAGATGCCACCCACCTTCCACCCAATCCGTGGCGGAAACGCGTACGCCAACCGGTTTGTCGTCGGGGAATACGTCGCGCACAATGTCGAAAATCTCGAGCGGGAATCGCAATCGATTCTCAAGTGATCCGCCGTATGCATCCGTACGTTGATTGGACAACGGTGACAGAAACTGATGCAACAAATATCCGTGCGCGGCGTGTAGTTCGATAGCATCGAATCCGAGTCTTGCTGCACGTGCCGTTGAATCGGCGAACGCTTTGCGCACGCGTGCGAGACCAGTCTTGTCGAGCGAGTGTGGCGCACGCTCGGTTTCCTTGAACGGCAACGCGGACGGCGCATGTGTAATCCAGCCGCCTTCGTCGAGCGGAATCAGACTTCCGCCTTCAAACGGTGCGCGCACCGATGCTTTCCGTCCCGCGTGGCCGAGTTGGATGGCGACGGGGATTGGTGAATGTTCGCGAATGAGTGCGAGCACCGGTTTGAGCGCGCTTTCGGTGGCGTCGTCATACAGACCGAGGTCGCGCGGCGAAATGCGGCCCAGAGCTTCAACCGCGGTGGCTTCGAGGCACAACATCCCCGCGCCCGAAACTGCGAGATGGCCCAGGTGCATCATGTGCCACGGCGCGGCGAGACCGTTGGTGGAGGAGTATTGGCACATGGGCGAGATCACGATGCGATTGGGCAGCGTGACGTCGCGGAGTTGGAGTGGTTGGAACAGGGCGCTCATGACGGAGTATCGCGTGTGTGACTGAGAAGGCGCGCGAGGCGCGTGGCTCAGTGAAACATAGACAGTTGCGCGACCGCCAAAGCACGATGCGTTTGGCTACTTCTTGGGTATGATTGGGTAGGCGGTGTAATGGAGCGCGCCGTCGTCGTCGCTGCGTTTCACGATGACTTCATCCCGGCCGAAGCTGACCACCAACATGGATTTCTCTTTTGATTCGGGCGCGGGAATCACCAGGCGTCCGATCAACTTTCCAGTTGCATCGAACGCCGTCCAGTTGTCAGGCTCCAGTTTTCCGCCCGCTGTCCAGTCCTGCATCCACAATCGGCCCGAAAGATCGACGAGCAGGCGACCAAATGTCGGCCACGTTTTTGCTTTTGATTGTGCCGCCACGCGCTGCGCGTCGGCGCGTCGCTCGGCTTCAGTCATTCCGGCGCGATAGAATTTCACGGGCATTTTTTCCAGTTCGCTGCGCGACACCGATTCGAGCTTGTCGTCGGTGCGAATAACGGACTGCAACTTTCCGAGCGCGCTGAACACGCGTACCTCGTGCCGTTGTCCGTCTCCCACAAATACGCTGTTTCCCCACGCGACCGTTGAAGTCTCACGGATGACTAGCATGTCAAAAATTCCCGTGTTGATGTCCGTGACCTGATTGAGCACTGCACCGTCACGACCCATGTGGTTGACACGTCGCACACTCTCACCTGCGGCGGTCTTGGGAAGGCTCTCCGTTGTGATGAACGTGCCGTCTTCGAGACAGAAGGTGTTTTCCGCACTGCCGTGTCCCGGGAACGTGGTCTGTGACACGAATTCGCCGGATTTGCCGAGGACTGCCAGTCGCCGCGTTTGACCATCGCTCACCAACACGGTGTCACCACGCGTTCGGCACAACGCCACCGGATCCGTGAATTCACCGGGGCCGCCGCCGCTCCGCCCGGTGACACCCAAGCGTTTTCCGCTTTGATCAAAAAATTGAATGCGCGTGACATCCAGCACCGCCAGGCGACCGTCGTTCAGCCGTATCGCGCGAGGGTAGCCCGCTCGTGAAGAAAGTTCTTTTTCCGGATCAGCATCGAGGCCACCAACATCCGTGTTGGGTTTGGCGCCGAGTGTGAATGCAACGGGAGCATTCATGCGCGACGAATTTTCAACGATGCGGATGCCAACACTGTCGCGGATGCGAGACGTCTGCGCGACGGCCTCGGAGCGCGCAGCGCCCGCAGTCAGTGCCGTGAAGAGAACTGCCCGTCGAAAGTGCCTGGATTTCACAACCCAACCTCCGTCACTTGAGAGATCAAACTGAACGCGAGTTATGCGGCCGTCACCGAACATCAATGCGAGTTGAAACTCTTCACACTATTTCTTGCTGAGAATCGGATACGCCGTGTAGTGGGTCGCACCGTCGTCGTCGGGTCGCTTGACAAAAACTTCGTCCTTTCCAAAATGGACGACCGTCTGACGTTTCTCTTTTGTGGCACCAACTGGAATGACAATGCGACCCAGCAATTTCCCGGTGCGATCAAATGCGGTCCATCCTTCGGCCTGGGTTTTGATGTCGGGCTCGAAGTCCTGCATCCAGACACGTTCCGACATGTCAATGAGGATCCGGTCATACGTTGGCAAGGTCTTCGCGTGTGATACAGGCGCTGGAGATCCTCCACCGGCACTACTACCTGCGGTTTTGCTTCCGGCTCGACCTGCGCCCGACGACATGTCCTCAAGGTCGTTGCGTGTAATTGGCTCAAGCTTGTCGGCCGTGCGAACAATCGACACAAGTTTGCCTTGGGCACTGAACACGCGGAATTCCTGTTCGGCTCCGTTGCCGTAATACACATTCTCGCTGCCTGTAACAAACGAAGATTTCGGATTGACCACCGGATCGGCTGGCGGGTTTTTGATCACCGCAATCTCGTTCATGATTGCCCCGGCGCGATTGAGATGATTGATGCGGAAGCCGGACTCGCCCTGCGCGTTCCTCGGCAGGTACTGTAGTGCCATGATGGTGCCGTCATTCAGACAGAACTGCGAATCCGAAAAATTTCCCACCGGAAATGTTGTCAGCGATCGATATTCGCCTTTCTGGTCAAGCACTGAAAAGCGCCGATTCTGAAAGTCGCTGGCCAGCACGGTGTCGCCATGAATGCGACAGAGTCCTGCGATACCCTGGAACTCGCCGGGACCGCCGCCGCTGCGTCCCGCTATTCGCAAACGTTTGCCAAGGTTGTCAAAAAATTGAATGCGGTTTTTGTCGGCAACGGCAACACGTCCGTCGGACAATCGCGTCAACTGAGGGATCGACGAATTCCGAAGGAATTCCTTGTCCGGATCATCTTCGAGTCCGCCGATGTCCACGTTCGGTGTAGCGCCGAGTGTGAAGGCAATGGACGCTTTCGTGCGCGACGAATTTTCAACGATGCGAATACCAACACTGTCGCGCACGCGGGGCGTCTGAGCGGGTGCGCTGGAGCTCAACACGGCGAATGCGAATGCGGCGAAGAGTGCAGGTGCGAGGTTTCGCTGGCGTTCGATCATGACAGTTCCGTCAGTTGGTTTTCGCGCTGGTTCTGTAAGCCAAAAGCGTTGCAAATTCAAAAAAAGATCTATGATGCAGCGATGGCGCTAGAAGCCGGCGAGTAGTTCTCCGCGTCTCCGCGAAAAAAAACTGACGAAGCGATCTCAAGTTGACGGTTTTTTCACCGCGGAGGCGCGGCGACGCGGAGAACTGCAAAAGCAACAGTCAGTTCGCCGGCTTCGCGCTCACCCACGTGATCGTTTTCAACTCCTCTTCAGCGCTCGGCAATTCCGTTTTTCCCGCTGGGAACTGATTGAACTTGAGCACATACGCAATCACATCGGCAATGTCCTGACGCGAGTACGTACCTGGCGTATCGGTTGGCATCGTAGTGCGAATGCGATCGTGCAAATCGTGCAACGTCTGTCCGTTCCAACTGCCCATGAACGCGCCACCAGTGAGGGCCGGGGCTTCGTCCGCACCACCCAGTGCGGCTTTATGGCAACGCGAACATGTTTTGGCGTACGTGCTCTCGCCGCGTGTGGCCTGATCGCCCGAGTACACACTGTCCCACGTGGTACGCGCGGTATACGTGCGGCCGCTTGCGTGCGCCGCTGCGTTCGCAAAGGCAAAAGCCGGCAACATCGTTGCCGCCAAAATCATCAACTGCTGCCGTACTCGTTGCACGCGGTAATTCCTCTGTATTCGAAAAACGTCACGCTGACCGTTGGCGATCAGCGTGGGTTGACCAACGTGTGCTGTGTTCTGTCAAACTATCTGGTACTGGGCACCGGCAAACGATACGCAATGTATTCGCCCGAATAGGGACCGCCGCTTACCGCCACTACGATGTACTGCTTGCCGCCAACGGAATACGTCATCGGCGAGCCACTTTGCGGAGCTGGCATCAAGATACCGCCAACTTCCTTGCCGGTAGCCTTGTTGTACGCGCGCAACATTGCACCGCGTGCGCGTGGCGGAATGGTTGTGACCTGCAGGTCGCCCGCAATCACCAGCGATTTCGTAACGAGTGTTCCCGCGGTTCCCGGTTGTCCCGTACGCGGAATGTCGAGGCCTTTCAGAGCTTCGCTGTTGCGCACCGCATCGGGCGTGTCACCATGCGCGATTTGCCACAGAATTTCACCCTTGTCCAGGTTGATGGCGGTGATCGTTCCATACGGTGGCTTGAGCAGTGGCAAACCTTGCACCGTGATGCCGCGTCCGCCCGGACTTCCTGCTGGTTGTGGTGCCATGCCTTGCACCATCATCATGTCCGACTGGCCTTCGCGTGGCGGCGCCAATCC
>JBDUBA010000151.1:0-22819 GCA_040004335.1 Gemmatimonas sp.
CGGCGTACACTCGCATCACGCCCCATCCCACCCACTCGTCATCCACGTGCTCCACCTTCGCCCAACCTCGCGCGTGGCTCACTCGGCGGCCCGCAACCTGATCCTGTCCTTCGCCGCCGCGAGTGTCGCCGCGTGCGCCTCTGCACCGAAATCCGCCTCGTCAGTGGCGATGGCGCCGGGAACGGGTGTGGTTACCGGTGGCGAAAGTTCGAAGGCAGCCATTGCCACCGCCGACGAAGCCGCCGGCCGTTTCTCCCCCGCCGACGTGGAGTTCATGCAGGGGATGATTCCCCACCACGCCCAGGCGGTCATCATGGGTCGTTGGGCTGCGACCCACGGCGCGCGCACAGACGTCAAGATTTTGTGTGAACGCATTGTGGTCGCGCAGAGCGATGAAATTCGATCGATGCGCCGCTGGCTCGGTGAACACAACCAGGAAGTCCCGGACTCGATGTCGACCCGCCACAAAATGAAAATGGGCGACATGGTGCACGAAATCATGATGCCCGGCATGCTGACCGACGAACAGATGGCGGCGCTGGACAAGGCGCGCGGCACGGAGTTCGATCGCCTGTTTCTTGTTGGCATGATTGGGCACCACGAAGGCGCGCTTACAATGGTCCACGAACTCTTCAGCCACGCCAACGCCGCCAGCGACGACGTGGTGTTCCGGTTTGCCACCGACGTCGAAGCCGATCAGTCCCTCGAATTGCACAAGATGCGGCTGATGCTCGAGTCGCTGGGCAATTAATGCAGAAGGGGTTGCAGCGTCGCACCCCGACCCCCGCGTCACTTCAGCTGTTCGCTCATTGGTTGTCCGTAATTCCCTCGCCCCCCAAGGCACCCGCTCCCCCACGCTTCAACTCCTCGGCCGATTGACATGAAGTCCATCCGAAGCTCGTTCAATCCCTTTGCCACCCTGGGTTTGTGTGCCGTCGCGGCAACTGTCGCAGCGTGCTCGCATTCCGGTGGCGCCTCGTCGGGCGGCGGTGCTTCCCGCGTGGTGAGTCCAACCGGAAAGACTGTCAGCGGAGATGTGTCGCTGGCCTCCTCACCAGCCTTCAGATACCCCAGCAACGCGCCAGTATCGAAGCCCGATCCGCGCATTGGACTCAAAGCCGGCGCAACGGTGGATAGCGCGGGATCCGCCGCGTGGAACATGCGATTGCTCGCGAACCGACCCGCGTCGGAAGGTTTTAGCGGTCGTGGCTCGACCGGTTCTGATCTTGCGTTCAAAGGTCATTACGTCATTCAAGGCAGCTACAAGGGCTTCCAGATTTGGGACATTGCGGTGGACACCGCGCCGAAGCTGGTCGTTGGTTTCCTCTGCCCGACCAGCCAGGGCGACCCGACGGTTTACGGCAACCTGCTGTTTATCTCGGGCGAGTCCAGAACATCGCGCAACGATTGCGGCAGCCCCAAGAGCGCGACGGATACTCTGGCTACGATCAGTAAGGATCGCTTCCTCGGCATTCGCGTCGTGGACATTTCAGACATGGCGCATCCAAAAATCGTCGCGAACGTTCAGACGTGCCGAGGCTCGCATACGAACACGCTGGTTCTGGATCCGAAGGACAAGGACAACGTCTACATCTATGTGTCCGGCTATGCCGGGATTCGGTCGGAGGGGGAAGTGCCGGGATGTTTGTCTGTCCCGGCGGGTGATACCACGATGAAGGCCAAGCAGAACAGTGCGCAGTTCCGCATTGAAGTCATCAAGGTGCCGCTGGCGCACCCGGAGCAGGCGAAAGTTGTGAACTCGCCGCACTTGCTGGCTGACTTGACGGGCAAGCCTCCGGCACACTCCGTACCGCCGTCTGACACGGGTGGTGGTGGTCGTGGTGGACGTGGTGGTGCTGGCGGCGGACGTGGTGGCGCGGCGGGTGCGGGTGGTGCAGCGGGCGCCGGTGCAGCTGCTGGAGCGGGTGGTGCGGGCGGCGGCGGACGTGGAATAACGCTGACGGCACCGACGCCTGGCGCACCGGCTCTCGCTGGTCGCGGTGGCGGCGGTGGTCGCGGTAACGGCGTTGGCCAGTCCGGCTGTCACGACATCACGTCCTATCCAGCCATTGGTTATGCTGGTGGCGCGTGCTCGGGCTACGGCCTGGTGTTCAACATCAAGGACGCATTCAATCCGAAGCGTGTTACGTCGGTCGCCGACTCGAACATGTCCTTCTGGCACTCGGCCACGTTCAGCAACGACGGTACCAAGCTGTTGTTCTCGGACGAATGGGGCGGTGGCAGCCAGCCGCGTTGCCGCGTTACGGACAAGATGGAATGGGGCGGCAACGCACTGTTCACATTGAGCGACAGCGGCAAGCTGGCCTTCAAGAGCTACTACAAAATGCCGGCGCCGCAGGCAGCCAACGAAACGTGCACGGCGCACAACGGTAACCTGATTCCAGTGCCAGGGCGCGACATCATGATTCAGGCGTTCTATCAGGGCGGCGCCACGGTGTTCGATTGGACGGACATTTCGCATCCCATCGAAATCGCGTTCTTCGATCGCGGCCCGGGCGGCGGATACTGGTCAACGTATTGGTACAACGGCGTGATCGTGTCGTCGGACGAAACGCGCGGTATGGACGTTCACGAACTGCTCGTGAGCCCGTATCTGTCGCAGAACGAACTCGACGCCGCGAAGAGTGTGATTGTCGACCAGTACAACGCGCAGGAGCAGAATCACATCGTGTGGCCGCCCAGCTTTGCACTGGCGGGCGCGTATGTCGATCAGCTGGAACGCAACAGCGGATTGTCAGCGGCGCGTATTGCTGCCGTGCGCGGCGAACTTGCCAACGCGCAGAAAGCGATGGGCGCCGAACGCAACACGATGTTGGCAGTCACAGCGAAGGCAATTGCCGCTGACGTCAACGGCGCAACCGACAAGGGTCGCGTAGCGTTGCTGCAGAACGCGGTGATGGAGCTGTCGAAGCTGAAATAAATCGCTGAGCATTACAGCGTTTTGCATGCGGCCCCGTTGAAAGACGGGGCCGTTTTGTTTCCCGGACATAATTGCGCGCAAAATCGAACGACACCGTGCCGGCGCGCCGCGCACTACGAATTTCGCCGTTAGCGGCGTTGCGCGCGGATTAGCGCGATCTCTTCTGTGCTTTCTTTGCGGCCTTTTTGGTAATGTTCGGCGCGGATGTTTTCGCCACCTTCACCACAACTTTCTTCGCGGCGGTCGTAGCTTCGGCGGCCTTCTTCGTAACTGTCTTACCGGTTTTCTTCGCGGCTTTTTTCACCGACTTCTTTGCCCCTTTGGCCGCCGACTTGTTGCGATTTCTTCCAGGCAAGTGATCCACAATCGAGTGTCCGACTTTGCTCATCAGCTTCTTCGCTTCTCCGGCCACGTCCTTGATCGTGTCCATGACGCTGTGTGTTTCAGCGGCATCGGATGAGTTTGTGTCGGCCTTCTTTCTTGCTGCCATGGGAGTTCCGGTGAGAGTGGACTGATCGGCGTGTGCATTGTATGCTCACAAATAATAGCTCCCAATGACACCTTGATGAACAGGAGGGTCCCACCGGATGGATGCGGTGTCGGGAAAGTGAATGGCGAGGCGCTCGAATCGTGCTGGGCAATTGATTGTGTCACATCAGGATTCGGCATTGCGGCAAGAGCGTTGTGCGTTCGGCGATCGGAAGCAACAGCGCCCTCCAACAATTTCAGAATTTGTTTCAAAAGTGTCGTGCGCCCAGCGACCGGAAACAACAACACCCTCCGACTATTGGCGGGAGGGCGTTATCGTGCCGCAACGAACAAAACCCTCCGACTGTGCCGAGGGCTTTGTTCTGCCGAAAGGGAATTCAGTTCAACGGAATGGGTGTGTTGGCGGCCGGAATGTGCGCCAGCGCCACCGCTGCCACCTTGTAGCCAAGTTCCTGGCCAGCCGTGATGTCAAACCGGTAGTGCAAACCTGCATAGATCCTTGCCACGCCCGCCTCGGCAACCTTTGCATCCATGACCGATTTGGTGTTCGGAAACAGTCCCGTAATCACTCCCGCAGCCGCGCTGGAAAGGCAGCTATGAGCCGAAGGATACGATGGAAAATTTGGACGACCAACGGGCGTGGCGAGAGTTGGATCGGCCTGAAATGGCCGCACGTACCAGTAGGTGTATTTGGAGTCCCAGCAGGCGATGGACGCATCCATCATGGCCATATGCAGCATCGCATACACGCGCGCCGTTTGACGTTCGTTCAAGTGAGCTGCCGTTATGGATGGCGTCACCAGTTCGGTGAAATAACCCATCGGTCCACCGGGGCCCGATCCGAATTGCCAGAATTGCGCAATCACGAGTTGATCAGGCGTGATATTCACGGTCATTGTCTTCACCTCAGCCAATCCGCTTGTGAAGGCGGCCGAATTGAACGCTGGCGGCGCAGCCGAGCGAAACTGACTGCCCGATGTGAGCACCCATGGTTTTGCTTCGCCCCACCGCGGCGCGATGGGTTGGGCCGGCGGTACATTCACCCAAAATCCGGCACCGGTGGGTATTGTACCGGTGAAGACGGCATCCGTACGATCGGTTGCGGCGCGTGCCAGTACGCTGGTGCCGATGGTTTTCCCAATGGAAGTGCCATCGGAGTAACTCGCATCGGCTTCGCTGGCGAACGCCGGAAAATAGGTCGCATCTGCCGCAACCTGCGCGTCGATCACGGACTGCTCGGCGGGGTACAGCGATGTGAGAACGAGGGCTGATGCGCTGGAAACGGCGGCGGCTTCGGAAGGCCGCTTGCCAGATCGTTTCGTATTGCCTGCCGCAACGGATGCATTGTACTGAGCCACGGCAACCAGTGAATACGCGCGCGCCGTTCCAAGCGGACTTCCAATTTCGCGACGGCCCACAATGGCTCGCGTCACCAACATCCACCGTTCCGAGGCAGTAGTTTCGTTGACAGAAAGTGCAGGGCCTTCGGTAGTTGGAGTTGGGTCAGCAATTCCAGAATCGCAACCAATGAACGTTGCGGCGGTAAAAACGGTCAGCAAAAGGTTCGCGCGCATGATGAATGACCTCGTAACGGTGCAGGATGAAACAAGAGAAGCCAGTGAACGCTGGATGAACTGGGCTCCTGTCCCCTACTGCGCGGTCCTCCCGAAAATCGAGCCACATTCATTTTCCGGCGGTGCTTCATGAATCATTCTCCAAGCGTGACGTCGCTGTTACAGCGGGCGGCTGAGGGAGATCAACCGGCGTTCGAGCAGGCCTTTGAATTGGTGTACAACGAGTTGCAGCATCTGGCCCACGCCCAATTGCGTCGCGAGTTGGAGGGGCACACGCTCAACACCGGCGCGTTGGTGCACGAGGCGTACCTCAAACTCGAACGCGGGCTGCCCACGGGCCTCGACCGTGCACACTTTCTGGCCATTGCGGCAACGGCCATGCGTCGCGTGTTGGTTGATCACGCGCGACGGTTTCACGCGGAAAAACGAGGCGGTGTCAATCACGCGGTCGCAATCGAATCGATGGACGAATTGCCAGGCGCGATGCGTGATGCGCGCCTGATTGATCTTGATGAAGCGCTCGCGCGACTCGCGACGCTGGATGAACGACAGGCACGAGTAGTGGAATGCCGATTTTTTGGCGGACTGACCGAGAATGAAACGGCAGACGCACTGTCAATTGGATTGCGCACAGTGAAACGTGACTGGGCCAAGGCACGCAGCTGGTTGTATCGGGAACTGTATCCAGACGCGGTCGCGTAATGCATTCCGAACTGGACGACGAATTTTCCGGATCGCCGACGCGCGATCAATTTCGTCGCGCGGATGCACTCTTTGATGCGGCGCTCGATCTCGACACGTCGGAACGTGTGGCGTATGTGAACGGTGCGACCAAGAACGATTTGGATCTGCGCCAACAAGTGCTTGCGTTGCTGCTTGCGCACGAGCGATCTGAGGAGTTTCTGGAATCGTCCGCAGTGTCAGACGCGCTTATGACGCGGTTACAACAGGTCGTGGGCGACGCGTATCGCATTCAACGACGCCTGGCCGTTGGCGGAATGGCGAGTGTGTATCTGGCACGAGACACGCGTCACCAACGTCGTGTCGCCATCAAGGTGTTCATGAGCGACGATGCGACCGGCATCAGCAACAGTGCGCAGAGTGCCGAGCGTTTTCTGTCGGAAATTCGGGTGATGGCGCGGCTCCAACATCCAAACGTGTTGCCGTTGTTCGACTCGGGCACACACGGCGGATTGTGGTATTTCGTAATGCCGTATGTCGGCGGCGAAACGTTGCGTGACCGGTTGAAGCACGAATCACCATTGCCCGTTGACGAGGCGATTCGTCTGATTCGGTCGATTGCGGGCGCTGTTCAGCACGCGCACGATGAAGGCGTCGTACACCGCGATCTCAAGCCCGCCAACGTTCTGCTACGCGATGGACAGCCGCTGGTCGCGGACTTCGGCATCGCGCTGGCATTGTCCGACAGCGATGAAGCGCGCAAAACGCGATCGGGCGTATTGATTGGCACGGCGCAATACATGTCGCCGGAACAGGCAACTGGCGAACACACCATAGACGCGCGGAGCGACATCTATTCGCTTGGCGCGATGTTGTACGAAATGCTGGTGGGTGACCCGCCGCACGTGGCGAGCAGCACGCAAGGTGTACTGGCGAAGATTCGGGCCGAGCGTCCAACGGCGCCGCATTTGTTGCGTGAGTCGATTCCGCTCTCTGTGTCTGCGGCGATAGAACGCGCCCTCGCAAAACGTCCAGCCGATCGCTTCCAATCGATGCGCGAGTTTGAAGCCGCATTGACGGCGACCCCCAGTCCTGAGATGAGGCCGCGCGAGTCGCCGTCGGATGCGCAAACGAAAGTGACCGGCATGCGACGACCGAAGGCGACGCAAACGGCCATAGCGGCGCTGCTGTTGTTGATGATGGCTACCGGCGCGTTCATCCTACGGAACAAGCAAGCTGCCGCGTCCCCGCCAACGCCCCCTGCCGGCTCGCGTTTTGTCGTGGCTCCGCTTGCGGACGCTGCCATAGGTCGTGCGCCATCCATCACTCCGGACGGTGCATCGCTGGTGTACGCGGGTTCGGCCGAGACAAACCGACGGCTGTTTGTGCGCAACGTGAACGAGCTCTCGGCGCGCGTTTTCCCGGGTACTGAAGGCGCGCTCAGCACCTTCATCTCGCCAAACGGGAAATGGATTGGTTTCATCACCAGCGAGGACAAACTGCTGAAAATTCCGCTCGCAGGCGGCTTACCATCGGTACTTGGCGGCGCGTTTCGATACAGTGGCGCGGCGTGGGCGGGCAATGATCGCGTTGTGCTCGACACGTACGGTGCGCGGGGACTTAGCTGGATTTCGGCGAACGGTGGTGCGTCGCATCCGCTCACGCGGCTCGACACGTTGCGGCGTGACTCGGGCCATTGGAATCCCATTGTATCTGCTGACGCGCGCACGGTGGTGTTTCTCACTTCGCGTGATCGTACGGGACCTGGGCCGCAAGCGGGTGAGTTGTCCATGGTCACGCTTGACACCAGTGCCACGGGCCCGGGCTCGGTGACACTGCTGGGCGTGCAGTCGCGCGCACCGGTGACGATTGTTGATGGATGGCTCGTTTACATCGCGGTGGATGGTCGGAGTTTGATGGCGATTCGTCTCGATGAAACTGCGCGTGTCTTGCGAGGTGACCCGGTGCAGGTGCTTGAGCAAGCGGATGGCGGACTGACGCTGGCTTCGCTTGCGACCAATGGGACGCTGTTGTACACACGCATACTTACATCGAATGCGCCTGTGCTTGTTGATACCAGCGGTAAAGCGACGCCGTTGATGCGCGGGTTGAATGGAAATTTCATGAATCCTCGCATGTCTCCCGATGGCAAGCGGCTGTCAATGCAAGTCAGTGACGTGAGCGGCAACGATGTGTGGTTGTATGATGTCGCAACAAACACGCCGTCGAGAATCACCTCCTTTGGCGGCGCTGTTGGTCCAACGTGGACTCCCGATGGACGCTTCCTCGTATTTTTCTCTACACAAAACGCGCAGGACGCGGTTTGGCGCGCGCCGGCAGACGGAAGCACGGCACCCGAGCGCGTAGTTTCCATTGATGGTGTATTTGCATTGAGCGTTTCGCGCGACGGACAGCAGTTGATTTTTCAGCGCATCATGAACGGACGATGGAGTGTCTGGTACGCGAGCCTGAGTGGCGATCATACGCCACATCCATTCATTGCTGAAAAATTTGACGCCTACATGCCGGCACTTTCGCCGGACGGCCATATGATGGCGTATTCCGCAAATGAATCCGGACGGTTCGAAGTCTATGTGCGACCGTTTCCCGGTCCGGGCGCGGCTGTTCGGGTTTCGGAAGACGGTGGCGCTGAACCACTGTGGTCGGCGAATGGCCACAAACTCTTCTTTCGGGGCGACCGTCGCATGCTGGCGGCCGACATTGCAATCCGACCCACCATTTCCGTGACCAACCGGCGCGTGCTGTTTACTGATGCGTTTGATGGGGACATGCCAATGCCGCACCGAAATTACGACGTTACGCGCGACGAAAAGTTCATCATGATTGCCGCGAACAAGGGTGATGCTCCGCAAACCATTGTTGTGCTCAACTGGCTGGACGAATTGCGCGCGAAATTGTCAGCGGCGAAGTAGGGGACAGGCCGCGCGGCGATTCTTTCGGTCGTAGCCAGATGCGCCCGCTGGCCCGCGCGTAGTTGTAAGGTGACCTGGCGCACATCGCCAACCGAATTGCATGTCGGCTTCCCAGGGTACAGGCCGCATTGAGAGGAGGACGGCTACGCGCCGTTGGATGTCTCCTCTCGATGTGTACGGAATTGAACACTCTCAGATCCAGTACTGCCACGTTGTCCGCAGCGCCGATGCCGGTGGCTGCGTATACGCGCGATATCGCTACCAAACCCGCGACGTCCGTGCCGCGTCTCGAGTCCATCGATCTGTACCGTGGGCTGATCATGGTCATCATGCTGCTGGATCACACGCGAGACTTTGTGCATCGCGGCGGATTGTATAGTGACCCGCTGAATCTGGCCACGACAACGCCGCTGCTCTACATCACGCGCTGGATTACGCATCTGTGTGCACCGGGGTTTGTGCTGCTGGCCGGTGCAAGCGCGGGCTTTCAACGACAGCGCGGTGCAACAATTCCGCAGTTGTCGAAGTTCCTGTGGACGCGAGGTCTCGCGATTGTTCTGATTGAACTGACGATTGTGCGCGTGCTGGCACAGGGCAGCGTACATCTTAACTTCGTGGGCAATTTGCAAGTCCTCTGGGCCATCGGTGTGTCGATGATCGCGCTGGCCGCCCTTATTCACTTACCACCGCGCGCGCTTCTGGTGGTTGGAATTGCTCTAGTGTTTGGTCATAACTTGCTGGACACCATTACAGTTCCAGCGTGGACCAATGTTGCGGCACCAGTGCCAACGGGGTGGGGCAAACTGTGGATAGTGCTGCATCAGGGCGGGTTCTTTCCGTTGACGGGGGCAACGTCGCCCATTGTCAAAGTGAACTATCCCGTGCTGCCATGGATTGGCGTGATCAGTCTGGGATATATGTTTGCGCATTTGTGGACGTGGGACGCGGACCGGCGTCGGCACGCGCTGCGTTTCCTGTCGATTGCGATGGTCGCGGCGTTCCTTCTGTTGCGGTTCGGTAATGTGTACGGCGACAACCTTCCGTGGCACGCACAGGACACCTTGCTTAAGTCTGCCGGAAGCTTCTTCAACGTGCAGAAATATCCACCGTCACTGCTGTACCTGTTGGCGACACTCGCGCCGTGCCTGTTTACGCTCTCCATCCTTGACGGTCGCAGTTTCACGGCCTTTGTGCCACGCGCGCTCATCACGTACGGTCGTGTGCCGATGTTCTACTACTTATTGCAGTGGGCGTGGGCGAAACTCTCGGGAATTACGGTCGCGGCAATGGCAGGACTTCCCTTGGATTCGTACTTCCGTTCGCGTGGCGACGTCTTTCTTGGCGCACCAATTCCCGTCTTTGGCGGCACGCTGCTGCACGTGTACATCTGCTGGTTGCTGGGTGTGGTCGTACTCTACTTCCCGTGCCGATGGTACGCGGGCGTTAAAGCGCGCCGCAAGGATCTTGTGTTGTTGCGTTACCTGTAAAACGTCTGCATGAACCGAAATGGTTCATGCGTCACACTTGCGTCCCATTTTCTTCTGTACACAAGCAGAAACTTTCACAACTGACGTCCGATTCTTCGGTGAGATCACGCATCCCCTAAAACCAGTCGGCGTGCGCTGCGACGATGCGACGCTCGTGGCTGACCAAAAGGCGGCAGATCACCTTCTTCAAGGATCGTTGTTATGGTAGTAGGTACCAAATATTCTGTGCTGAGTTGTGCGTTGGCGGTTGCCATGACCACGGCGCTGCATGCGCAGGAGCCTGGAACCGTGAGCGGACGCGTGAACAGTGCAACCGGACAACCGCAGAGCGGTGCGTCAGTATCCGTAACGGGAATTGCACGTTCCGCGACGGCGGCAAGCGATGGGTCGTATGTTCTGAAACTCCCGGCGGGCCGTTACGAAATTACCGCACGCGCCATTGGCTATCGCGCGGCCGTTGATTCAGTAACGATTGTTGCCGGAGAGATTCTGAAAAAGGATTTTACGACCGGCAAATTGAACACGAGTCTCGAGACCGTCGCGATTCTCGGTTCACGCGGGCAGGAGCGCACCGTTATCTCCGCGCCCGTACCAGTTGATGTGATTTCATCGACGGAACTGCAACAGAGTGGCCGCACCGAAACATCACAGATGATTCAAGCAGTCGCGCCCTCGTTCAACCTTCCACGCGCGACCGTGGCCGACGGGTCCGATCACATTCGTCCCGCCACGTTACGTGGCCTCGCGCCCGATCAAGCGCTCGTGCTCGTGAATGGAAAACGGCGTCATCCAAGTGCGTTGGTCAATCTCAACGGATTTGTGGGGCGCGGCTCGCAGGCCGTGGACATCAACGCCATTCCCGCCAGCATGATTGATCACATCGAAATTCTGCGCGATGGCGCCGCCGCACAATACGGATCGGACGCGATTGCCGGTGTGATAAATATTGTCCTCAAGCACGGCGCGCCCGGCGAGTTCAGCTTTCAAGCAGGGCAAAACTTCACCACCTACAATCGCGACGCGCTTTCAAACGTCGCGTTTCCAGGACAACTGGACGAGCGGTCGGTGCACGATGGTGAAACCGTGGCGGGCTCTCTCAACTACGGACTGACCTTTGGTTCACAGGGATTTTTGCAGCTTGGTGGTGAGATCCGAGATCGCGCCGGCACCAATCGGTCGCTCCCCGACACCCGACAACAATATTTTACGGGAGACATCCGCAATGCGGCTACGCCTGCCATCCGCTTCTGGCAGGGCGATTCATACAGTCACGACACGCAGCTGCAGCTGAATGGCGGGAGCGCGTTGGGACACGGCGTCGAACTGTATGGTGATGCGGGATATGGACGCCGGCGCGGCGCCTCAGCCGGAATGTGGCGTCGTCCGAATGATGACCGCACCGAGCGCAGGCTCTACCCAGACGGTTTTCTGCCGTTCATCAAAGCCGACATTGATGACGAATCAGTCACACTCGGCATCAAAGGAACGTTGCACGCATGGACGTGGGATCTTGGAACCGTGTACGGGCGCAATGCGTTTGCATTTGGCGTTGATAACAGTGCCAATGTTTCGGTGGGTGTTGCATCACCGACGACATTCAAAGCCGGCAAACTTGTCGCCGGACAGTCGACCACGACACTTGACTTGTTTCGCAGCGTCGAAATGCCATGGCACGGTGCACTGCGCGTGGCGTTGGGTGGTGAACTGCGCGGCGATCAATACAACATCACGGCCGGCGACTCCGATTCGTATCGCGATGGTGGTTTGAAGGTGCTTGACGCCAACGGCGTTCCAACCGCCACGTTTGCGGTGCCGGGCGCACAAGTATTTCCAGGCTTCCGTCCGACCGACGCAGGATCGCACAGCCGCAGCAATGCCGCAGGATACATTGATCTCGAGACTGATGTCACTTCTAAATTGTTGCTGGGTGCGGCCGGACGCGTTGAACGGTACAGCGACTTTGGCACAACTTCGACGGGAAAGGTCGCAACGCGTCTGCAAGTCGCGCGCGGCTTTGCCATTCGCAGTGCAGTCAGCAGTGGATTTCGAGCTCCATCATTGGGTCAACAGTTCTTCTCGTCCACCGCAACCAACTTCATTGAAGGCAAACCGTTTGACATTCGCACCTTTCCAGTTGCGACTCCGGCGGCGCGGTTGCTCGGATCGAAAGACCTGACGCCGGAACGTTCGGTGAATGTCAGCGCTGGAATTGCGCTCGAACCGGCAAGCGGTCTTGCGTTCACGGCCGACTACTATCACATCACCATTGATGATCGTATCGTGCTGACCGACAACTTCACTGGTCCAGCTGTGCAAGCGCTGTTTCTGGCAGCAGGATTGAAAGGTGTGAGCGGTGGACGATATTTCTCCAACGCAATCGACACGCGCTCGAACGGTGTCGATGTTGTCGCGAACTATGCGTTGAGCCTGAATCGCGCGGGCCTGTTACGGTTCACGTCTGGTTACAACCACAATGAAGTGCGCGTAACACGCGTGAAGTCGACTCCGGATGAACTCAAAGCGTTCCAGGAGACGTTGTTCGGTCGGGTTGAACGGGCGCGCATCGAACGTGGCAACCCGCGCGACAACCTGTTCGTGTCGGCGAATTACAACGTGAAAGGACTCTCCACCACCGCGCGCACGCAGCGGTACGGCGAAGTGAGCATCGCCGGCGCGACACCGACCAACGCAACAGGCCCGTTGGACCAGACGTTTGGTGCGAAATGGGTCACCGACGTGAGCGCCTCATACGCCTATCGCTCGCGTTATACGCTGACAGTCGGCGCTGATAATCTTCTGGACGTCTACCCCGATCGGAATCTCAATCCCGGCAATCCCACCAGCACCAATGGTGGCACTTCGAACTTTGGCATTTTCCCGTACAACGGTATCTCGCCGTTTGGTTCGAATGGCCGCTTCGTATACACGAGGCTGAAAATAGGATTGTAGCAGGACCGGGGCGGCTGCTGTGGCAGATGGACGGACAACGTCGTACGTTCCGAAGTCATGAGCAGCCGCCCTCCTACACCCGAAGATGACGGTCCAGGTGACGTTACAACCTGGCTGAGACGGCTGCGCGAGCAGCGCGCGGCCAATACGCCAGCTGGCGGCCCGTTTGCCGATGGTCAGGATGCCAACGCGCAAGACGCACTGGCGCCACTGGTGTACGCCGAGTTGCACCGGTTGGCGGTGAATCTCATGCGCGGCGAGCAGTCAGCCATCACGCTGCAACCCACGGCACTGGTGCACGAAGCGTGGATGCGGCTTGTGCAACAGCACTCCACGCAATTCAACGATCGCGCACACTTCTTCGCGATTGCCGTGCGACTCATGCGCCGAGTGCTGGTGGATCAGGCGCGTCGCCGGTCGGCATCGAAACGTGATGGGGGCCAGCAGGAGTCCATCGACAATATTGATATTGAAGCACCGGTCATCCAAAACGCCGACGAAGTGTTGCGCGTGCACGAAGCGCTTCAAAAGTTTGCACTGGTGCATGAGCGACAGGCACAGGTGGTGGAATTGCGCTTCTTTGCCGGCTTGACGGTCGAGGAAATCGCGGCACTGGTTGGGGTGTCTGAACCAACCGTCAAACGTGACTGGGTGGTCGCACGCGCCTGGTTGCAACGCGAGCTCTCGGCCAGCGCGTGACGGAAACGCGACATCGCCAATGAGCGCATCATGGCCGTTGATCGTTGACCTGTTCAACGACGTGTGTGACCTGCCGCTGGCGGAACGAGAAGCGCGCCTCGCGGCAATGGGTGAACAACCCGTCGACGTGTTGGAGGAATTACGCACGCTCCTGAAAGCGCATGACGAAGTTGGGGAACGGTTTTCACAACCCGCGTCGATGTTGTTGGACGAAACAACACGTACCGAGCCGTTGCCGGAAATTGTACCCGGCACAGTGCTCGGTGCTTACGAAATTGTGAAACGTATTGGTGAAGGTGGCATGGGTACCGTGTACGAAGCGATTCGTCGCGATGACACGAGGCAACGCGTGGCAATCAAGACAATTGGCCGCGCCACGACGCGCAGCGATCTGATTACACGATTTGCAAACGAGCGGCGCATTCTGGGCTCACTGCAACACAAGAATATTGCGGCGCTGTACGACGCTGCGGTGACCCCCGATGGAACCCCGTATTTCGTGATGGAGTTTGTTGACGGGCGACCGATTGATCTCTGGTGCAACGCGCACAAATTGGAGGTGCGTGATCGGTTGACGTTGTTTCGCCAGGTGTGCAGTGCCGTGCAACACGCGCATGCGAAACTGGTCGTGCATCGCGATCTCAAGCCGGACAATATTCTGGTCACGGCCGATGGCACCGTGAAGTTACTGGATTTTGGCATCGCCAAATTGCTCGACACCGCCGTCTATGATTGGTCGCGCACCGTCACAGGGTATGCGCCGCTCACCGCCGCGTACGCCAGCCCGGAACAATTGCGTGGCGACGCTGTCGGTACCGCCACCGACGTGTATTCACTGGGCGCCCTGTTGCACCGCTTGCTGTCGGGTGTGATACCGTTTTCGAATGTGCAACCCATGTCGCAGTTCTTCGAAGCGGTGATGCACACCCCCGCAGTACCGCCCAGTGAACTCGTAAACGCATCCGTGGCCGATGCGATTGGTATCTCCGTTCCGCGACTGCGTGCCGAACTGGAAGGCGAAATTGATGCGATCGTGCTGATGGCACTTCGCAAAGAGCCGGAGCGTCGGTATTCATCGGCCGAAGCGCTTAATGCCGACCTGCAACGATATCTCTCCGGCCGACCCATCTCGGCGCGCCCTGACACGGCATTTTACAGGTTGCGCAAGTTTGTTGGCCGTCAACGCACGCTGGTAACGGCGTTGGCACTGGCCACGGTTGCAATTGGTACGGCGACCACGGTGGCCTTCGTGCAGCGCGCACACGCACAGCGCGATGCCACACGCGCGCAGCGCATCTCCCAGTTTCTGCAGGACGTACTGACAGCGGGAAGTGTAAGCCGTGGCGATGTGCGTCGACTGTCGGCGAATCGCCTTACACTGCCGGAACTCCTGGACAGCGCCGCCGCCCAGCTTCCGCGGCAGATGGACGACGATCCCGAAGCGCGCGTTTCGCTCCACGCAATGATCGGTATGGCGTACATGGAGCAGAGCGAACGCGCGAAGGGTATTGCTCAGATTGATTCCGCAATTTCCGTCGAAGCGCAGCGAGGACGTTCTCATTCGGAAGCAACGGCAACTCTGCTGGTATTGCGCTCGTCAGTTACAGCCGAGCTGCGGCCGGACAGCGCCGCGATTTTCGCAACACGGGCGCTTGCAATCTTTGCCGAGAATCGCACGCTCGACACGTCGGCCGCATACGTGCGCGCATGGCGTACACTTGCAACGGTGCAATCCGCGTTGGGTCAGATTGCCCCGGCCGAGTCGACGTTTCAGCGCGTGATTTCGCTTGAACGCCGGCGAGGTACTGGCGGCCAATATGGTTTGGCCACTTCGCTCGGATCCGTCGGAATGGCGCAGCACAATCGTGGCTCGTACGACAGCGCGGCGGCCAATATGCGCGAAGCGGTAAAAGCGTACGACGAAGCCAGCTCTGCGCCCAGTGTTGAGGAAGCAATGCAATTGTATTCGTTGTCCACGCATTTGATTAGCCGGGGCAAACAACAGGAAGCGCTGCCGTATCTGTTGCGCGCAAAAACAATGGCGGTCAAGGCACTGCCGCCCAACAACGCGGTGTTCATGCAGTTGGGTATCACGCTGGCCGATGTGCAATCGTTTCTCGGCGACACCGCGGCAGCGCACGCGGAAGCACGCAACGCACTTGCGATGATTCCGAATTTGCCCGATGGATCGCAAGTGCAGGCGTTCATTACCGAATGGTGGTATGCGCGCATGTTGCGTCGGGAACACAACTGGCGGATGGCCGAGGCCGCGGCGCGTCAGCAGTTTGCATCAGGCGTCCAATCGGCCACGAGTTTCCCGCACTATTTGTCGGACAGCTATTGGTTGCTGGGTGCAACGCTGAGCGATGTTGGCAAGTATGCGGAGGCCGAGCCGCTGATCAAACAGAGCACCGTGATTGCGGAAACGAAAATCGGACCGACGACTCCGCGTGCGTTGCGTGGTCGGCGCGATCTTGCGGTGTTGTTGTTGCGAAGCGGGCGTGCGGGCGAGGCGGCACCGATACTTGTGGCCCTTCCGCCGCTTACGGCCGATTCGGCGCGACAGATGGGGGCAATAAAGCTTCAGGTGCGGGCACGCTGACCACGCGCGGACGTTAACTGCAACAGCAGCGACAGTGAAAGAATCGCTTCGAATATTGAGAATGCTGGGTACGCTGATCACGGTCGGACGCCAACTGCAACAGCAGGGACGCTGAGAATCGCTGAGAATGTGGGGAATGTTGAGAAGCCGGAAATACTGAGAATCGCTGCGAATGTGGAGAATGTTGAGAATGCCGGAAATACTGAGAACGCCGAGAACTGCTGAGAGGTTCGTCGTGACGGTTGATGACGACATGGAAGCCGCGGGGCGGCGCCCGATGTCGTGAATTTGATAAGAAATGCGCATTGATGTTTAACACTTGTTGCAGGATTCCCTGACCGTTAAGAGGTACGCTTGTTCATGCGCTCAATATCGTTCGGTATGTTAAGTGTAGTAACGTTGCTGATTCCTTTGCGCTGGCAACCAACTGCGATTGTCACTGGCAATGTCACCGTCGCGAATCTTCGCAACAATGGCGTCGTGCACTCGGGCTTTCTTGTTGGAACAGCGCACGGCGGAAGTACAGGCATTGCGTTGGTCGAAGTTTCAGTTGACAATGGCGCGACCTTTCAACCAGCCACGGGCACGATCAATTGGAAGTTCAAGTTTCCAACGGGCACGGATGCATGGCGAGACCACTCCGAGCACGCCGTGCAGATCCGCGCAACGGACTCCCTCGGCACCGTAGTCGACCAGACGTCGCTGTCCGTGCGCAAAGGGCTCAATCAGGACGTGAATGGAGACGGCTTCGCGGACGTTCTTGCGGGCGCTCCCAATTTTGATAATGGTCGCGGTCGCGTGCATCTCTTCTATTCGGCAAGTGATCAGAGTGGTATTCCGAGCACCAGCGACGCCAATAACCTTAACGACAGCAACGTTCAGGTTATCGGCGGCGAAGTGAACGCGGGCACACAGTTGTTTGGCGCGTCAACCGCCATGGGTGATGTGAATGGCGATGGTTTTGCAGACCTTATTGTTGGTGCACCGGCCAGCCTGAATGGTGCAGGCCACCTGTATGTGTTCTATGCGGTCGAAGTTGCGGCGGGCAAGGCGCTCATCGTGCAAGGCAACGCTACCGGTACGTCCACGCAGCTTTCCGGCGACGCGACTCGCCTTCTGGCGCTTGGCACATCGGTTGCTGCGGGCGATGTAAACGGTGACGGTTTTACGGACGTTGTTGCCGGCGCGCCTGGTACGCCTGCGACGCCCGCCGGCGAAGCGGGGCGCGCCTATGTGTTTTTCGCAAGACATGGCGGCAATGTCGTGGGATTGGAACCCGCCACAGTTTTTGGTGCGGACAACACCATCATCGGTGATTCAAGCGATGTTGGTTTCGGCGGAGCCGTCGCGATGGGAGATATCACCGGTGACGTTTTCGCAGACATCGCCGTTGCGGCGAACCTGACCGCCGGATCTGCAGGCCATGTGTACGTGTTTCACGCGTCGTCAGACGGAGCAGGAATTCCGGCAACCTTCGACGACGCCAGCGGTGTGCGCGCCGCACTGTCCAGCAATGCCAACACCCGGATTGTCGGCGAACAAGGCAGCAGCCTTGGAACATCATTGACCATTGGCGACTTGAACGGTGACGGCTTCGACGACCTCACGGCGGGTGGTCCAACATTCGACAGCAACCGCGGACGCGTGTATGTGTTCTACTCGGCGGGCGCGCAGGGAGTGCCGACCAATCCCGTCATCGACGAAAACAATACCACGTCGGGACAACATGTTATTGGCGGCGAGTTTGGTGCTGGCGCACAACTGTTTGGCGCCGCCATTGCGACCGCGGACGTTAACGGCGATGGCACGGCCGATCTAATTGTTGGAGCGCCGTTCGCGTTGCAGGGTGCAGGGGCCGCCTACGTTTTCCATTCAACGCCAAGCAGCGGACCTGAACAGGGAAACGCTATCAATGCACGAGCGAACGGCAGTCAGATTAACGGTGATGCACAGATTGCCGTCGGTCACGGTGTTGCGGTTGCCGCGGGGGATGTAAACGGCGATGGTGTTCCCGACGTCATCACCAGCGCTTCCGGAAACACGGAAACCAGTGGTTTGGTATTTGTGTTGCATGCCGCCGCAGGCGAAGGCGACGTGCCGGGCGGATTGCCGCGTGGCGTTAACGGATTACTCCGCATTCAGGACGCGAACAGCACAATCATTGGTGCCGCGGGAAGTTTCTTCGGATTCTCGCTTGCGCGCTGAACCCGAACAGCGCCGACCACCGGTGCGATCAATTGGCGATGCTCCAACTCCGAGCTTGCCCGTGCAGCGCGTGATGAAACGCGCGCTCACGCTCGCGGCCGCAGCGACACTGTCGCTGCCCGCGGGAGTTGTACACGCGCAAGCCCGGCCCACACTTAGCGATGCCGCGCGAGCGTTTGTAGCGGTAGATGCGCCGGTCGTGGCGCTCACGAACGTACGGGTGATTGATGGTACCGGACGTCCGGCGCAGGAAGATGAAACGATCATCATCAGTGACGGAAAAATCACGGCCGTTGGTCGTGCGTCTGCGATTGTCGTACCGGTGTCCGCGCGCGTACTGGACTTGCGCGGACAGACAGTTGTGCCCGGGTTCGTGGGCATGCATGAGCACACGTATTTCGCGGCCGGTCCTCAGCTGACGCAGATGTCAATGAGCGCGCCGCGACTGTACCTGGCCAATGGCGTCACCACCATCCGCACTACGGGCAGCTTCTTCCCGTACGCAGAACTCAACATGAAGCAGGCCATTGCCAACGGCACAATTGCCGGACCCCGCATGCACATCACCGGGCCCTATCTCAACGGGGGCCCGGCGGGTTCGCGAAGCCTCGAGCGGTACCTCAATACCGAGGAGGAAACGCGGCGTGTCATTACGTATTGGGCGGCCGAGGGTGCTACCTGGTTGAAGTTGATGGGCAATGTCACGCGCCAGATACTTGGTGTGGCCATTGACGAGGCGCACAAACACGGCATGAAGGTAACCGGGCACTTGTGCTCCGTCACGTTTCGTGAAGCAGCTGCGTTGGGCATTGATAACGTGGAGCATGGGTTCATTACCGACAGCGACCTCGTACCAGACAAGCAACCCGACGTCTGCCCGGCAGACAACATGATCAAGCAGGTTGATGTGGATGTAAACGGACCACTGGTGCAAGCGTCGATTAAGGAGCTGGTGGCGCGCGGTGTTGCGGTGACGTCCACGCTATCGGTGTACGAATTATTTGTGCAGTCGCGCTCCCGGCTCGATCCTCGCGCCATGGAAGCGTTATCGCCCGAAACCCGGCGCCTTGTAGAAGCGGCACACGCCGATGCGAAGGAATTCGTATTGCCAACAACGTTGTTTCAGAAAATGATGGTATACGAACGCCAATTTGTGCGCGCGGGAGGCTTGCTGGTGTCGGGCGTCGATCCCTGGGGCAACGGCAGTCTTCCAGGTTATGGAAACCTGCGAAACTTCGAGCTTTACATTGAAGCAGGCTTCACGGCCGAAGAGGCGATACAAATCATGAGCGCGAACGGAGCCAAGTTGCTGGGAGAGCTCGCACAACGCGGTACGATTGAAGTGGGCAAGGTGGCCGACCTGGCCATCATCAACGGCAATCCCATTCGCAATCCCGAGCAGATCTACAATGTGTCGGTTGTCTTTCGCGATGGCATTGGTTACGACTCCGCCAAACTCATCGCAAGCGTGAAGGGGCAGGTGGGAGTGCGCTGACCGAACCGGATGTTCGCACGCGTCGGTGCGCACGCGTCGCGTCACGCGCCTGCTCGCCCAGCGGTTGATCCACGGCTGAGCGAGCAGGAAACGCAGACTCTACTTCTTCGGATCCAGAATATCCTGCACGCGTTTAATAGCGCCGAGCACATGCAGCTGTGTTGCGCGATCGCCTTTGCCAGACGCCTTTTTCAGATCGGACAGTAACGTCACGAGCGAACCAC
This sequence comes from Gemmatimonas sp., assembly GCA_040004335.1. Classification (GTDB taxonomy): domain Bacteria; phylum Gemmatimonadota; class Gemmatimonadetes; order Gemmatimonadales; family Gemmatimonadaceae; genus Gemmatimonas. The sequence continues at coordinate 20,280 of JBDUBA010000151.1, forward strand.
GCAGCTGCGACTTGGCATCATCACTGAGCGGCGTTGGTGCCGCTCCACCGGCACCCCCGCCGCGACCACCACCGCCGGCCGCCGCCGCTGCAGCTGGCGGTTCTAGCTTGCGCTCAATCTGCGTGAGATAGTCGCTTTGCAATTCACGACGAAACGCATCGATGGACTGACCGGCGTAAATCTCCGACCAAACGCCGCGGCGCAAATCGTCAAGCAATCCAGACAACGTGTACACGGAATTCTTGTTGGTCGCGAGCGCTTCGCCCTCGAGCAAACGATTCATGCGCCCATCATTCAACAGCGCGGTCAACACGCGTGTTTGTGCGTTGTTGATACGGGTGATCATACCGCTCGGCTCAATACGCGCCGCGATGTCCGGCTTAATGAGGTACATCGGCGTCTTGAACACCTTGTCATTGATAAACGCCACTGCCTCGGCCTGACGCGGTTTCGTGATCGCGACGTAGACCGCGCCCGGCTGACTGCCCGATTTGTATTGCACGGTGCCGCCACCCACCAACGTGGCCACGTGACTTGCTTCGGTCGCCCACTGACCAACCGTGCGATCGTACAGCTCCTTCAAGTCACTGTTGTCTTCGCCAGCGTGTGTCGACGCACCGACGACGTAACCCATCGTGCGTTCGATGTTCTTGAAACCAAGGCCCGTGCTCTTGACGGGATCGGCATCACCGACGGCTTCGCTTTGCGTGCCGAATCCGCCAAAGTCGTTGCTCGCGGAAAAGCGGAACCATGGCGTGTTGTCCTGCATACGCGACCACTGCTCGAGCGTCGTACGTTCGGCATCGGGCGTACGAGCGTTGGGGATGGGTTTGTATCCCCACATAATGGCGTACTTGTCGTACGGACCAATGCGCGGAATGAGATCCTTCAACGCAATCCCATCTTCCGGCTGCGCAACATAGTTGAAGCGCGAATAATCCATGATACTTGGGCTGTGGCCCATTTTCGCCGTCCACGTTTTACTGCGCAAGCTGTCGGCCGGATATGTCGAGCTGCCAATCTGGTCGTGCTGCAAACCAATGGTGTGACCGATCTCGTGCGCCACGACAAACTCCATCAACCGTCCAATCAGCGAATCGGGGATTGGAAACGTGCGTACGCGCGGATCGAGTGCCGAGACCTGCGTGAAGTACCAGTCACGCGCGAGGTTCTGCACGTTGTGGAACATGCGCACCGAACCGTTCAAAATTTCACCAGTGCGCGGATCGGAAACGTGTGGACCAACCGCGTTCTCAGTGGTGCTGGGCAACCAGCGAATCACGGTATTACGAATGTCTTCCGGCGACCAATCCTTATCGCCCGCAGGTGCTTCTCGCGCGACAATACCTTCCTTGAATCCTGCCTCTTCAAATGCCGGCTGCCACGATTCAATTGCTTTCTTGATCCACGGCTTCATGTTGGCGGGCGTTGCCGGATCGACGTAATACACAATGGGCTTCTTGGGATAACACAAATTGCCCTCGCGCCGGTCCGAACATTCCAGACGATACTTCGTGATGTAACGGCGCTGCGCCGAACGCTGCTCGTCGGTTCCGAAGTCGACATTGCGGATGTTGAAGAAACCAACGCGTTCGTCAAAACGACGCGGCATCATTGGAATTTCCGGCAGCCGCACCAGACTCCAGTGCGCGAGCACCGACGTTGCAGGACGGGGACCGGCTGCAGCAGCAGCACCGGCGGCAGCCGGCAGTGTTCCGGTTTGGGTTGCTTCAATTTCCACGTTGTCCGGGAAGGCAACCGCACGTTCAACAAACGAACGTGTGGCATCAATGGTTCCGCGAATGGCGGCGAGTTCCGGAATTTGCGTGGTGAACAAACGCGTCACGTCCACGACTGCCGCGCTGTCCGGACCGTACGTTTCAACGTTGAACACGCCGATGATGGGCGCGTAGTTGGACGCGCGCACCGCGTTGTAGACCGAAGTGGAGGTGTCGGCCACAATCGCGAAGGACGGTGAGCGCAACACCACGCGATTGCCTTCGCGATCCCAACGGAGTGTGGCGTCGGTGAATTGATCGCCGCCGTAATTCGCGCCGCCAACACCTGGCAAGTTGGGATCGGCCGCCGCGGCCGCTGCGTAGCGACCGACAATGAGCTGGTCCTTGTTCAGTTCCTTGTTCGGAATTTCGAAATACAGCCGATCGCCCACACGGTGTGTGCTGAACATTCCGCGCCGCGTGATCGCGCCCGGCGTAATCACACGGTTGTATGCGCGAGGCGCCGCCGGTGTGGTGGGGCCGCCGGCTGCACCACCACCACGTCCGCCGCCCCCGCCACCGGCAGTGTCAGTTGGAGTTTGGGGCGCCGGAGTTACGGGGCGAGTCGGCGCGGGCGCTGCTGCGGGCGCTGGCGCGGGGGTTCGCGCGCAACTCGCGAAGATAGCTGCCGCTGTCAGCGAAACGGCAAACGGAGTGAATCTCGAGTTCATGGGCGGGGAAGGACAGAATGTTGGTACGACTGATGCTTTGTGGCGCTAAACGTGCCTCTGGTCCCGCTTATGGGGAAGGTGGACCCGTGAC
>JBDUBA010000116.1:0-6837 GCA_040004335.1 Gemmatimonas sp.
CAAAACGGCGTGTGTCCTAAACATCAACCACGAGCCATTGCGGACGACGTTGGCGTCGTAGCTGACCAACTCGCTCTCGCTCGTGTTGTGCCGGTTGGTCATTCGATGGGGAGGGCCGCCGCCATTGCGTACGCAGGCGCACATCCCGGTCGCGTTGCGGGTGTTGTTGTTGAAGGCGCCGGTGGAAAGATGGATGACAAAATGGCTCGGCCGATGATTGTGGCCATCATCGAATTCTGGACGCGCTCCCGATGGCAGTGAGGCTTAGGCACGGCGCGCACATACCCAACGCATTGGCAAACCAACGCACGCACACCGTATTCAAATGCCACACCGCAATTGCGAGAACGGTGCCAACTTGCAAAAAGTATAACAACCAATTGAAAGTCATTTGCGTTCTCCGCGCTCTCCGCGTTTCGCGCCTTTGTGTCGCGCGGGTGCGTCGGACGGAGCAGCGCCGTCGTCGTCTTCCAGCCGATCATCCAGCACACGTCGCACACGCTCGAGATCTGCTCGCGTAAGCCGGCGATCCTTCACAAAGTGCAACAGCAACGCCTCGGCCGATCCTGCGAACATCTTGTCCATCAGGCGACCAAAGGCGCTCGTTCCCGCTTCTTCGCGTTCGACCAGCGCGTGAAATCGGTGCATGCGGCCTTCCTCGACGTGGCCCACGTGGCCTTTTTCTTCGAGGATGCTGAGCATTTTCTGCACCGTGTTGTGCGTAATGTCATCCGCCAACGCGGCGCGCACCTCGGCGGCGGTGGACGGTCCTCGTGCCCAGAGCACGGCCATGATGTCGAGCTCGCGCTCGGTAAAGGCTACTCCCATAACTCACCTCCGAATGCTTTCGGAGATAGTGTCATCGTTTGGAGCCGTTGTCAACGGTGCGGCGGATTTTGGCTTGCTGTTTGAGGCCGATTAGCAACCAGCACGCTGAGCACCGCTGAGACACTCAGAACCGCTGAGAACAACCCATCAGAAACAGGGATGCGATGCTCATTTTCGGAAATATTATTTCAGACTTGCTCAGCGGTGCTCAGCAGTTTTCCGTCTTCTCAGCGTTCCGTGTGGTTTGCCGCTTTGCCGTCTTGCCTCGTCTCTGGGCTCAGGTCATCGCCAGGTGGCTAATTTTCAGGATCAGGCGCGCCCACATTCGTACACGCCCCAAACCGTTTACGCATTGCAGCATGCAGACCGAACTCGCACAACGCGCCATCGCACCTTCGGCCTCGGCGGCTCCTCAGGCTTTTGGTATTTTGCCAACCGCCGCCAACAACGAGCGCGAACTTGAGTTGCTGGAGCTGGCCCGCAAATTTCTGGCCGCCGTTGAATCAGATTCGCAGATCACGGGCGACGATTTCGTGAGCACCGCGTTGCCGTATTATGCGGACGATGTGTTGCAGGGCGAATTTCCGAATCACTTCGTACCGGCTGGCGCGCAACGTGATTTGAACGCGATGAGAGAAGCGGGTAAGCACGGATGTGCAGTGATGCGCGAACAACGTTTTGAAGCGTTCTGAGTTCTTCCCCTCACTCCTCACACGAACATGTCTGCAGATTCTTCCGAAATTGCTGCCACTGAATCACACGACGGTATCGCGGTTCTCCGTGGCAGCGGCATCACGCGTGGCTGGAACGGAATTCGTTACAAGACAGGATTGTCCGCGAAAAACACCGACGCGCAAAAGTTGTCGATGAACGTCGCGATGATTCCGCCTGGCGGTGTTGCCTACGCACACATCCATGTGGATTTCGAAGTGATGCTCTACATACTCGAAGGCAACGTGCGACACGAGTACGGCGAATCGTTGGAACATCGCGTGGACAACACAGCCGGGGATTTCATTTACATCGCGCCCGGTGTTCCGCACGAGGTGTGTAATTTGAGTGAGACTGAGCCCGTCATTGCCGTGGTGACGCGATCGGATGCCAGCGAGTGGGAAAATATTATGGATTTCCCGAGCCAGCGGCGGCCGTCCCGTTGAGGGCGCCAGGCAATGTCGGACCTGTGCGCTTTATCACGCTGATAGGATGGATGGGTTTGACCGCTCATTGAACACCGGGCGCCGTAGTCTGGTCGGCAGTTCCTTTCCGCGCTCTCCGAGTCTCGTCGCCGATCGTCGTGATGTCCAATTCCCGTTTGCTGGCGCGCCTGGCACTTCCTCTGGTCGTGAGTGCCGTAGCCGGTGATGCACCGTTCGAACCCACTCGCCCCGAGCAGCCGGCTGCCACACACGATTTGTTCTTCGAATCGTTTGTGTCGGGTCCAGTGTTGCCGCAGTCGCTTTCCCGCGATCAGCCCACCGTACGACGGGTGAGACTTGCAGTTGGCATTGATCCAACTGCCTCGCTTGATGAACGCGACATCGGCGACGCCGAGCGGAATTTCAATGACGGTGTGAGCGTGTTGAAGTCGGATGGCCTCTCGGTCATTTACGTTATCAATCGTGACGGCACCGAGCGCAAACGTCTCACCACTGATCCATTTCGTAGAATAATTTTTGATCACTTACGGGCGTGGTCACCGGATGGTGCGCACATCGCAGTCTATCGTGGCATCCTCAATCTTACTTTCGAGATCGTATCGTGACGCGTAACGCTGTGATTCGAACAGCTCTTTGGGCTTCTGTAGCGCTCAACTTGCTGGGTGTCGCGATTTTTCTTCCGGCGGCGATGGGGCGCGAATCGTCAATGTTGCCCATGCCAGGTCCGCCGTTTTACATAGCGCAGGTTGTTTTGGTGATCGGATTGTTTTGCGGTGTATATGCATGTCTTGCCCGACAGCCGGTGATCAATCGCCAGTTGTTGATAGTAGGCGCGCTTGGAAAGCTTGGGTTTTTTGCGAGTGCAGTTATCTACTGGGCGGTCGGTGACGTGCCAGCGGCAATCGTGCCAAAGAGTTCGCCCGATCTGGTGCTGGCGCTCATATTCTTGTGGTGGGCCGCGACCGAACCCAAACGCGCGTAACTATTTGACCGGAGTGACCGTGCACGTCGCAACAAGTCTGCTGCAATTCCTGACGCGCTCGTGAGTGACTTTTCGGTTCGCATCCTCGTTTGGTTCGCGCTAATCGCGCATGTGACCGTGGGCGTTGTGTCGTGGCGTCGCGGCACGGTCTTGCCGCTGGTGCCGATTGTCAACCTGTTGACCGCTTCGGGTGTGGTCGCATACGCACTGCAGCGATGGTATGGCGTATTCGCGCATGGCATTATCTGGTACGGCACCGACCAGCTATTACCACTCTATGCACTGGTCGTTTGTATCTTTTCGGTGATGTCGCTGCTTGGGAAAGTGGTGGCAGCGCCGCTGCACTGGACTATTCTTGTTCTCCACCTGCTCGTGGTCATTGCTGCGGTGCTCTTCGTTACGTTCTTCAAAATGACGCGCATGATTTGAAGTTTGCGCAAGCGCCAATATCAACATAAACAGGACGAGCGGTTCCGCTGCTCAGTTGTGGGCAGCACCTGCGTCAGCGTCTCGAGCATCGGGTGCTCCCATTCGGGCACCCGTTGTTGTATCGATCATGATCGAATGCGCGGTGCCTTGATTTCCGCCAGCGCGCAAGTGATAACCCATCGCTTCCAGTAACTTTACGTTGGGCTCAGTAATGCCGTTCCGCTCGAACGTGATGACGTCCGGCAGCCACTGATGGTGGAAGCGCGGCGCATTTACCGCTTCCTGAATGGGCATCTTGAAGTCGATGATGTTGAGCACGACCTGCAGCACAGTGTTGATGATGGTGCGTCCACCCGGGCTTCCGACAACGGCCACGAGTTTGCCGTCTTTCGCAATGATGGTGGGCGTCATGCTGGACAGCATACGTTTGCCTGGACGTGCGAGATTGGCATCCGTGCCAATCAGTCCAGTTGAATCGGTGACGCCGGGTTTGCCGTTGAAATCGCCCATCTCATTGTTCAGCAGAAAACCGGCACCTGGAACGACAGCGCCAACTCCGTAGCCTCCCTCAAGCGTGAACGTCACCGACACGGCCATGCCGCTCGCATCAACGACGGAGAAATGGGTTGTTTCGTTGCTTTCGTACGCCTGCGTGATTTGCGATGGTGCTGATGGCGTCGCTTTATCTGGAAGAATTGTTTTCCGAAGCGTTGTTGCGTAGTCCTTGCTCATGAGGCGATCGATAGGCGCTTTGACAAAATCAGGATCGCCGAGGTAGCGCGCGCGGTCGAGGAAGGCACGACGCATGGCTTCGGCGACCATGTGTACGTACTGCGGAGAATTGTGTCCTGCCTTCGCGAGGTCGAACCCTTCGAGAATGTTCAACATTTCCGTCATCGCAACACCACCAGAACTGGGTGGTGCCATGCTGATGATGTCGTAGCCGCGATATTTGCTGTTGATCGCGGCACGTTCTTTCGCCACGTAATTGGCGAGATCTTCTTCGGTGATTAAGCCGCCGCCGCGTTTCATTTCCTGTGCGAGCAGTCGTGCAGTTTCGCCTTTGTAGAACCCGTCTTTTCCGCTGTCGCGGATTCGTTCAAGCGTGCGGGCGAGATCGGGCAGCTTGATGAGTTCACCTTCGGCGTACGCCGTGCCGTTCTTGCTGTACGCAGCAATGCTGGCCGGATAGTTCTTGAAGTTGTTGGTGATAGCGCGACCGAGCGACGCAGCGAGTCCTTTGGGCGCGTTGAATCCGTCTTTCGCGAGATGAATGGCCGGCTCCACAACTGCGGCCCATTTCGCTTTTCCATACTTGCCTTGCGCGAGCGCGAATCCGGCAACGGTGCCCGGAACACCCACGGATATCAAGCTGTTGTGATGAATGCGCGACGAATACGCGCCGGTCGAATCCGTAAACATTTCCGGTTTCGCGGCCTTCGGTGCCATTTCGCGGAAATCTATCGTGGTTGATTTGCCGTCGGGCATTCGAATGACCATGAAGCCACCACCGCCAATGTTGCCCGCGAATGGATACGTGACCGCGAGTGCGAGTCCCGTCGCCACTGCAGCGTCGACGGCGTTGCCGCCGGCGGCCATGACATCACGTCCGGCGGCGCTGGCAATGGCGCTGGCGGATACCACCATCGTGGTGGGTGATGCTGCGGTCGTGGTACGCGCTGCACCATTGTGTGCAACGACGGCCGCGGACGTCGCAGTAGCGGCGTTGCCGAATGTCCACGCGGCCAGCACCAGCGGCGCGCCCACAATAGCTGCAGTAACGAGGGTGACGTAGAGCTTTCTGTTTTTCATGGTCTCTGGACGGTGAGTACTGATTGAAGCTGTGCGTTTGACAGCCGGATCGCCAGAACTGATTGTGATCGGTGTGCCGATGCGCATGCGGTGTGAGCGGTCCGCCAGTGCTATTTCCGTATTTTGACCGGTACGGTGAATGCTTTCACTTCGAGCCCGTCCTTTCCCACCACTTGTACGCGAATTTCGCGCGCGGTAACCTGCACCTTGGCGACTTGGTCCTGCCCGACGACCAACACCGGATAGTTGTTGCCCTGCGCGCCTGCCGGTGTGAATGAAAAGCGATGGGTGTGCCCCGCGATCACCAGATCAACCCCGGCGGCATTGGTCGCCTTGAGCCACGCGGCGCGCACGGAGTCGCTGGCAGGACTGATCCAACCGGCGCCCCAGGTTGGTTGATGCATGACGACAATTCGAAACGGCGCGGTTTTCGCGCGTGTATCGGCAGCAGCGTGTCGTTTGAACCACGCCAGTTCGTCCGCGCGATACTCGTCGAACCGATTGAGTGCCGCGTATACCTGCGTGGAATCGGGTTTGTCTTCGCCGGTGTCGAGTACGAGCAAGTGCACTGGGCCAACGTCCCGCGCGAAGTAGAATCGATTTTCTTCGATGGGGACGTACTTGATGAATTCGCGCGCAAACGGGCCGCGTGTGTCGTGATTGCCGCGCGCGAGAATGAGTGGAATTGATTGATGCAACGCACCCTCAATCAGTGGTGTGAGCCATTTGTCCCACACCTGTGCCTCGGACGACACGCCATTGAATGCGTCGCCGGTTTGCACGAGGAAATCGAGGGAATCGTTTTGAATGCGCTGCATGAGCGTGTCAATGCGTCCAACACTTTCATGTGTATCCGAGATTGATGCGAATCGAACGATTGGCTTGCGCGTATCGAACGTGGTGAACGCATACACGGGGCTTTGCATCGCGACGCCGGTTTTAGGCCAATACGCCGGGACATCAAACACCGGCGTGGCTTCTATGCGATAGTCGTATTTCTGGCCGGGCGTGAGTCCGTGCAGATGCACGTTGTGCAGCGTGCCAACCGCAACCATCCCGTCCTGCGTCGCAAACGCTTGTTTGTTCAATTGTCCGTTCACGCCGTACAACACGCGAACGTGTGAGGGCAAGTCGGTCATCCAGGTAATGATCGCGGACGTATCGGTTGGAGCATGCAAATACGGTCCGTGCACAATCTTCGCGCGCACCTCACACACCGGGTGTGCGTCGTCGGCGTTGCCGCCCGTGGGGCGCGCGGTGCAATTCACACCAGCGGGCACTTGCGCGAGAGCGGCTGCCTGGGCGTTCGCGTGCGCCGTTAAGAGCACGAGCGCCGCAGAAACGCGCGATACTGTATTGCGGGCGGAGTGGAGAGTCATGGCTGTTGCAGCGCGTTTATGTATGATGTTTGACAACGACTATCTGCACGGAACGCGGCGTACTGCTGAGCGATACCGAGAACTGCGGTGCGTTTGAAAAAGCGGTCGTGGTGTAGCAAGTAACTGCTCGGGACGCTGAGCACCGCCGAGCAACACTGAGAACTGCGGTAAATGATTTAAGACGAAGTCGTGGTCTGTCACTTCCAAAATTCGTTTCGCTTGCTCGGCGATTCTCAGCGGTTCTCAGCAG